>JAKAQM010000005.1 GCA_021822565.1 Actinomycetes bacterium | reverse complement strand
CTCGCTGCTCTCCGCAGGTTCTCTGCGCTCACCGGCGTCTCCATCCTTTCGGGCCTTCGGCGGCCAGGCGCGCCAGGCGGTCGTTGTACGCGGCGAGCTCGGGGTCCTCTTGCTCCCGGCGCCGCACCGGGTGCGGCCGCGCGGCCCCTCCGACCTGGGCCCCTCCGACCGGCGCAGGGACGATCCCGGCGATCCGCCCATGCGACGGGCGTCCGACCGGCGAGGGCTCGGTGTGCACGAGCTGCCACCACACCCAGACCCCGGCGATGGCGAACGCGGGCCACTCGACCGAGTAGAGGTACGAGAGGGCGTTGCCACCGAGCGCCCGGTGGACCTGCCACCAGAAGGCGACGAGGCAGCCGGGGAACCAGACCAAGAGCGCGAGGTGCAGGATGAGCGCTCGCCGGGAGAGCCAGCGCTGCCAGGCCGAGAGCGGCTGTGCGTGGTCTGACACCGACGAACGAGCCTAGCGAAGGCGCTCGCCGGAGGGTCCGCGCGCGCAGGCTCGCGGACGGACCTACCCCAGGCGCTCGATCAGGGTCGCGTTGGCGAGGCCGCCGCCCTCGCACATGGTGAGGAGGCCGTAGCGGCCGCCGGAGCGGTCGAGCTCGTGCACGAGGGTCGCCATGAGCTTGCCCCCCGTCGCGCCGAGCGGGTGACCGAGGGCGATGGCCCCGCCGTTCACGTTGACCTTGCCCATGTCGGGGTGGATCTCGCGCTCCCAGGCGAGCACGACGGACGCGAACGCTTCGTTGATCTCGAAGAGGTCGACGTCGTCGAGCGAGAGCTTCGCCCGCTCGAGCGCGGAGCGCGTGGCGGGGATCGGGCCGGTGAGCATCATGACGGGGTCCACGCCGGCGAGCGCGAACGCGACGAGACGCGCCTTCGGGGTGAGGCCCAGCGCGTTCGCCCGCTCCTCGCTCATGATGAGCACGGCGGACGCGCCGTCGGTGATCTGGGACGAATTGCCGGCGGTGACCTTGCCGTCGGGCGTGAAGGCGGGCTTGAGCCGGCCGAGTGCGTCGAGCGAGGTGTCGGGCCGGATGCCCTCGTCCGCCGTGAGGATCACGCCGGTCTCCTCGCCCCCGTCGCCGCGCACCGCCACGGGGACGATCTCCCGCTCGAAGCGCCCCTCGGCGGTCGCTCTCGCCGCGCGCTCGTGGCTCCCCAGCGAGTACCGGTCGAGCTCGTCGCGGCTGATGTCGAAGTGGTCGGCGATCATCTCGGCGGAGATGCCCTGGTTCACGAGCCCGCCGCGCTCGGCGTAGCGGTCCACCATGCGCGGACCGAACGGCATCCCGAGGCCCGGGACGATCGAGGACCCCATCGGGGTGCGGGTCATGCTCTCGACGCCCGCGGCCACGACGATGTCGTAGGCGCCGGCGATCACCCCCTGGGCGGCGAAATGGATCGCCTGCTGGGACGAGCCGCACTGGCGGTCGACCGTCGTGGCCGGGACGGACTCGGGCCAACCGGCTGCGAGGACCGCGTTCCTCGCGACGTTGAGCGACTGTTCGGAGACCTGCATGACGCAGCCCATGATGACGTCGTCGACGAGCGCGGGGTCCAGGTCGTTGCGCGCCTGGAGCGCCCCGAGCGCTTCGGAGGCGAGGTCGACCGCGTGCCAGTTCTCGAGGGCGCCGTTACGCTTTCCCCCCGGGGTCCGCACGGCGTCGACGATGACCGCGGTCGTCATGGTGCTCTCCCTCCTCGGTCGGCGGCTCAGTGGCCGATGTGCTCGGCGGGGATCGTTCCGAGCCGCCCGGCATGGAAGTCCTCGAAGGCCTGAGCGAGCTCCTCTCGGGTGTTCATCACGAACGGGCCGTAGGCGGCGACGGGCTCGCGGATCGGCTCTCCGCCGAGGACGAGGACCTCGAGCGCTGCGGCGGACGAGTCCTGCGAAGGGTCTGCCGTGATGGCCAGCGCATTGCCGGCACCGAGCACGGCGAGCTGGCCGGTGTGCACGGGCCGGCCCTCCCCGCCGACGCTGCCGCGCCCTGCGAGCACGTAGACGAGCGCGTTGCGCTCGCGGGGCCACGGGATCACGACACGCGCGCCCGGGCTCATCGTGGCGTGCACGAGCGTGATCGGGGTGTGGGTGACGCCGGGACCCCGGTGGCCGTCGACGTCCCCTGCGATCACCCGGAGGAGCGCGCCCCCGTCGGGCGAGGAGAGCAGGGTCGCTGTGTGCGGCTCGATGCCCTGGTAACGAGGCGGTACCCACTTGTCCCGCTTGGGCAGGTTCACCCACAGCTGGATGCCGTGGAACCGCCCGCCGGAGACCACCAGGTCCTCGGGAGGTCGTTCGATGTGGAGGATGCCCGCGCCCGCGGTCATCCACTGGGTGGCGCCGTTTGCGATGAGGCCGCCCCCGCCGATGGAGTCCTGGTGCTGGAAGGTCCCGTCGATCATGTAGGTGACGGTCTCGAAGCCCCGGTGCGGGTGCCAGGGGGTTCCCTTGGGCTCGCCCGGGGCGTAGTCGATCTCGCCCATCTGGTCCATGTGGACGAAGGGGTCGAGGTCTGCGAGCGAGGCGCCGGCGAACGCGCGCCGCACGGGGAAGCCCTCGCCTTCGAGGCCGTGTGGCGCGGTCGTCACCTGGCGCACCGCGCGCAGCTCGGTCGTGAGCGGGTCGGGGGTGCCGATGCGCTCGAGCGCGAGCACGTCGTCGACGGTGACTGCAGGCATGGCGATCCTCCCTTGGCCGTTCGAGTCCTTGGAGCTTCAACCTACGCGACCGGGGCCCTGTTCCGAGCGTGCAGTTCCGAGCGTGCAGTTCCGAGCGTGCAGTTCCGAGTGCCCTGCCCTGAGCGTGCACCGTGCGTCGCCGTCGCCCTTCGCCGTCGTGCCCCCGGAGCCCTCTGGGCCCCCTACGGGTTGCAGAAGGCGCACTCTTCGGGGTCGGCGCGGACCTCGGGGGCGACGAGCGACCGCGTCTGGCGGTGCTCGCAGGCGGCACAGCCGTCGATCTCCGCCCGCGGTCGGGCGACCTCCGTCCCGCACCGGGCGCACGGCACCCCGAGGACGACGTCCACGCGGCCCCAGCCCGGCGCGCCGCAGGCAGGGCAGCGGCTGGCGATGCGGTGGGCAAGCCGTTCGGCGGCGCGGGCGATCACGGCGCGGCGCGACGGGCAGGCGTGAGCTCGCAGGTCGGTCTCGACCCGGGCCATGCCGTCGGTGGACGCGGCGGCGCACTCGGCGACTGCGGCGGTGAGGTGCTCGAGGCGGCAGATCCCCTTGTGGATCGGGTGCACCGCTGCGCGGTTCGGCCGGACGATCAGCTGGTGCTCGGGGAAATGGATCCGGGAGAGGAACGGTCCGAGGTCCTCATCGGGGCCGGCGCTCGTCGATCTGGCGACGACGTCCCAGCTCGAATGGCTCTCCCACACCACGATCCCGTTCGCGTCGTCGACCAGGACGACGATCTCCCGGTCGACGTGCACGAGCGGCATGGCGGGATCCGGGCCGATGCTGCCTTCCGAGGCCACGCCGAGGGCACGGCCGGCAGCGCCCATCCCGAGGCGCGCCTTCGCGATGGCCGTGTCGAGCGGCGGCCCCTGGCGGGGGACGTCGCCGGTGAAGGTGCCGAGGGCATCGGTGTCCACGGCGACGGCTTCGACCCGCAAACCGACGGCGTGTGCCAGCGGCGGAGCGATGAGCGGGAGCTTGCCGTGCTTGGTGGCCAGCACCGCCGTGTCGCCGGCGTAGGGGTGCTCCACCTGCGCCCACCGTCGTGATGGGTGGGCCGAGTTCCCCCGCCCCCGGCTTCCGGGCCGCCCGAGGGGCTCCGGCGGTTCGGATGCACGCCGTCGTCTGCGCACGCGACCACACTAGCTCTAAGAAAGAAGAACACTTCGTGTGTGCGAGTTCGCATGATGTCGCCACGCCGCCGGGGGTGTCTCGATGGGTGGGGCTGTGCAATGGGCGGCCCCGAGCGGGCGGCTCAGCTCACGAGGAGGTCGCCGTACGGCTCAGTTCACGAGGCGGTCGCCTTGCGGCGCCGCGGAGTGTCGATCCCGGCCACGACGTGGAGGAACTCGCCGATGCTGTGGGACTGCTCGACGGGGTGGCGCAACGGCCGGTCGGGATCGATGTCGTAGTGGTTCCGCCGGCCGACCCGGGTGCGCGTGACGTAGCCCTCGCTGACGAGGTCGGCGATGATCGCCTGGGCGGCACGCTCGGTGATCCCGACGCGCGCGGCGATGTCGCGGCCGCGGACTCCGGGATCGGTGGCGATGCAGACCAGCACGTGACCGTGGTTGGAGAGGAACGTCCAAGTGGGCTTCGTCGCGCCGCCTGGCTCTTGCCTAGGCCCCACCATGGCCCAATGGTAGCTGCGCTCGTGAAACGGGCTACGGAGAACGGCTGCCAGCTCCAGGGTGGCGAGTTGCAGGCCCGACAAGTAGAGCTCTACGATTCACGAGATGCAAATCGTACAATGGAGCGTGCTCGGGGAGCTGTGCCTGACCGGTGCGGCCGCCGCACCGCTCGCCGGTGCCGCCGCGTCGGTCGTGGGCAGGGGGGAGCGCGGCCACCGGGCAGCAGCACGCCTCGGGTGGATCTCGGCGCTCCTGGCGGGCACCGCCGTCGTGGTGGTGGCGCTGCAGGGCCCGTTCGTGGCAGCGGTGGACGGAGGGCACGGGCAGGTGGTGGTCGGCCTGTGGGCGAACCAGCTCACCGTCACCTTGGTGCTCCTGGTCTGCGTGGTCGGTGCCGTCGTCCAGAGCTTCTCGCTCCGCTACCTCGAAGGCGACCGCACGGGGCGGAGGTTCTTGGCCGCGGCGGGTGTGGTGGTGGCGGCGATGGCGGTCGTGTGCGCGTCGGCGACCGCGACGGTGCTGGTCGGCGCCTGGGTGGTCGCCGGGGCGGCGTTCGTGGTCGCGCTCGGATGCCGCCCGGACCTGCCGGGGGTGCGGGCGGCGGCGAGGCGCACTGTCCGGATGTTCGCGGTCGGTGACCTGGCGGTGGTCGTGGCGCTGGCCCTCGTGTGGCTGCGAGCCGGAAACGTCGATCTCGCGTCCCCAGACGCGCTGCGCTTGGCAGCGGCACACCTGGGCGGCCTGGCGACGCCGGTCGCGCTCCTCGTCGCCGTGGCCGTCCTGACCCGCTCCGCGCAGGGCCCGCTCGGAAGGTGGCTCCCTGGCACGGTGTCGGCGCCGACCCCGACCTCCGCGCTGTTGCACGCCGGCGTGGTCAACGGCGGCGGTGTGCTGCTCGTGCGCCTGGGGGTGCTCACCGGCGGTTCGATGCTGGCCATGGCAGCCGTGTTCACGGTCGCAGCGGTCACCGCCGCCGTCGCGACGCAGGCCATGGTCCGCAAGGCGGACGTGAAGGGCGCCCTGGTGCTCTCGACGATGGGCCAGATGGGATTCATGGTGGCCGAGTGCACGGTAGGTGCCTACCTCGCTGCGGTCGTGCACCTGATCGGCCATGCCCTGTACAAGGCCACGCTGTTCTTCGGGTCGGGCGCACAGGTGCCCCGCACTGGCGAGGCGCCCGTGGTGCCGTCGGCCGTGATGCCCCGAGCGGCCCGGGTAGCGGTGTCTGCAGCAGCGGCGGCGGCGACCGTCGCCGTGGTGGCCGCGTTCCCTCAGGTGCTCGCCGACCGCGGCGCGGTGGTGCTGCTCGTCTTCGCTGCGGGCACGGCCGCGTCGGCATCGTGGTCGTGGTGGGGACGTGCCCCCGCCTCGACCCGCGGGGCGCTCGTGTGGGCGACCGCGCTGCTGGGTGCCGGCGCGGCGTATGGGCTCGTCCTCGCGGGTCTCGGGCGCTGGATCGGTCCGTCCCTTCCCGCCGTCGGGGTCGGTGTGCTCAGCCCGTGGTGGCTGGCTGCCCTCGCCGGGTCCGGGCTGGCCACGGCCGCCGTCACCCGGCTGCCCTCTGTGCACCGGCGCCTCGTGGCGGTCCTGGTCGATGCCACCTCCCCGCGGCCGGCGGCGGCCTTCGTGCGAGCGGGAGGGGGAGCAGGACGTGCCGTTCGGGCCGAGGGGGGCGCGCACGCCCCGGCGCTCGAGGGCGCGTGGGAGGAGAGCGCAGCATGAGCCGCGACGATCGAGGGGCCGCCCGGGCCCGCCTGCTCGGCCAGGTCGACGAGGCGGCGCGTGTGGTCGCCCCGCTGTGGCCGCTGTCCACCTTCGTCGCGGTGAACCCGCTGTGGGACCTGCGCCAGATGCCCTTTCACGAGGCCGTCGCGCACGCTGGCCGCACGCTCGGGATCGCCGGGTACCCGTCCTCGGCGATGTTCGTTCAGGCCTATGCCGACAAGCGGGTCACTGCAGCCGAACTGCGGGCCGCGCTCGACGACGAGCATGCGCCCGAGCGCGCCACGCGCACCGGTGCCGAGCACGCGGATGGCAGGGGAGGACGCCGGCCGCGGGCGTCCACCGCCGCCGAGCGCCATGACCGTGCGTTCGGCACGAACGTCGCAGAGGCCGTAGACCGCCACGTCGCGAAGTGGTGCGCGGCCTACGTCGCGGGCGTGGTTCCCGACGATGGTGCCCGGGGCTTCTACGCCGCGTGGCGCCAGGTCGTCGTGTACGACCCGGCGGCGCGATCCGTCGCCGGGCGTGCCGGCCGCAAGCGACTGGCCGAGCTCGGGGCCGACGCCGAAGCGGCAATTCTCGGGTGCTTGGACCTCCTCGGCATCCCCGAGGCCGCCCGCACGTCCGAGCTCGCTCGCCACCTCGGGCGCATGCCCGGCTGGGCCGGCCACGCCAAGTGGCGATCTCGGTGGGCAGCTCCGCAGGAGCCCGGCCCGGCCCTCCACCTGGTCGACTACCTCGCCGTGCGGCTCTGCTACGAAGCGGTGTTCCTCTCGTCCTCCTCGTCCTTGGCCTCGTCCTTGGCGCGCAAGCCCGGTCTGGGCAACCAGGGGCGCCGAGCGCCGCGTGGCGGCTCGAAGATGGCTGTGCGCGGACCCACCGGCGTCGGCGCCGCCGGGATGCCCGAGGACGTGACGGCACGGCTGTCGTGCCTGGACGCGACCAGGGCGGCGCGGGTGTGGCTCGCTGCCTACGAGCATCACTACCGCGACCGGCTGCTCGCCGCGCTGGCCGCGCTGGCCGCGCCGGGCGCGCCGGACCAAGAACCCGTGACCCCAGAGGTGCGCCACCCTGCGGCGCAGGCGGTCTTCTGCATCGACACCCGCTCCGAACCGCTCCGGCGCCACCTCGAAGCCGCCGGCCCCTACGAGACGCTGGGGTTCGCCGGGTTCTTCGCCCTGCCCATCCGCTACCGCGCCTGGGGATCCGCCGAGACGGTGGACCTGTGCCCGGCACTCGTTCGGCCGACCTCGGAGATGGTCGAGCGACCGGCCGGCGGCGCACGCGGGAGCGCGGGCCGTGCCCTCGCCGGCAGGCAGGTGCTCGCCGGGGCTCGCGGCGCGTTCGGCAGCGCCAGGAAGGGGGCCGCCTCCCAGTTCGTCCTCGCAGAGGCCGCCGGATTCGTCGCCGGACCGATCGCGATCGCCAAGACGCTCGCTCCGGGCCGCTACAAGGCGGCGCGGAGCTGGGCGCAGCGGGTCTTGGTCCCTCCTTCCGACACGGTCGTCGACGCGGACCCGCAGTTCGACGCCATGGGCGACGAGGAGCAGGCCCTGTACGCCCAGACGGCGCTCACCACCATGGGTCTCACCCGCTTGTTCGCCTCCGTGGTGCTGCTGTGCGGGCACGGCAGCACCACGGAGAACAACCCCTACGCCTCCTCGCTCGACTGCGGCGCCTGCGGAGGGAACCGGGGCGGACCGAGCGCCCGTGCCGCCGCCGCGATCCTGAACCGCCCGACCACCCGTCGCCTGCTCGCCGAGCGAGGCATCGTCGTGCCCGACGGGACCGTCTTCGTCGCGGGCGAGCACGACACCGCCACCGACACGGTCGGCATCCTCGACGCCCACCTCGTCCCGTCGACCCACCGCGACGCGGTCGCCGAGCTGCAGTCGGCCCTCGAGCATGCTGGCGCCGCCGCCGCGGCGGAGCGCCGCCGTTTCCTGCCCGCCGGCGGGAGCCGTGCCCGCACGCGCCTGCCCGCCGAACGCGCCGCCGACTGGGCGCAGGTCCGCCCCGAGTGGGGCCTCGCCCGCAACGCCGCGTTCGTCGTCGGTCCCCGGGAGCTCACCGCCGGCCTGGACCTGGAGGGCCGGTGCTTCCTGCACTCCTACGATCCGCAGGTCGACGCCGACGGCGCGGCGCTCGAGACCATCCTCACCGCTCCGATGGTCGTGGCGCACTGGATCAACGCCCAGTACTACTTCTCGACCGTCGACCCGGCCGTGTTGTCCGCAGGCGACAAGACGGCACACAACGTCGTCGCCGGGATCGGCGTGGTCCTGGGGGAGGGCGGGGACCTGCGCGTGGGCCTGCCGCTGCAGTCCCTCTACGACGCCGAGCGCGCGTACCACGAGCCCATGCGCTTGCTCGTCGTGGTCCACGCACCGCTCGCGCGCCTCGACGCGGTCATCGCCCGGAACCCGGTGCTGCGCGAGCTCTTCGACGGGCAGTGGGTGCACCTGGCTCAGCGCGAGGACCGGAGCGACTGCTGGAGGATTCGCCGCACCGACGGCACCTGGGCCCGATGGAGCCCCGCCGAGCCCCGCGCGATGGCATCGGCCGGCCATGGATGAGGCCCGGGCACCCGGACGTCGAACCCGGGTGGTCGACGGCAGCGACCGGTCGATCAGGCTCGCGGTGCGCACGCTTCGGGCCGGCGGGATCGTCGCGGTGCCGACCGAGACGGTCTACGGCCTTGCCGCCGACGCCTCCGATCCGTTGGCCGTGTCCCGTGTGTTCGCAGCCAAGGGTCGCCCCGCCGACCACCCGCTGATCGTGCACCTGGCCGGCGGAGCGAGCCTCGCCCGCTGGGCACGGCACATCCCCGAGCAGGCGCACCGCCTGGCCGAGGCGTTCTGGCCCGGCCCGCTCACGATGGTCCTCGAGCGGAGCCCGTCGGTCCTCGACGCGGTCACCGGCGGGCAGGACACCGTGGCGCTGCGCGTGCCTGCGCACCCCGTCACCCAGAGGATCCTTCGAGCGTTCGGGGGAGGCCTGGCCGCCCCGTCGGCCAACCGCTTCGGCGAGGTGAGCCCCACGACCGCCCGCCATGTGTGCGACGGGATGGCGGGCTCCGTCGAGCTGGTGGTGGACGGCGGGAGCTGCGAGGTGGGCGTCGAGTCGACCATCGTGGCGTTCGAAGGAGACGAGGTGGTCATCCTGCGGCCGGGCGGCGTGACCGCCGAAGCGATCGCCGCCGTGCTCGGGCGGCGGGCGAGCAGCGCGACGCGTGGGACGGTGCGCGCGCCGGGCATGCTGGCATCGCACTACGCCCCCGCGACTGCGCTCGAGCTGTGCTCCGGCAGCGAGGTGGCTCCACGAGCAGCGGCGCTCGCCTCGCTGGGCAAGCGCGTGGGCGTGCTGTCCTTGGAGAGGACCGAGGCGCCGGGGGCGGCAGCGGCCTGGGACGCGGGCGGCGACATGGCCGTCCTCGCCCGCTCCCTCTACGGCTGTCTCAAGCAGGCGGATGCCGAGGCCTTGGACGTCCTCGTCGTGGCGCTGCCCCCCGACGAAGGGCTCGGTGCCGCCATCGGGGACCGGCTGCGCCGCGCCGCCCACCGCGCTGCGCCGTGAGCGCTGGTGCCCCCTTGTCGACGGCGACGCCGCCGGTAGGCTCGCTTGGCATGCCTGGATCGCTGCTCGGCAACCGTGTCGTGAGGGTGGAGGACCCCGACCTCCTCACGGGGCACGCCAGCTACGTGGGCAACCTGAAGATCCCCGGCTGCCTCACCGCCGCGTTCGTGCGATCTCCCTACGCGCATGCGCGCGTGCGCGCCGTGCACACCGCGGCGGCCGCCGAGGCGCCGGGCGTCGTCGCGGCCTTCGCCGCCGGCGACCTCGACCTTCCCGCGCTCGGCGGGTTCCTCGTGCTGAACCCGGCGTGCGCACGGCCGCCCCTCGCCACCGAGAAGGTCCGCTTCGTCGGGGACCCCGTTGCGGTCGTGGTGGCCGAGAGCGAGGCGGCCGCGATCGACGCGGCGGAGCTCGTCCTCGTCGACTACGAGCCTCTGGAGGCGGCGGTCGACCTCGTGGAGGCGGCATCGCCCGGCGCCCCCGTGCAGTTCGAGGCGCTCGGGACGAACGTCGCGGCGGGCTTCCGCGCGCCGCCCGAGCCCGACCCTCTCGCCGGTGCGCGCACGGTGGTCCGCGCCCAGCTCGAGAACCAGCGCGTCGCCGTGGTGCCCATGGAGGCGGACGCGATCGCCGCGGTGCCCGGCGACGACGGGGACGGCCACGAGCTCACGGTGTACGTGTCCACCCAGATGCCCCACGACGTGTGGCACAGCATCTCGACCGCCTTCGGCATCGAGCAGTCGGCGGTGCGAGTGGTCGCCCCGCACGTCGGCGGCGCCTTCGGGAGCAAGGTGGGGCTCGGTGCCGAGCATGCGACCGTGATCGCGGCGGCCCGGCACCTGGGCCGTCCCGTGCGCTGGGTGCAGACGCGCGCCGAGGCGTTCATGGGCATGCCCGACGGTCGCGCGCAGGTGCAGTGGGTGGAGGTCGGCTTCGACGAGGAGCACCGCGTCACGGGGATGCATTGGCGCGTGCTGTGCGACGCCGGCGCCTACGGAGGGTTCGGCGGTGCGCTCGGCCTCGGCCCCACCCGCATGATGGCCGAGGGCGTCTACCGCATCCCGGTGATCCGCTACGACGCCGCGGCCGTCGTGACGAACACGACGCCGATGGGCGCCTTCCGGGGAGCGGGCCGCCCCGAAGCCGCCGAGCTCCTCGAGCGGGTCATGGACATCGCGTCGGACGAGCTCGGCGTGGACCCCGTCGAGCTGCGGCGGCTGAACCTGCGTCCCGCGTTCTCCGAGCCGGTCACGACGGCCGTGGGCACCACCTACGACACCGGCGACTACGAGCTGGCGCTCTCGAGAGCCCTCGAGCTGGCCGGCTACGAGGAGCTGCGCGCGGAGCAGGCGGCCCGCCGCCGGCGCGGCGACCCCGTCCAGCTCGGCATCGGCGTGTCCGTCTACGTCGAGGTGACCGGCGGCGGGTCGGAGCTTGGAGCGGTCGACGTCCACGAGGACGGCAGCGCCACGATCCGGGTGGGCACGTCCGCGCACGGACAGGGACATGCGACGGCGTTCTCGGAGATCGTCTCGGACCTCCTGGGCATCCCGCTCGAGCGCATCCGCTTCGTGCAGTCGGACACCGCGCTGGTCCCACGGGGCGGCGGCACCGGAGGGTCGCGCTCGTTGCAGATCGGCGGGAGCGCCGTGCTGCGTGCCGCAGAGGAGGTGCTCGGCCGGGCGCGTGCGCTCGTCGCACGGGAGCTGGAGGCGGCCCCCGAGGACGTGGTGCTCTTCGAGGGGGGCAAGATCGGCGTCGCCGGTGTCCCGTCGCAGGCGCTCGGATGGTCGGAGATCGCGAGGCTCGCCGCGCGCGGCGGGACCGACGGCGAGATGGCCGGGACCGGGGGCGCGACGGCCGGGACCGACGGCGAGATGGCCGGGACCGGGGGCGCGGGGGACGGCGGCGGCGACCGTGCCGGATGGCCCAAGGGGCTCGGGCCGCTCGCCGCGGCGCTGGACTTCCGAGAGGCCGCTTCGACGTTCCCATTCGGCGCCCACGTCTCGGTGGTGGAGGTGGACACGGAGACCGGGCACGTGCGAGCCCTCCGCCATGTCGCGGTCGACGACTGCGGCCGCATCGTGAACCCGCTCATCGTCGCCGGCCAGCAGCACGGAGGCATCGCGCAGGGCATGGCACAGGCGCTCTTCGAGGAGAAGCGCTTCGACGGTGCAGGCAACCCGCTCACCGCGAGCCTGGCCGACTACGAGATGCCGAGCGCCGCCGAGCTCCCGTCGTTCGAGGTGGCCAACACGGTGACCCCGACGCCGCTGAACCCGCTCGGGGCCAAGGGCATCGGGGAGTCCGCGACCGTCGGGTCGACGCCTGCAGTGCACAACGCGGTGGTCGACGCGCTCAGCCATCTGGGGGTCCGCCACGTCGCCATGCCGTGCACGCCCGAGAGGGTCTGGCGCGCCATCGACGCCGCCCGATCCGGTTCTCCTGTCGCCCTCGGTGGTGGCCGACCGCTGTGGAGCGATCCCCCCGCGGTCTTCGACACCCTCGCGCTCTACGACTCGGCCGCGCAGCCCGACGCCGCCCGGGCCGACATCTGAGCGCCCGCTCGTGGCGCGCCGGCTCGCCGCGCGCCGGCCAGTGGCGCGCCAACCCGCGCACCCGACTGCAGGGGCGGGCGACGCCGTTGCGGGACCGGTGTTATAACCTGGCCGTGTCGGTACGCCTCCGGCGAGAGGGCGGGAGGAGCGGATGAGCGGTCTGTCGTCCAGACGCCGCAGCCGCGACCGTGCCCTGTGGCTCCACGTGCGGCCGCACGCCGGGCGGAGGGCAGGCGTGGCCAAGCGGGGCTGCGGCGGGCGTGTGGAGCGGTGACATGACGGGCAGGACGCCGGACGTCGCGTCCGTCCTCCGGGCGTTGTCCGACTCCGGCGTCCTCTTCGTGGTGGTGGGTGAGCCGGGACCGGGCCAGCCCCTGCGGCTCGTGGTGTCCCGCCATCCGACCAACCTCGACGCACTCGGACGCGCCCTCGACCGGATCGAGGCGACGCTGCGGCCCCTGCCGGAGCCCAACGCTGAGCGAGAGCCCGAGGACGAGGCTCGGCGGATCGGCGACGCGACAGGCACGCTCTCGCTCTCGACGTCGGCTGGAGACGTGGATCTCGTCTTCGGCGGCGCCCGGCGCTCTCTCTACGCAGATGCCCTGTCGCACGCGCAGGAGCGTGTGCTCGGCGGCCTGGACGTCCGGTGGACGAGCGAGCTCCCCGCCAGCTCACCCGCGGCGCGGGTGACAAGCCGGATGCTCAGCCGCAGGCTCCTCTCGCTCGCCGAGGGGTTCGCGCACCGTCTCGAGCGACGCGGCGAGACCGAAGGGCGCGAGCCCGGGCGGGACGCCTGAGCTCCGCTCGCCTGCGCGCTCAGCGACGCGTCGCGCGCGTGGCGGCGGCCTTCGCAGCGGTGGCCTTCGTGGCCGTCGTCTTCGCGGTCGTCTTGGCCGCGGTGGCCTTCTTGGCCGTCGTCTTGGCCGCGGTGGCCTTCTTCGCGGTCGTCTTGGCCGCGGTGGCCTTCTTCGCGGTGGTCTTGGCGGCCGCGGCCGTGCGCGTCGCCGTGGTGGCCGCGGCCCGCGTGGCGGTGGCCTTCTTCGCGGTCGTCTTGGCCGCGGCGCGGGGGGCGGTCGCGCTGCGCGTGGCGGTCGTCTTGGCCGATGCCGACGTGGTGCCCGACGCCGCGGCGCGGCGCTCGGCGGCCTGCGCGACGAGGAGGTCGGGCGAGGTCGGGTAGACGCCGCGGGCCAGACGGGGCGCATGGCTCGGCGCCATGACGGTCTCCTTGAACGTCTTCATGGGGGTGATGCGGACCCTCTTGGAAGCCTTGATGCGGATGGCCTCGCCGGTCCTGGGGTTCCGGCCCATGCGGGCGGCGCGCTCGACCTTGGCGAATTTGGCGAAGCCTTGGATGGTCACCGGCTCCCCCTTGGCCACGACCGCCGTGATGACGTCGGTCACGCCCGACAGCACCGACTCGACATGTCGCACGTCGTCGGCAGTGTGCGCGGCAACCGCCCGAATGAGCTCACGACGGTTCATGGGCTCCGTCCTTTCGTTTTCTCAAGAAATGCCCCACGTTGGCTGCCGACACGATACAGGGACAATGCGAGTCGTCAAGGGAATTCGCTGCAAGAGGCCGCCGATCGCCCGCGGCCAAGCGCGCCGATCGCCCGCGGCCAAGCGCGCCGATCGCGTCAGCGCGCGTCGGGAGACGGAGGCGGAGCGGGAGCTTCCTTCAGGATCTCGATCCCGGGAACGGACACCCGCAAGGCGGCGACCACTCCGTTGGAGGTGTCCACGCAGTACTCGGGCGGCAGCCTGAAGCCCTTGCCGCCGGCGCTGCCGAGGTAGAGGTGCACGGGCACGTCGCCGTGATGCGCAGCGAGCACTTCCTTCAAGTTGTCGAGCACTGACGCGCTCATCGCGCCCATGGGCAGGCGGACGCGCAGCGGCTCCGACGACGAGGCCGGAGCGCCTGCGAACGCGCTGATCTCCCAGGCGATCAGCTTCGGGAGGTCGTCACGCTTGTCCACCCTCGCCCGCACCGTCACCACCGAGTCGTCGGCGATCACCGCCGCGTACTGGGCCATGGTTCTGGGGAACGCGGTCACCTCGATCGAGGTCTCGAGGTCCTCGAGCGTGAACACCGCCATCTGCTCTCCGCGCTTCGTCCACTTGACCTGGAGCCCGGTGATGACCCCCGCGAAGACCCGCATGGAGCCGTCGGGGAGCTCTGTGACGTCGGTCAGCGACGCGTCGGCCCGGCGTCGCAGCGCGGCCTCGAGGCCGAGGAGCGGGTGGTCGGACACGTAGAGCCCGAGCATCTCCTTCTCGTGTGCGAGGCGCTCCTTCTTGTCGAACTCGACGTCGGGGATGGCGACGGGCTGCTCGAAGGACGCGGCCCCGCCTTCCGATGCGGCGAAGAGGGAGAGCACGCCTTGCTCGCGCTCGCGTCGCCTGGCGATGATCTGCCCGGCGATGAGCTCGTGGACGTGCAGGAGGCCTTTCCTCGTGTGGCCGAGCGAGTCGAAGGCGCCCGCCCGGATGAGGGCCTCCATCGGTTGCTTGTTCAAGCAGAAGATGGGCACCCGCTCGCAGAAGTCGGCGAAGTCGCCGAACGGCCCACGCGCCTCGCGCTCGGCCACGATGGCCTCGGCGACCGAGGTGCCCACGTTGCGGACCGCCGCGAGGCCGAAGAGGATCGCTCCCTTGCCGCCGTCCTCGCCGAGGACCGGGGTGAAGTCCGCGGCCGAGCGGTTCACGTCGGGCACGGAGACCGTGATCCCGAGGGCGCGGCACTCGGCGAGGTACACGCCGGCGCGGTCGAGGTTCTCCCGCACGCTCGTGAGGAGTGCTGCGAGGTACTCGGTCGGGTAGTTGGCCTTCAAGTACGCGGTCTGGTAGGCGATGAGGCCGTAGCCGAAGGCGTGCGACTTCGCGAAGGCATAGTCGGCGAAGGGCTCGATGATGTCGAACCACTTCTCTCCGAGCTCGCGGCCGTAGCCGTTGCGCTCGACGCTCGTCACGAACTTCTCGCGCTCGGCGCGCATCACCTCGCGGATCTTCTTTCCGCAGGCGCGTCGCAGGTTGTCGCTCTCGGCGAGCGAGTAGCCGGCGAACTGCTGGGCGACCCGCATGAGCTTCTCTTGGTAGATCATGAGGCCGAAGGTGTCCGACAGGATCGGCTCGGCGTCGGGGTGGAGGTACTCCACCTTCTTGCGGCCGTTCTTGCGGTCGGCGTACTCGAAGTGCATGTTGGCCGCCATCGGGCCGGGGCGGTAGAGCGCGATCAGCGCTGCGACGTCCTCGAAGCAGGTGGGGGCGAGCGCGCGCATGAGCGCGCGCATGGGCCCCCCCTCGAGCTGGAAGACGCCCACCGAGTCGCCGCGACGGAGCAGCTCGTAGGTGGGCTCGTCGTCGAGCGGCACATGGTCGATGTCGAGGCGTGAGCCCCGTGCCTTCTCGATGAGCGCGACCGTGTCGGTGATCACGTCGAGGTTCCGCAGCCCGAGGAAGTCCATCTTGAGCAGCCCGAGGTCCTCGACCCCGTGCATCTCGTACTGGGTCACGACGGGGGCGTCCTCGGGGTCGCCGCCCGGCTCGGGCTTGCGCTGGACGGGGAGGTACTCGGTGAGCGGGTCCTTCGTGATGACGACCGCCGCGGCGTGGATGCCGTCCTGGCGGCGGAGCCCCTCGAGGCCCTTGGCGACCGTGGCGACGCGGGCCACGTCGGGATCGTCGGCCACCATCGTGCGCAGCTCGGCAGCGATCTTCCAGCCGTCCTCGTAGCCCGGCGGGGGCTCGTCGGCGAGGCACGCCCACAGCGGCGTGTCGCGTCCCATGACGATGGGCGGCATGGCTTTCGCGACACGGTCGCCGACGGCGTAGGGGTAGCCGAGGACGCGCGCCGCGTCGCGTACCGACGCCCGGGCCTTGATGGTGCCGAAGGTGATGATCTGGGCGACGTGGTCGCGGCCGTAGCGCTCGGCGGCGTAGCGGATCATCTCGTCACGAAAGCGCGAGTCGAAGTCCATGTCGATGTCGGGCATCGACAGGCGCGACGGGTTCAAGAAGCGCTCGAAGAGGAGGTCGTAGCGGATGGGGTCGAGCTCGGTGATCCGCAGGCAGTAGGCGACCGCGCAGCCCGCAGCAGAGCCTCGTCCGGGGCCCACGCGTATCCCGTGCTCCTTGGCGTGGCGGATGAGGTCCCAGACGATGAGGAAGTAGGAGGAGAAGCCCATGTCCTCGATGACCTTCAGCTCGTAGGCGAGGCGCTCGACGACGGCGTCTGGCAGGGGGTCGCCCCAGCGTTGCGCCGCGCCCTCGAAGGTGACGTGGCGCAGGTACTCGCCGGCCGAGGGGAACCCCGCGGGGAGGGGGAAATCGGGGAGCTTGGGCGTGCCGAGCTCGATGCGGACGTCCGCTCGCCGGGCGATGAGCAGCGTGTTGTCGCACGCCTCGGGCAGCTCGGCGAAGAGGCGGCGCATCTCGGCGGCGGTCTTCAGGTAGTGGCCCGAGCCCTTGAACTTGAACCTCTGGGGCTGGTCGATCGTCGCCTTGGTCTGGACGCACAGGAGCGCGTCGTGCGCCTGCGCGTCCTCCGGGCGCGTGTAGTGGCTGTCGTTCGTGGCGAGCAGCGGTGCGCCGAGCCGGCGGGCGATCTCGACCAGCTGGGGCGTGATCCGGTGCTGCTCTTCGATCCCGTGGTCCTGGAGCTCGACGAAGAGGTTGTCCCTGCCGAAGATGTCCTGGAGGCGGGCGGCCTTGGCGAGCGCCTCGTCGAAGTTCCCCCCGAGCAGGCTCTGCGCGACGTGGCCGCCCAGGCAGCCGGTGGTCGCGACGATCCCTTCGGCGTGGTCCGCCAAGAGCTCCCAGTCGACCTTGGGCTTGCGGTAGTACCCCTCGAGGAAGGCGCGGCTCGACAGCTTGATCAGGTTCGCGTAGCCCGCGTTGGACTCGGCGAGAAGGGTGAGGTGGTACCACGCCTTCCTGCCGCCCTCCACGTCGCCGCCCGTGTCGTCCACGGTGGTGCCCCGCACGTTCAGGCGCTCGTCCCGGCGCTCGTAGGCCATGTAGGCCTCGGTGCCCAGCAGCGGCGTGATCCCCGCCTTCGTGCAGGCGGCGTAGAAGGGGAGGACCCCGTACATGTTGCCGTGGTCGGTGATGCCGAGCGCAGGCTGCCCGTCGGCGGCGGCGACCGCGACGAGGTCGTCGATCCGGCTCGCGCCGTCGAGGATCGAGAACTCCGTGTGCACATGGCAGTGCGCGAACGACGCTGTCGGGTCGTCGCTCTTGACGGTGCGGTCACTCACGAGCTGCCGGGCCTTCCTCTCTGCTCGCGGACACCTCGAGGCCGCGAGCGCCCACGCACGTCGCTCCAGTCCGCGAGGGTCCATCCTGCCAGGCCGCCGCGTCCTCGTCCGCAATCGCGCACGTCCCTGGCCAGGGGATTCGCGGAACGTCCCTGGACAGGGACGTTCCGCGCTCTGTGCGAGGCTGGGTGCACTGGACGTCTGGTGAGAGGCGCCGCAGACTGGGGGGCAGACGAGGAGGCAGAAGAGATGAGCAACGCCAGCCCAGGGCAAGGGGAGCCGACCGTGTCGTTCAACGACATGGGCCAGAGCATCTACGAGTACGGGTCGAACGCGGTCGACTTCGAGCAGAGAGTGACATTCGTGCGTCTGCGCGCCTACCGCCTCGAGCGGGCGCGGGAGGCGCTGCGCCGCTCCGAGCTGGGAGCGCTGCTGTGCTTCGACGTGAACAACGTGCGCTACATCACCTCGACCGCCATCGGCGAATGGAGCCGTGACAAATTCGTCCGCTACACGCTGCTCACCCGCGACGGGGAGCCCTATGTCTGGGACTTCGGCTCCGCTGCGGTGCACCACCGCCTGTACGCCCCTTGGATCGACCCCGAGAAGTCGATCGGGGCGTTCGCGACGCTTCGCGGGGCGGTCGCGCCAGGGGCGGGGATCACCGACAAGCTCGTCGCAGAGGTCAAGGACCTGCTCGCCCAGGCGGGCGTCGCCGACGCACCGCTGGGCGTGGACACGGCCGACGTCGCCACCTTGCTCGCGCTCCAGGCCGCGGGCCTCGACGTGCGCGACGGCCAGCAGGTGATGCTCGACGCCCGCGAGATCAAGTCCACCGACGAGATCCTGCTCCTCTCCCACGCGGCGGCGATGGTCGACGGCGCCTACCAGAAGGTCGCCGACGCGCTCGAGCCCGGAGTGAAGGAGAACGAGATCGTCGCCCTGGTCAACGACTACCTCTACCGGCACGGCTCCGACGACGTCGAGTCGGTCAACGCGGTCTCCGGCGAGCGCTGCATCCCCCATCCGCACAACTTCTCCGACCGCATCATCAGGCCGGGGGACCTCGCCTTCTTCGACGTCATGCAGGCCTTCAACGGCTACCGCACGTGCTACTACCGCTGCTTCGCCGTCGGGCGGGCCACGCAGGCGCAGGAGGACGCGTACCGGCGGGCCCGCGAGTGGATCGACGCGGCCATCGACCTCGTGAAGCCGGGGGTCTCGACCGACGAGATCGCGAGGTCCTGGCCCACCGCCCAGGAGATCGGCCTTCCGAGCGAGCGGGAGGCCTTCGGGCTCGAGTTCGGCCACGGGCTGGGTCTTGCGCTGCACGAGCGCCCGATCATCAGCAGGCTGAACTCGCTCGAGAGCCCCTCGGAGATCAAGGAGGGGATGGTCTTCGCCCTGGAGACCTACTGCCCGGCGACCGACGGGTACTCGAGCGCCCGCATCGAAGAGGAGATCGTGGTCACGAAGGCCGGCCCGCGGGTGATCACCCGGTTCCCCTCCCAGACCCTCTTCGTGACGCACGAGTACTGAGCGGACGGGCAGCCCGTGGCGCGCACGTTCGGGCCAGGTCGCGCATTGAGGAGCTGGTGATGACCGCAGAAGGGCCGTTGTAGGCGTGCCGGGCTCGCACGGGAACGATCGCCGCGATCGACAGGCAAGAGCGACGCCCCTTGGGCCGGTCGACGCGACCGTCGTGCCCCGTTTCGCCGGCCTGGGGACCTTCGCGCGGCTTCCGGAGCTCGATCGTGTGGGCCGCGCCGACGTCGCCGTGGTCGGGCTCCCCTTCGACACGGGCACCAGCTACCGCCCGGGGGCCAGGTTCGGGCCCGGCGCGATCCGCCAGGGCTCGCGGCTCCTTCGTCCGTACAACCCTGCGCTCGGCGTGTCCCCGTTCGCGAAGTTCCAGGTGGCAGATGCATCGGATCTGGCGATCACCCCGTTCGACATCGACCGGGCGGTGAAGGAGATCGAGGCCGGCATCGACGCGCTCGCCCAGCGGGCCCCACGTGCGGTGGCGCTGGGGGGCGACCACACGGTCGCGCTCCCGATCCTGCGCTCGCTGCACCGGCGCTTCGGTCCCGTCGCCGTCGTGCACTTCGACGCCCATCTCGACACCTGGGACACCTACTTCGACGCGCCGGTGACGCACGGGACGCCATTCCGCCGGGCCGCCGAGGAGGGTCTGCTGCGGGCCGGGTCGTGCGTGCACCTTGGCACGCGTGCCTCGTTGTACGGCGATCAGGACCTGCCCGACGACGCGCGTCTCGGCTTCCATGTGATCTCCGCCGGTGACATCGCCGACCTGGGGGTTCGAGCCGTGGGGGACGCGGTGCACGCGCGGGTGGCGACAGCGCCCGTGTACGTCTCCGTCGACGTGGACGTGCTCGACCCTGCGCACGCGCCCGGGACCGGCACGCCCGAGCCCGGGGGGCTCTCCAGCCGGGAGCTCCTGGCGCTCGTCCGCCTGATGTCCGGCCTGCAGGTGGTGGGCGCCGACGTCGTCGAGGTGTCCCCGGCGTACGACCATGCGGAGATCACGGCGATCGCCGCCGCACACGTCGTGTACGAGCTCATCTCGGTCTTCTCGCTCGCGGAGGGTCCGCCGGAGGGTGCCTGACGGCGGCGGACGGCCTGGCGGGCTCAGGCCACGACGCGGGCGCGCTCTGTGCGCGCTGCGGGCTCCGAGCGCGCGCCGGAGCCCGGACGGGCGGCGAGGGCGAGGAGGGCCGCGGCGAGGGCGATGATGCCCCCGACCGTGAGGGAGGTGTGCAACCCGCTCACGAACGCGGCGTGCATGCCGGTGGTCACGGACGCCTGCAGCGCAGCGGGCGCCCCCGAGAGGTGGGGCGCGAGCCCCTGGCCCGCGAGCTCGACGGCCCCGTGCGAGTCGAGCGAGGTCGCCACCGTCGCCGGGGTGCCCGCGGACACGAGCCGCGAGAAGAGGACGGAGCTGATGTGCGTGGTGAGGATCGAGCCGAGGATCGCCGTGCCCATGACCCCGCCGAGCTGGGTCGCCGTCGACTGCACGCCTCCCGCGATGCCCGCGTCCGCGACCGGGGCGTTCCCCACGATGATCTCGGAGCTCGACGTGATCATGCACCCGAGCCCCGCGCCGACGACCACGAACGCTGGCCAAAGCGAGCCGTAGGCGGAGCCCGCGTGGAGCGCGGTGAGCCAGAGGAGCCCAGCGCCGATGAGCGCGAGGCCGAGGAACATGGTGAGGCGCGCTCCGGCTCGCTCGGTCAGCACGCCCCCGAGCGGGGCGGACGCGATGAGGGTGGCGGTGAGCGGGAGCAGGCGGACGCCGGCTTGGACCGCGCTGTAGCCGTGGACGTTCTCCAGGTAGAGGGTGAGGAAGAAGAGGACGCCGAAGAGCGACAGGAAGCCGATCACGACGACCAGCGTGCCGATGCTGAGCGAGCGGTTGGCGAAGAGGCGCATGGGCAGGAGCGGCGACGCGACGCGCTGCTCCACGAGCACGAACGCCCCGAGGACGGCGATGCTCCCGATGAGGAAGGCGAACGTCTCGGCGCTCGCCCAGCCCCAGGTCTGGGCGTTGATGAGGCCGAAGACGAGCCCGAAGAGGCCCGCGCCGAGGAGCCCGACGCCTGGGAGGTCGAACCTGGCGGGCCGCTCGTCCCGGCTCTCCACGAGGACGAGGAGCCCGATCGCCAGTGCGACCGCCGCGACGGGAACGTTCAGGTAGAAGACGGACTCCCAGCTCACGTTCTGGACGAGCACTCCCCCCACGATCGGCCCGGCGGCGACCGAGACACCCGACGCGCCTCCCCAGATGCCGATCGCCATGTTCAGCTTCTCCTTCGGGAACGTCGCCCGCAGGATCGCCAGGGTGTTGGGCATGAGCAGCGAGCCGAACGCTCCCTGCAGCGCTCGGAACGCGATCACGCCGCCGGTGGTGCCCACGAGCCCCACGGCGAGCGACGACAGGGCGAACCCCACGACGCCGGTGAGGAAGATCTTCCGCCGGCCGAAGCGGTCGCCGAGCTTGCCCCCGAAGACGAGCCCTACCGCCAGGACGAGCAGGTAGGCGTTCGTGATCCACTGGAGCTGCGAGACCGTCGTGTGCAGGTCCCGCGCGATGACCGGGTTGGCGACGGCCACGACGGTCCCGTCCAGGCCGACCATCACGAGCCCGAAGGCGACGCTGGTGAGCACCCACCACGGATGCCCGCGCATCTGGCGCCCCCGGCGCCCCCGGCGCCCCCGGCGCCCCCGGCGTTCGTCCCCCTGTGCCCCAGGTGCGCTCGACGACGGTGTCGTCATGGCGGTGGTCATGGCAGGCATCGCTCCTTGTGTCGCAGAGGCGGTCACGATGAAACGGAGAGTGTTGTCCGCAACAGCCTACCGACTCCGCGGACATCGTCGTCCATTCGGAGCGAGGTGTCCGGGATCGGTAGCCTCGCTGCCGTGCCAGGCGGTGCCCTGCCCGGGAAGGGGTCGTCCGGCTCGGCGGTGCGTAGCGACGTCGAGCGCAACCACCGTGCGCTCCTCGACGCGGCCCGCGAGCTGCTCTCCGAGCGTCCGAACGTGCCCCTATACGAGATCGCGCGGCGCGCCGGAGTGGGGCAGGCGACGCTCTACCGGCACTTCTCCGACCGCATGGCGATCGTCGGGGCGATCGCCGCGGAGGTGCTCGACGAGGTGGAGGCGGAGGCAGCCACCTCGGCGCCCGAGGGGGCTCAGGGGCTCGCCAATCTGCTGGAGCTCCTCGTCTCGGCGATGGTGCGCAGCGGCGCGCTCCTCCAGCTGATCGACGACGAGGCGAGCGGCGCCGAGCAGCCCGGGACCGTGACCTACGAGCTGGTGCGCCGGCTTCTCGTGATGGTCGAGGGCCGGTTCGACGGGGCCAAGGCCGCAGGAGCGCTCCGAGCGGACGCCACCCCCGAGGACGTCGTGTTGGTGCTCGGCATGGCGAAGGGCGTCATCATGGGCGCCGCACCCGACAAGCGTGCTGCGGCGGCCTCGCGGGCGCTCGACCTCGCGCTGAACGGCCTGCTCGCTCACCGCGGCTGAGCGGAGGAAGCGGCGCCCGCATCGTGGGCGCTACACGAGCACGTCGTCCGGTTCGCTGCGGAACGGGTCCACGACGACGACGCCGCCGAGGTCCTGGCCGTGCTGGAGGTCTTCGCTGAGAAGGTGATCGCAGTCGGCCCGCTTCGCCGCCGCCACGATCAGCGCATCCCAAAACGAGAGGCACCTGATGTCCTGTTCCGCCCACGCTTGCTCGAGGATCGACTCGTCGAGCGACAGCGGGCGCCACTGCGAAAGGTCCCGGACGTCGCGGCGGGCATCGTCGATGGGCAGCCCGGGCACGAGCTTGCGCGTCACGGTCACGTAGTACTCGTGCAGCACCTGGGCACTCAACCGCCCGGCGCGCGTCTCCCAGAGCGCTCGCACCCACTCCTGCGCCCGCACGTGCTTCGCGCGCTCGGACGAGTCGCGGGCGTAGACGAGGACATTCGTGTCAACGAACACCGGCACGGTCGTGCAGTTCGTCGCGGTGGGGATAGGACTGGTCCGGGTGCCGCAGGGGCTGGGCAGATCGGGACAGGTACGAGCGCCTTGCCTGCTCGTACCCTCGCTGTTCCTCCATGCGCACGTGGAGCAGATGCCCGACGAACTGCGAGACGCTCGTGTCGTGCTTCGCCGCTTCGACGCGAGCCCACCTCGCAGTCTCGTCGTCGAGGGTGATCGTGACATTCCGTCGAACCACGAGCACAGTGTAGCACGAACCTCGTGTTGGCTCTTTTCGCCAGCCAAGAGACGACGGGCGACGGGTCGAGCAGGGGTGCTGGTCGACATGCTGGTCGACATGTTGGTCGACAACGGCCGAGACGCTCATGGTGACGGCGTCTGCCTCCTCGCGTTGTCGTCGATGACGGTCACGGCGACCACCACGATCCCCACGACACCGCCGTCGTACGACATCGAGCCGCTGCCCAGGGAGAACCGAGTGGGGCTACGTGGACTTGAACCACGGACCTCAGCATTATCAGTGCTGCGCTCTAACCAACTGAGCTATAGCCCCGGAACCGTGACAGCTTAGCCAGCGCTCGCGGCTCGAAGTCGGGACCCGTCCTGGGGCCGGCTGGGCACTCAGGTGGGCGGGCAGATCCCGAGCCGCTGCGCCATGCCGACCCTCTGGACCTTCCCCGTGGGGCCCTTGGGGATCTCCGTGCGCACCACGATGGTCCTCGGCACCTTGAAGGCGGCGAGGCGCGCGCGCAGGTACTCGCGGAGCTCTGCCTCGGTGGGCGCCGGCTCGCCTGCGGGGACCACGACCGCTCCGACCTCTTCGCCGAGCCTCGGATCGGGGATCGCGAAGACCGCGGCTTCCGAGACGGAGGGGTGGCCGAGCAGCGCCTCTTCGACCTCGAGGGGCGAGATCTTCTCGCCGCCCCTGTTGATCTGCTCCTTGATCCGGCCGGTGAGGAACAGGTAGCCGTCCGCGTCGAGGTACCCTTCGTCACCCGTGCGGAACCAGCCGTCGAAGAACGCCGTCGCGTTCGCCTCCGGATTGTCGGCGTAGCCGTCGATCACGGTCGGGCCCCGCACGACGACCTCGCCACGGGTCGACGGTGCGAGGAGCGCGTCGGCCGTCGTCGCGGCGATGGCCACCTCGATCCCGGCCGGGAGCCCGACCGAGCCCGGCTTGGCTTCACGGGGCGGAAGCGGGTTCGTGGTCATCTGGTGGGACGCCTCGGTCATCCCGTAGGCCTCGATCACGGGGACCCCGAAGAGCTCACGCAGGCCCTCGTAGAGCGGGCGCGCCAGCGCGGACGATGAGGAGCGCACGAACCGCAGCGTGCAGTGCTCCCTGCGACGGGTCCGGGCGAGGACCAGGTGGTGCATGGTGGGCACCGCCGAGTAGTACGTCGGCTGGAGCTCCTCCAGCCAGCGGCCGAACGCGAACGCGTCGAACCCGGGCGTGGCGACCACGGAGCCGCCCGCGAAGAGCGGCGCGAGCAGGCCGGCCATGATGCCGTGGATGTGGAAGAGCGGCATCACGTTGAGCGAGCGGTCGGGCGGGCCGAGCTCGAGCGAGGATGCGATGTTCCGCGCCGACGCTGCGAGGTTGCGCTGGAGGAGAGGGACGAGCTTGGGCCGTGAGGTCGTACCCGAGGTGTGCAGCACGAGCGCCTCGTCCTCGGGCCCCGGGCTGCTCGCCGCATTGGGCCCCGGGCTGCGCCCTGCCGCGGCCCGCGCGCCGGGCCCCGCCGCGCCGTCGGTGAGCATGTCGAGGCGGAGACCCCGTCCCGCGATGCGGATCGAGAGCATGTCGCTCGCTGCCGATGCGCCCTCCGGGGAGTGCCCTTCGAGCGTCAGCAGCGCCGCGGGCTCGAGGTCCCCGAGGTAGAACGCCAGCTCGTCCGCCGTGTACTTGGGGTTCAACGGCGCTGCGCATGCCGAGGACATGACGGCGAGCAGTGCGAGGGCCATCTCCG
Organism: Actinomycetes bacterium; assembly: GCA_021822565.1. Lineage (GTDB taxonomy): Bacteria > Actinomycetota > Acidimicrobiia > Acidimicrobiales > RAAP-2 > JAJYVT01. The sequence goes on along the minus strand of JAKAQM010000005.1, from coordinate 27,643 downwards.
GCCCGTTCGGCAGCACGATGGCGACTCGGTCGCCCGGGCCGATCCCGGCGCCCCTCAGGGACTCGCTCAGCCGGTCCACCTCCGCGCTGAGCGAGGAGTGGTCGAGCACCTCGCCGTCGACCGTGACGAGCGCTGCTGCGTGCCCGGTGGAGAGCAGCGAGCGGACGGTGGTGGGCGCAGGCGTGCCGGCCGGTCCCACAGGCGTGCTCATGGGGCGCCCAGCATGGCATCGCGGCGTGCCCCGGCACGAATGCGCGCGTCGAGCGTGGCGGCGAGCTCGTAGACGGCATCGATGGAGGGCGTGGGCGTCGCCGTCAGCCGGCCGAGCTCCACGAAGGAGCCGACCAGCGCCTCCAGCTCCAGCGGGCGCCCGGCCTCGGCGTCCTGGAGCATCGAGGTCTTGTGCTCCCCGACCTTGGCGGCGCCTTCGATGCGCTGCTCGATCGAGAGGCGGAGCCGCAAGCCGAGCTGCTCGGCGATGGCGGTGCTCTCGCGCATCATCCGGGCTGCGAGCTCACGCGAAGGGGGGAAACGGCAGATCTCCCCGAGCGTGGCGCCGGTGAGGGCGCTGATGGGGTTGAACGCGAGGTTGCCCCACGCCTTCACCCAGAGCTGGGAGCGGATGTCCCTCACGACCTTGGAGACGAAGCCGGCACGGCGCAGCACGTCGGCGACGGCGCTGGCGCGCGCCGACATCTCGCCGTCGAGCTCGCCGACGGGGAACCGGTCGCCCTCGACGAGCCTCACGACACCGGGCGCGTCCCGCTCGGCCGCGGGGTAGGCGATGGAGCCGAGGATGCGGTTGAACGGGATGGCTCGCTCGAGGATCCCGTCGGGGTCGAGGTTCGGGAGCCGGCGGCCCTCGAACGGGCCGGGGAACTTCTGGAAGAACCACCATGGGATGCCGTTCTGCAGCGTCAGCACGACCGTCTCGGCGTGCAGCAGCGGGGGAACGCTCGCGGCCACGCCTGCGAGCTGGTGAGCCTTGACCGCGAGGACGACGAGGTCCTGGGTGCCGAGTGCCTCCGCTCGGCCAGCGGCGCGGACCTCGGACGCCACCACCCGGCTCCCGTCCGGCTCCACGAGGGTGATCCCGCCACGCTCGATCGCGCTCAGGCTCTCGCCGCGTGCGAGGACGCTCACGTCGTTGCCCGAGAGCGAGAGCCTCGCGGCGAGGAGGCCGCCGATCGCCCCGGCACCGATGACGCAGATCCGCACCTGCGCAAGGCTAAACGCTGTCGTCACAGGGTACTGAGCTGTTCCTGAACGGTTCCTGCGGCCGGTGTCGGAGCCGTTTCCTATGCTCCCATCGTGGTGGTGCGCTGGAGGCTGAACCGGGCCGGGATCCTGAACGTCTACCAGTACGGAGACGAGGTCCTCCATTTCTCCGGGGGCCGCCTCCTGCTGCGCGGGGTGAACGGGTCGGGGAAGTCCACGGCGATGAACATGCTGCTCCCCTTCCTCCTCGAGGCGGACACCCGCCGCATCGACGCGGCCGGTGACCAGCAGGGGGTCCTGCGGTCCTGGATGCTCTCGGGGCGCGAGGACCCGCAGCCCGTCGGCTACCTCTGGATCGAGGTCGCCCGGGGCGACGAGCACCTGGTGTGCGGGTGCGGCATCAGGGCGAACCGTGCCGCCGACATCGTCTCGACCTGGTGGTTCGTCACCTCGCGGAGGCCCGGCGTGGACCTCGACCTGGTCGAGAGCCGCCATCCCCTGAGCGCCGACGCGTTGCGCGCCACGCTGGCGCCGGACCCCGTCTTCCGCCACGACCAGCGTGCCGCGTACCGGGCGGAGGTGCGGCGGCGCCTCTTCGGGGGCGCGGACATCGACCAGCACGTGCGCCTCCTCCACGTGGTGCGCAACCCTCGAGTCGGCGACCGGATCGACCTGGATCTCGCGCAGTACCTGGTAGAGGCCCTCCCGCAGCTCTCCGACGAGGCGCTCGACGACGCGGCGCAGCCGCTCGACGACCTCGAGCAGCACCGCCAGAACGTGGAGTCGCTCGAACGGACCCATGCGACGCTCCGGGCGCTCCTCGCCGTCTACGGCGCCTACGCGCGCGCGGAGCTGCACCGGCGCGCGGGCGCTGCTGGCGGCCTGGTCGCCGCGGCGCGGGCGGCCGAGCGCGAGCTCGTGGACGCGGGCCGCGCGGCCGCCGCCGCCGAGTCCAGGCTCTCCGATGCGGCGGCGAGGGTGCGCATGCTCGAAGCCGAGGAGCGACGGGTGCGAGAGGAGCTCGACGCCCTGCGCCGGTCGCCCGCGTACAAGGAGGCGGGGAAGCTCGCGGACCTGCGCGCCCTGGTCGTGTCGCTCTCCGGGGCGATCGACCGTGCGGCCGACCACGCCGCCCGGCAGTCTGCCGCGACCGATCGGGTGCGCGGGCGCCTCGCCTCGGCGGCCCAGGGCGCCCACGACGACCAAGTCGCGCTCGCCGCCGTGCTGGCCGAGCTCGCCGGCTCCGTCGCGGGCGCGGGTGCGCTCGCACAGCTCCCCGACATGCCCGAGGTCGCGCGGCGCGCGCTCCCGGACCAGGGCACGGGCACGGGGGCGGGCACGGCCACGGGGGCGCTGCCCTCGCCGGCCCCACCCCCACCTCCGCCGGTGGGTCCCGCAGGAGACCTCGACCCCGAGCCGGCGCTCCGGGCGCTCGCAGGCGTCCGTGAGGCCGTGCAGCGTCGCAGTGGCGACGTGGACGACGTGCGCCGAGCCCTCGGGACGGTGGACGCGGCCGCCCAGCGCCTCGACTCGGCACGGCGGGCGTGGGAGAGCGCCGAGGAGGAGCGGGGCGCGCTCGAGGAGGCGGCGGCAGCTGCGCGGCGTGGGGCCGACGCAGCGGTCCGAGCGTGGCGCGAGGCTCTTGCGGGGTGGTCCGAGCGCGTGCAGGCCCACCGCCGTGCGGCCGGCATGTGCGAGGCGGCGTGGCCGAGCCTCGAGAGCGAGCTCGGCGGGCGGCGCGACGAGGTGACCGCCGCGCTCCGGGGGATCGCCGACGACACCCTCTCGGTCGAGGTCGGCGAGCGGGCGGCGCTCGAGGCCCGCCGGAAGGACGAGCAGGGGGTCCTCGACGACCTCGTCGCATCGCTCGACGCGCTCGAGCGCCAGACCCTGCCGCCGCCCCCCGTGTGGTCCTGGCAGCGTGCCGACCGCGGAACGGTGCTCGCCGAGGTCGTCGACTTCCAGGAGTCCCTGAGCGTGGAGGAGCGCGCCGGGCTGGAGGGGGCGATGGAGGCGTCGGGCCTCCTCGCGGCGGAGCTGGCGGAGGACGGCGCGCTCGTGCTCCCCGACGGCGGGCTCGTGGTCCGGCCCGGGCCACCGGCGAGCTCCCCGCTGAGCCGCCTTCTTCGCGTGGACGTGCCCGGCGACCTCGGCTCCGTCCAGCCGGCGGCGGTCGCGCGCCTGCTCGACTCCATCTCGACGACCCTCCCCGCGCCGCTCTCCACCTCGGTCGCCTCGACCTCTGCGGCATCCGCCTCGGTCACATCCGCCCCTGTGGCATCCGCCTCGGTCACCGTGGACGGGAGCTTCCGCATCGGTCCCCTCCACGGCCGCCATCGCAAGAGCGCGGCCGAGCACATCGGGAGCGCGGCCCGCCGGGCCGCGCTCGAGCGCCGGCGCGCAGAGGTCCGGCGGGCGCGAGACGACGCGGCGGCGCAGCTCGAGGCGACCGAGCGGCTCCTCCAGGCGATCGACGCTCGTATCGGCGAAGCCACGGCGCTGCGTGCTGCGCTCCCCTCGAGCGAGCCGGTCCTGCACGCCTCCGTCCGAGTGGAACAGGCGGATGCCGAGTGGGAGCGTGCGAAGGCGCGTGCGGCCGAGCGCCTTGCGTCGTTTCGCCGGGCCGACGAGCTCCACGCGGAGGCCGTGGACAAGAGCCGCCGCGTGGCGGCCAACTTGCGGCTGCTGCCGACAGCGGACGCGTTGCGCACGGTCGAGGCGACCTTGCGCGACGCGCTCGGCGCGATCACTCGAGCCGACGACCGCTGCAGAGCGCTGGCCCGAAGCGTCGCAGCATGGGGTCGCGCGGCCGAGGACTGGACCCGTGCCGTCGAGGACGAGCGCCACGCGCGTGCCGCGCACGCCGATGCCGTGGCGCGTCACGAGCCCGAGGCCGCGAGGCTCGCGACCTTGGAGGACACGGTCCGCGCCGCCGCCGAGGAGGTGGTCGCCGCCGTAGAGACGTGCGAGGCCGAGCTCGGGCGGGTCACCGCAGAGCTCACACCGGCCCGCCAGTCCCAGCTCGACCGCAGGGGCGAGGTCGAGGCGGCCAAGGCGCACGCCGCCGAGCGCGAGCGGCGCCGGAGCGCAGCGGACAGCGCCGCAGTTGCTGCGCTCCCCGGGCTCCGGCGTGCCCTCGGCGTCCCCGGTCTGCTCGACGCTGCGCTCCTGGACGACGAGCGCGAGGGAGCCGGCTTCCCGTCGACTGCCGGCGCCGCCCCTGCCGCCCCTGCCGCCCTCAGCCCTGCCGCCCTCAGCCCTGCCGCCCTCAGCCCGGTCCCCGAGACCCCCAGGGGCGTCGCCGACCTGGTGCAGCAGATCGAATCCCTCGTCCCTCGACCGGCACGAGTCGACGCCGGTGCCGACGGCGTCCGCCAGTCCCTCCGCCAGCGACGCGCAGACCTCGGCGCGGGCTGGGACGCGGAGGATCGCCAGGCAGACGAGTCGGTCCCCCTTGCGGTGGAGGTCAACGGCCCGCAGGGGCGCATGCCGCTCGCGCAGGCGGCGGCCGTCGTCGGCAGCCGTCTCTCGGAGCTCCGATCGCTGCTCTCCCACGAGCAGGACGACGCGCTCCGGAACCTGCTCCAGGGGCTCGTGGCCAAGGAAGTCGCCGAGAAGATGCAGGCGGCGGCCGACCTCGTGGCACGCATGAACCACAGGCTCGACACCGTGTCGACCGCGCACGGGATCGGGGTGAGGCTGCGGTGGCGCAGGCGCGAGGGACTCGAGCCCGGGCTCGACGCGATGATCGGGCTGCTCGCCAAGCCTCCTGATCTCCGCACCTCGGACGAGGACGCTCGGCTGCGGGCGGCGATCTCCGAGCGCCTCGACGAGGCGCGCCGGGACCAGCCCGAGTCTCCGTACCGGGAGCTGATCGCCGGGGTGCTCGACTACCGCGCCTGGCACGAGCTGCGGGTGATCCTGCGGAGACCCGGTCGTCCCGAGGAGCGCCTCTCCCGGCGCAGCGCGCTGTCGGAGGGAGAGAAGAAGATCGTGTCCTATCTCCCGCTCTTCGCAGCCGTCGCCGCCTCGTGCGACTCGATCGCCGAGCACGACCCCTGCGCGCCGCGCTTCGTGCTGCTCGACGACGCGTTCGCCAAGGTCTCCGAGGACAACCACGCGAAGCTCTTCGGCCTCCTCGTCGAGCTGGACCTGGACTTCATCGCGACGAGCGAACGGCTGTGGGGGACGCACGCGACCGTCCCGGAGCTCGCGATCACCGAGGTCGTGCGCGACGCCGACATGGGGGTCATCGCGCTCGAGCACAGCCGCTGGAACGGGCGGGCGCTCCTGGAGGGGCGGTGAGCACCGGCGACCCGGCCAGCCCCGATCCCAAGGGTGAGCCAGGCGCTGGCGACCCGCAGGCACGCCTCCTCTTCCGCTACGTGACCGGAGAGGAGTGGCAGGAGTACCGAGCGATCATGGCGGTGTTCGCGGGCACCTTCTTCTCGGAGTTCACCCCTGAGGAAGTGGTGGCGCACCTGGATGCGGCCGGAGCTCCGCTCGACGCGGCCGTGGTCTCCGACCGGCTCGAGAGCCTGCGGCGGTGGGGCAACCTCACCGTCTCTTCGGCCACGGGAACGCCCACGAGCCTCGCCGACTACTACCGCCGCCGCAATCGCTACCTGATCACCCAGGCAGGTCAGGAAGTGCACGACGCGGTCGAGCGGATCCTCGCTCGAGCCGACGAGGTGCACGACATCTCGACGGGACGCCTGCGAGCGCTCCTCCATGCCTTGGAGACGCTCGACGCGACGGACGTGGCGACCGCGGACTCCGAGCGGCTCGCCGACCTCGTCCGCGCCGTCTTCGACCCTCACGAGGCCTTCACCACCGAGATCACCCAGTTCTTCGCCGCCGTCAACCAGTGGCAGAACCGGTTCGACCTCACCCCCGAGGAGCTCAGCTTCTTCGCGCAGGTGCTCGTCGGCTACGTCTCCGAGCGCCTCGACGAGATCGAGCGGATGTCGAGACCGCTCGGGCTGGTGCTGACCCGCTTGGCGGATCGCGTGCCCGTCATCGTCGAGCGGGCGAGCCGAGGGCTCGCCGGGCGGGTGGAGGCCGCCGGGCTCGACGACACGGTCAGCGTGACGCGCCAGGCAGGGTCGACGGTCGCCGACTGGGAGCACCTCTCGGCGTGGTTCGTGCGGAAGCCGGGCCGGCCGTCCCGCATGGAGCGGCTGTTCGACGACGCCGTGGCCGCAGTGCGCTCGCTCACGTTGAACCTGATCCGGCTCTCTCGCGTCGGGGCGGGGGCGTCCTCGCGCCGCGCCGACTTCTTGCGGCTCGCGCGGGTGATGGCGACGTCCGACACCGAAGGTGCCGTGCGCATGGCCACCGCCGCCTTCGGGCTGCATGCGGCGTACCACTACGGCGCGCCCGCAGGGGATGCCTTCGATCCCGTGAGCCCGTCCACGTCGTGGTGGGCCGGACCGGTCGCGCAGGTGCCCGTGTCCCTCCGAGCCCGTGGCGACACCACGAGCCGCGGCCGGACGAGCCCGATCCCCGACCGCACCGCGGAGCTGCGCGTCCTCCGGCGGCGCCGCGAGCTCGAGCGCGCCTCGCTGCACAGCGCCGACGCCGAGCTGCTCGCGCTCGGGTCGCTCGATGGCGCGCGCCTGTCGGCCGGCGCGTTCGCGCGCCTCGAGCAGCTCGCCGGCAGGGCCATGGCGCGCCTGCCCGTTGGCACCGCCGCAGCGGGCGGAGCCGGCAATGGCACCGCCGCAGCGGGCGGAGCCGGCAATGGCACCACCGCAGCGGGCGGGAGCGCTGGCCCGAGCGGCTCCGCGCAGGTGATCGACGGTGACATCGTCTGCATCGTGGAGCGATCGCCGGGAGCGACGACGGCGGTCTCGTGGGAGGAAGGGGAGCTCTGCTTCCTCGGCCTCTGCATCTCGGTGCAGCCCGTGCGAGCCCACGTGGCGCCGGGCGCCACTCGACCCGAGGGAGTGCCGGCGCATGGCGGCTGACCCGCAGGCGGCAGTCGAGCGCAGGGCTGCGGCACGGCATCTCGTCCTCCACCCTGTCACGTGCAAGGAGCACGACCCCGACACCTTCCGGCTCATCCGGCGCCACGAAGCGGTGCTCGGACACTGGTTCGCCCAGCGCCTGGGCTATCGCCTGCAGGTGACCGCCGACACGGCGAGGCTCTCCAAGGCCACGTACGTGCCCGAGCGCCGCCCGCTGCGGACGTCGTCGGGGCGGCCGCTGCACCAGCTCGAGCTCGTGACCCTCGTCCTCGTCCTCGGCGCGACCATCGCGGGGCCGCCGGTGGTCAGCCTTCGAGACCTCGTGGACCTCGTGCGCTCGGCGGCAGCCGAGGCGGAGGTCTCGCTGCCGGCGGACGCGACGGGTCGCCGAGCCTTCGTGACGTCCTTGCGCTGGATGATCGACCAGGGGCTGGCGTCCGAGCTCCACGCCCACGTCGACGCCTATGCGGACGACGAGGACGCCGACGCGGTGTTGCAACTCGTGCCCGACCGGATCGCGATGCTCCCGTTGCCGGCCATGAGCGCGTTCGGCGACGCCGAGGAGCTGTGCGCGCGACCGGCGCGCCAGGATGCGCTGCGTCAATGGCTGCGCTCGCGTCTCGTGGAGGACCCCGTCCTCTACCGGGACGACCTGACCGAGGGTGAGTGGGCCGAGCTGCGGCGGAGGATCGGTGAGGAGGAGCGCTATCTCGAGGAGATGTTCGGCCTCCTCCTCGAGGTCCGCAGCGAGGGGGTGGCCGCGATCGATCCCGCTGGGAGCCTCTCGGGACGAGCGTTCCCTGCCGGCGGCACGGTCGGCCACGCGGCCCTCCTCCTCATCGAGGCGCTCCGCGGATCCTCAGCGCCCGGCGCCGCGACCGCGCGCCCGCACGAGCAGTGGTGGACGCTCGAGGAGATCGCTGCGCACCTCCGGCCGCTGTGCGCCGCGCACGCCACCCGGTGGGCGACCGACCTCGTCCAGAGCCCCGAGAGGCTGGCGCGGGCGGTCGTCGACCTCCTCCTCGACGTCCGCCTCGCAGAGGAGCGACGTGACGGGCTCGACATCCCACCGGGAGCCTCGGCGACCTCGACGGCCTCGACGACCTCGGCGACCTCGGCGACCTCGGTCGTGCGGCTCCTCCCCGCAGCGGGGCGCTTCAGCGTCGGTGGGAGCGAGGCTCCCGGCGCCGATGGCAAAGGGGATGGTCTTCGAGGGGAGGGGTCGTTCGGCACCACTCGCTCCGGCGAACCTCGTCAGGACGCTCTGTGGTGAACCGTTCTTCGTCGGCGACGCCCCCTTCGCCTTCGCCGGCTGCGCCCCCTTCGCTCCTGGACCCGCACCTCGACCCCGTGTGGGAGGCGGTCCGGCTTCGCTTGGAGCGACGCGGGAGCGACGACCGCGGCCGGGTCCGGCTGCCGCAGCTGGACACCCGCGCCCGGTTCCTCCTGGGAGCGCTGGTCAGCGGGCGAGCCGGCGCCACGCTGGACCTTGGTGTGCTCGAGCGCGCGCTCCGCGCGCTCGGGGTCGCAGAGGCGCTGCCCGCGGCCCTCGCGGCGCTCGGCCACCCGGTCTCCGACGGGCCGGCCGAGCGCCGGGCCAAGCGGTCACTTGCCCGGGCAGCCCGGGAGGCAGTGCGGGCTGAGGCAGCGTCATGGCCCGAGGACTGGGCGGTCGAGTGGGCCGATGGCATCGCGCGCTCGGGGTTGCTGGCGGGGCTGGATCCGAGCGGAGCGCGGGAGCTCCTCCTTCAGGTGCGCACGGTGCTCGACCACCTCGGTGAGGCTCAGGCGACGACACGGACGCGCAGCCGGACCGAGCTGGCGGCGGCAGTGCTCGGCTCGGCGCACGCGCTCGATCGCGGGACCCGTGCGGGGGCGGCCGTCGCCAGGGCTCTCGCCTTCCGCCATGCGGTGCACGGTCGAGAAGCTGACGGGAGCGGCGACCGCGGGCGCGACCGCTGCGGTCGGGGTGCTCGCGGCAGCGGTGACCCGAGGGCGGACCGAAGAGCGATCTGGGCTCTTGCGGGAGCGCAGCCCGACCTCGTCTCCGCGACGGTGCTGTGCTGGAACCTCCGCCCCACCCCGGACAGCGGGCTGCAGACGCTCCTCGCAGAGGCATCTCGCATCGGGGTGCCGCTGCACCTCACGCAGTACACGCTCCGCGTCCACCCCGTCGTGCTCCCTGACGGGGCCGACGTGCTCGCCGTGGAGAACCCGAGAGTCGTCGAGGCCGCCGCAGAAGCGCGCAGCCCGCTCTCGGTGGTGGCGCTCAGCGGCAATCCCTCCGCCGCGGCGAGGCTCCTCGTCGACCAGCTGCTCGGGTGCGGGGCCCGCGTCCGCTATCACGGCGACTTCGACTCGGCCGGGCTCGCGATCTGCGGCCGGATGCATGAGCTGGGCCTGGTGCCGTGGCGCATGGACGCGGACGACTACGTCCGTGCGGTGGACACGGCCGAGCGAGCGGGGACGCCGCTGCCGACGGAACGGCGCCCGTCGCCCGCCACCCCGTGGTCGCCCGCGCTCCGAGAGACCTTCGACCGCCGCCGCAAGGTGGTGCACGAAGAGCTCCTCCTCGACGACCTGCTCCGCCCTCCGAGCTCCTGAGCACGTGCCCAGGCGGCCGCGTGGAGGTGGCGCAGCGGCACGCGAGTCAGGTGGCGCGGCGGTACGCGCGGACCGCCAGAGGAACGAAGACCGCGACGATCCCGGCCAGCCACGCTGCGCTCTGCCAGGCGTGGAGCGCGAGAGGACCCCCAAGCGCCAAGGAGCGCATCTCGTCGATCACGATGGTGACCGGCTGGTTCTTCGCGAACGCCTGCAGCCAGCCAGGCATGGTGCCCACGGGCACGAAGGCGTTGCTCACGAAGGTGAGCGGGAAGAGCCAGACCAGCCCGAAGGAGCTCACCGACTCCTCGTCTTTCACCGCCAGTCCCACGTACGCGCTCACGGTGCAGATCGTGAGGCCGAGGGCCACGCCGAGCACCAGCATCAGCACTGCCGGAAGGGCGCCGTTGTGGAAGCGGAAGCCGACCGCGTAGCCGATGCCCAGGATCACGAGCAGCGTGACGACGAGGCGGACGACGTCCGCGCTCAGGCGCCCGAGGAGCACGGCCGATCGCGCCATGGGCATCGCCCGGAAGCGGTCGATGACCCCCTTCTGCAGCTGCCTGGCGAGCGCGATGGCGGTGCCGAAGGAGGCGAAAGCGGCGGACTGGGCGATGATCCCGGGCATGAGGAAGTCCACGTACCCGCCGGGTATCTTGACCGGGATCGCGCCGGCGAAGACGTAGCGGAACAGGAGCACGAACATCACCGGCTGGATGATCGTGAAGAAGATGAACGCGGGGTTCCGCATCCAGATGAGGAGCTCCCTCTGGGTCAGGGTAGCCGTGTCGGCGCCAGCAAGCCGGAGCCGGCGCCAGGATGGGGGGCTGGGGATGTCCAGCGCGACGAGGGCAGGGCGCGTGGCCGTCGTCACGACGCCCTCCGGTCGCTCCTGCGCCGCGCCCTCTTGTCACGGCGCGACCCCGCCACGTCCCCCTCGTCTGCGGCGCCGTGGCCGGTGAGGGCCAGGAACACGTCGTCGAGTGAGGGGCGGCGGATGCCCAGGTCCTCGGTGTGGATGCCGAGCTCGTCGAGTCGCCGGACCGTCTCGACCAGCGCCTGGGACCCCTCCGTGCCGACCCGGAGGCTCACGCGGCCCGTCTCTGCGTCGATGATCGGCTCGGCGCCGGACAGCCCGCGCACCGCCTGGGCCGCCTCAGCGCTCCGTCGCCGCTCGACGACGAATTCGAGGACATCGCCGCCGATGCGGTTCTTCAGCTCCTGGGAGGTTCCGGCAGCGATCACCAGGCCCCGGTCGATGACGACGATCTCGTCGGCGAGCGCGTCCGCCTCCTCCAGGTACTGGGTGGTGAGGAGCAGGGTCATGCCGCTGCCGACCATCTCGCGGATGACGTCCCACATCGCCATGCGGCTGCGGGGATCGAGCCCCGTCGTCGGCTCGTCTAGGAACACCACACGGGGGTGTGCCACGAGGCTCAGTGCGAGGTCGAGCCGGCGCTGCATCCCGCCCGAGTAGCCCTTGGCCGGCCGGTCGGCGGCATCCTGCAGCTCGAAGCGCTCGAGCAGCTCCTCGGCCCGCTGACGCCGGGTCCCAGCGTCCACGTGGTACAGGCGACCCATGATGTCGAGGTTCTCGCGGCCGGTGAGCTCCTCTTGGATCGCCGTCGACTGCCCGGCAAGCCCGATGATCTCGCGCACCGCGGCCGGGGATCGTGCGACGTCGCGGCCCTCGACGAGCGCGCGTCCGCGATCGGGGCGAAGCAGGGTGGTCAGGATCTTGACCGCCGTGGTCTTGCCGGCGCCGTTGGGCCCGAGCACCCCGAGCACCTTGCCGCGCTCGACGGCGAGATCGATCCCACGAAGGGCGTGGACGTCCCCGAACGACTTGTGGACGTCTTCGACGACGATCGCGGGCCCGTCCCAGCGGGGCTGCCGGCCATCGCCGGCTACCGGGCCGGCCGGCTCGCCCTCCGGCGCCACCACGCGGCGCGCCTCGAACGTGCCAGCCGAGCTCGGTTGCAGATCCGGACCCACGATCGATCCACCGTTCCTCGCGGGGCGACGAGCGACACGTCACCGCAGATCTCGCCGCGCCTGCACCGGGGAGCACGCCGGCGGTCCGCCAGCCACGTGACCGACCCACGCCAAGGCTATCTCGCCGCTGCAGGGCCGCTGCAGGGCACTCGCCGGGCCGTTCTCGGCGCCAACGGGATGAGGCCGGATCGAGGTCCTACAATGGGACGTTCCCGGTCGCCGGGGAACGTCGGGGACGTAGCTCAGTTGGCGAGAGCGCCTGCTTTGCACGCAGGAGGTCGTGGGTTCGAGTCCCATCGTCTCCACCCACCAGGACGATATCATGCTATCATCGTGTGATGGCACAACTGTTGGTACGTCAGCTCGACGACGACGTGAAGAGTGCACTCCAACGAAGGGCGAGAGCGCACGGCCGCTCCACTGAGGAGGAGGTGAGAGAAATCCTCCGCCACGCCGTCCGCTCCGACGAAGGAGCCCCAGTTCGTCTGGGTACGGCCATAGCGAAGCTCTTCCGCGACGCCGGAGTCGACGCGGACCTGCCAGAGATCCGCGGTCATCCCGTTCGTGCCGCCGACTTCGATGACGAATGATCGCGCTCGACACGAACGTCCTCTCGGCGCTCATGCGTGCCGAACCAGATGCCACGGTAGTGGCGTGGCTTGACGGCCAACCGGCCGAGTCGATCTGGACGACGGCGGTCACGGTGTTCGAGATCCGTGCCGGGATCGAACTACTGGCGCCCTCTCGGCGTCGGCGGCGACTCGAGTCGGCATTCGAACGGCTGATCACGGAGAAACTGGATGGCCGCGTGCTTTCCTTCGACACGACCGCTGCCGACGCGGCCGGAAACCTCGCTGCTCGGCAGCAGCGCGCAGGAAGGAGCATCGAGATCCGAGACGCCCAGATCGCTGGCATCGCAGTGGCGAGGAGGGCAACCCTGGCGACCGGCAACATCCGTCACTTCAGCGACCTTGGCTTGCGGCTCGTCGACCCCTGGCTTCCGGTGGTGCCTCGACGTCGATAGGCCAGCAGTTCCCCTGCGCTCATCGAATCAGCCGCAGACAACAGCTGACGCGGGCGTGCCACAACGTCGGTCCGGTTCGAATAGCGCCAACTCAACACCACCACCAAAGGTGATATCACGCTATCATAGAGGTGTGGCACAGCTCTTGGTCCGCCAACTCGATGAGGACGTGAAGGACGCGCTCCAACGTAGGGCCCGAGCCCATGGGCGCTCCACCGAAGAAGAGGTTCGAGAGATCCTGCGCGACGCCGTCCGGGCAGGACCGGCCGGACCGGTTCGGCTTGGGTCGACGATCGCGTCCCGGTTCCGCGGCGAAGGAGTCGAGCAAGACTTCGCCGAGCTGCGTGGCCACCCGGCGCAGGGGGCGGACCTCTCGGAACCATGATCCTGCTCGATACCAACGTGCTGTCCGCACTCATGCGATCCGAGCCAGAGATCGTCGTGGTCGACTGGCTCGACGCCCAGCCGTCGGAATCCATCTGGACGACGTCGGTCACGGTGTTCGAGATCCGAACGGGCTTGGAGCTCCTTCCGTCGTCGCGTCGACGTCGGCATCTCGAAGCTGCCTTCGAGCGGGTCCTCAACGAGGATCTCGACCAACGAGCCCTTGCCTTCGACGTCGCCGCCGCAGAGGCGGCCGGTGCAGTTGTCGCTCGAAGGCAGCGGGCCGGCAAGCCGGTCGAGATTCGGGACGCTCAGATCGCCGGAATTGCACTTGCACGGAAAGCAACTGTCGCCACCCGCAATATCCGTCACTTCAGCGATCTCGGTGTGCGCCTTGTCGACCACTGGAGTCCCGGCGGCGGACCGAGGCAGCAGTAACTCTCGAGGCTACCGGATCGACGGCCCTCAGCACCTGGCTCAGCCGTTCCCGGAGTTCCGCCGGTTCGAATAGCGACAACGCAACACCGCCGGAAAGCCTAGGTCAGCGGCTTACTGGGCTGCAGCTGGATGCGTTGACAGGGCGGCTTGTCAACGAAATGTCAACGGAATCCTGGAGCGGATTCGGGCTGTCCAACTGCGTGTTTGCCACGATCGTCATGTGGCCTCAGGTGGTTACTTGTGGCCATAAGTGCTACAGCGATGCGATGAGTGGTTCGATATCCGTCCGCGATCTGCGAAACACGGTGAGCGAGGTGCTTCGCCGGGTGGAAGGCGGCGAACGGCTGACCGTAACGGTCGACCGGCGCCCCGTGGCCGAGATCGTGCCACTCCGCCGCCGCCGGACCGTGTCGGCCGCCGAGGCGCTCGGTGTGGCTTCACGCCAAGTTGCTGACCGCGGCCTCCTCAGAGACGTGCGAGGCGTGCTTGCTGACACGACTGACGACCTGGGAGGGCCTTGCTCGATGCCTCGTTCTTCGTCGCCACGGAGTCAGGGCGACCTCTTGGCGAGATGGAGGGGGTCACCGAGACGGAGGTGTCGTTGGTGACGTTGGCCGAACTGACCGTCGGCGTGCTCATGGCCGACGACGAGGAGCGGTCGGGGCGAGTGGCAACGCTTTCAGCCGTGGAGTCGACGTGGGATCCGTTGCCGATCGATGCCGAGGTGGCGCGTCGGTTCGCTCGGATCGTCGCCGCCCTGCGTGCCGATGGCCGCCGGGCCCCGATCCTCGACGCGCTCGTCGCTGCCACCGCGATCGTCGAGCAGATCCCGGTCGTCACCCGGGACGGCGACCATGAGGCCATCCCCGGTGTCGAGGTGATCCGGGTCTGACGACCCCGCAGCCGGACGGACCCAGCGCACTGCACCGTTCCCGCAGTTCCGGCCTCGACTGGCGGAGGACCACCGCTCGCCTCGGGGCCTCGCCTGGTCTCGCTGAGGGTGAACGCCCTTGCCATCATGCGCTTCCATCTCTCGCGTGAACGCCGATCAGACCCGTACGACCCGAAGCCCGGGAACGTCGTCGTAGGTCGCCGTCCTCGCCGGAAGTGGTCACGGGATCGACAGGTTGTCGGTCGTATCGGGCAGCAGTTCCGCCAGCTCTCGAGCGAGCTCGAGGGCGGCCTGCCAGCGATCGCTGTCGCGGATGAAGGCGCTCCAGGGCACCGATCTCGGTCGGGACGGCAGTGGGAGCAGCTCGGCAACCGGGCGGCGTCCGACGGGCCTGAGCGCCCGGCTCAGCAGCTGCGGTGTCCTGCGGTTCCGCCGGGCTGGAGCAGGGTCAGAACAGGGAGGCACGCGGGCGCTCGCCGGCACAGCGAGCGCAGCGGGTCTCGTCCCAGGGGCGCTTCGTGATCCACGAGAGCAATTCGGCGCTGGGCGGCCAGCCTCGCTGGACGTGGCGGCCGATCACGACGGGACCGACGACCCTGGCGGCACGATCCCGGAGGGCGCCGGCTGCACTGAACACGCTGGCCCCGCTCACGAAGGTGTCGTCGAGCAGAAGGATCCTGTGGCCGCGCACGTCGGGGGAGACGGCGAACCGAGCAGGGTCGATCAGGCGTGCTTCGGCCTCGGGCCCTGAGGTGAGGACCTGGCGGTAGCGGCCGGCGAAGAGCTGGATGCGGTCGACGACCGGCTGGAGCGCCACCCGCGTCGCCGAGGGGACGCACGTGGCGTAGTCCCACTCGCCGACACAGCGGGAGTGGTTGGCCATGAAGGTGGCGAGGAGCGCTGCGAGGCGGAGGCTCATACGGCTTCGAACGCCTGCTGTGGGGCTGTCCTTGTAGTTCCGCAGGTGGCTGTGGATCAGCTCTCCGTGCACGGACAGCGTGATCGGAAGGATCTCGGGCGGGTCGGCCGCTGCCGCCTCGGCGCAGGGGAGGCAGTGTGAGAACCCGGGCTTCGCGCTGCTGTGGCAGATCGAGCAGACGCCGTCCTGGGGCTGGGCGGGAATCGGGACCAGCGCGCCGCGAAGAGGGAGGATGAGCTCCCGGGCGCTGGGCACGGCGGTGCCTAGGCGAGAAGGGCCGTGTCGGTCATCAGGTCGACCTCGACGGCCGACACGATCTGGTCGACCGAGTCGACAGCGAGCACGTCCGGGCGGGCGGCGATGTCGCGGGCCCACTGCTGGGATCGGACGAGCCGGTCGAGGAGGAAGACCCGCTTGCCGTGCCGGAGGGCGGCCTCTGCCTGGAGGCGCGCCCCGGACGTCTCCCCGGCCTCGACGACGACGGTGCCAAGCGACAGTCCGGACGTGACGAGATTGCGGACCGGGAACGTCCACCGGGCCCCGCGCATCGATGGCCAGAACTGCGAGACGCACGCTCCCGAGCGGGCGACCGCAGCTGCGAGCGCCCGGTTCCTGGCTGGGTAGACCACGTCGATGCCGGTGCCGAACACGGCGATCGTCCGTCCTCGAGCAGACAGGGCACCGCTGTGGGCAGCCGTGTCGATCCCCTCGGCCAGCCCGGAGACGACGGTGACGTGCCCTCCAGCGAGCTCACGCGCCAGCTCGTACGCCGCAGCGCGCCCTTCGTCGCTCGGCCTGCGGGTGCCGACCACTGCGACAGCCCGCTCGTCCTCGTGGACGAGAGCGCCGCGGCCCATGAGGAAGGGGGGACGGTTGTGGATCATGCGCAGGTTCGCCGGGTAGTCCTCGTCGGCGGCGTCCAGCATCCACACGCCGCGCTCGGCGAGACGGTCGAGCTCTGCCTCCCAGAACCGGATCCGCTCGTCGGTCGCGCTGGCGAGCCCTCCCGCCAGCCACGCGGCGTCGTCCGCGCGCACAGCGCCGCCTGCGAGGGCGCCGCCTGCGAGGGCGCCGGCTTCGAGGGCGCCGGCTTCGAGGGCGCCGGTCTCGACCAGCTCGGCGAGCCGCTGCGACGAGGGGCCGTTCAGTGACGCCGAGAGCACCTCGGCGACAGCGAGGAGCCGCGCGTGCCGGGAGCGGCGCTCCTCACGGCCCCCAGCCATCTCTCGCATCGTCCTCACCGTACCTACCTACTGAGACCTCCACGGAGACCGGGGAAGCCCGGGGTCGAACGGGTGTTCGGTATCCGCCACCGTAGCGCAGCAGCGCGAGGGTGAGCGCACGAGCGCGAGGGTGGCGCGCTCACAGCGACGCCCGCGCCCACCAGCGCCCGTCACGCTGCTCGACGTGGACGCGCACGCCGAAGCACGCCGACACGAGCGGCGCGGTCAGCACGTCCTCCAGCCGCCCGGCGGCGAGCACGCGCCCTGCGGCGAGGAGGAGCCCGTGGGTGAACTCGGGAGGCACCTCCTCGAGATGGTGGGTGACGAGCACGACTGCCGGCACCCCTGGCTCGCCTGCGAGCGCCCCCAGCCGCGCCACCAGGCGCTCGCGTGCCGCGAGATCGAGACCGGACGCGGGTTCGTCGAGCAGGATGAGCTCTGGCGCACCCATGAGCGACCGTGCGATCAGCACCTGCTGACGCTCGCCTTCCGAGAGCACGCCGAACGCTGCGTCCGACAGCGAGGTCGCCCCTGGCCCCATGACGCGCTCGAGGACCCGGTCGACAGTGGTCCAGTCCTCCTGCGTGTAGCGGTGCCCGAGCGGGAAGAGCGCTCCGTCCTTCCCGGTCACGACCACGTCGCGCACACTGAGGAAGGGTCGCAGGCTCCGCACTGTGGCCGCACTCACCAGCGAGACGCGGGACCGTACTGTCCGCAGGTCGCTGCGTCCGAACTGCTCGCCGACGACCGACACCGCGCCGCGGCTCGGCATGAGGCGTGCACCGGCGACCTGGAGGAGAGTCGTCTTCCCGGAGCCGTTGGGACCGAGGACGACCCAGCGATCCTTCGGACCGACCTCCCAGTCGATCGCCTCGAGGATCGGTCGTCCTTCGCGCACGACGGACACCCCGGCGAACGAGACGACCGGGAGATCGGCAGGCTCGGACGCGAGCTCGGAGGTCACCTCGGCACTTCCGGGGAGCCGGGCCGCCGGCCTCGTTCGATGTGCGGGATCGTCGTCGCGGCGTTCACGGATGCGAGTCTGCCTCAGGGCTCCGGACGAGCAGCGCCGGCAGCGCCGGTGCGCTCGGCACCCTCGGCAGCGGCGGTGCGCTCAGCCGCGGCCCATCGGCTCCCACTCGAAGGTCCGTACCGCGATGGCCATGCCCACGAGCCCCCAGCCCACGAGCACCCCGACGTTCTCCGCCGTGATGCCGGTCGACGACGCTGCCGTGAACGACGTTCGAAGACCGGCGGCCAGGTACTCGAGGGGGAAGACGCGCCCGATGTCGACGAGCCAGCCAGGCACGAGCGCGAGCGGGACGAACACGCCGGAGACGAACGCCAGGACGAGCGTCGGGAAGATCCCGATCACCGAGGCGGTGTCGACGTTCGGAGATGCTCGGGTCGCAGCCAGGCCGAGCGCGCACATCGAGACCGTGCCGAGAAGCGTGTAGACGACCACGCCGACGACGGCGGCCGCCGAGATGGGCACCGCGTAGAAGACGACGCCGACGACGACGAGCACCGCGACCGCGCACACGACGACGACGATCGTGCGCCCGATCAGGCTCGCCAGGTAGACCCAGCTCGGCATGGGCGTGCCCCGGAAGCGCTTCAGCATTCCCGCTTCGCGGTCGGTCACCACCGACAGGTTCAGCGAGTTGAAGCCTGCCAGAAGGATCTGGTACGAGACGATGGCCGGCGTGTAGTAGACGGCAGCGGTCTTCGCACCGATGAATTTCGTGAGGCCGTGGAAGATCGTGTTCAAGATGATCAGCAGGAACAGCGGCAGGATGATCGTGAACACGAAGGCCCGGGGATTGCGGAGGAACCCGAGCAGGGCGTAGCGCGTCTGGGACAGCGTGAGCCGGAGGTCCTTCATGGAGGCGGCGCCCCGTCGGCACCTCGCGCCCCGTCGTCGGGCTCGGCCAACTGCACGAACACGTCGTCCAAGGTGGGCTGCGTCACCTGGAGGCTGGACAGCTCGACCCGTGCGTCCTCGGCCCACCGCAGGAGCCGTGCGAGGACGCGCTGGACGGAGTCGGTCCGCAGGCGCACCGTCTCGGACTCGACCGTTGCCGCAGTGCCGACGGCCGTCTCGATCTCGGATCGGGTCGTCCCCGGCGGCAGGGCGAACGAGATGTCCGACGTGCGCCCAAGGCTCCGGCTCAGCTCGTCAGGGGTCCCTTCGGCGGCGATGGCCCCGGCCCGCAGGATCACGATGCGATCGGAGAGGCGGGCTGCTTCGTCCATGTAGTGCGTGGTGAGGAAGACGGTCTTGCCCTCGGTGCGCAGTCCGTCGATCATCCTCCACATCTCGCGTCTCGCCGCCGGGTCGAGCCCCGTCGTGGGCTCGTCCAGGAAGAGGACGTCGGGATCGCCGACCAGGCCGAGCGCGACGTCCACCCGTCGCTTCTGGCCGCCCGAGAGACGCCCGATCCGCTCGTCGGCATTGGCCGAGAGGCCGACCACGTCGAGGGTGCGGCCGATCGGCGTCGGCGAGTCGAAGTACCTGGCGAACATGGTCACCGTCTCGCGCACCGTGTACACAGGGTTCAGCTCGGACTCCTGCAGGACGATCCCGATGCGGTTGCGCCAGGCTCTGTCGGCACGCGCGGGGTCGACCCCGAGGACGGTGACCTCTCCCGAGCTGCGCGAGCGGTAGCCCTCGAGGATCTCGATGGTCGTCGTCTTGCCCGCACCGTTCGTCCCGAGGAACCCGAAGATCTGGCCTGCCTCGACGCTGAAGCTGATGCCGTGCAGTCGCTCGACCTCGCCGTAGGACTTGCGCAGCTCGCGGACGGTTACGACGGGTGCCATCGTGCAACGATGGCTGGCGTCAGCCCCGCGGTCTCGGGCCCCGGACGACCGGGAGGTCGAAGCCTGCGATCGTGTGGGGCTCGTAGGGCTCCTCCAGGCGGCGGAGCTCCTCGTCGCCGAGCTCGATCTCCACGGCGGCCACGGCGTCGTCGAGGTGCTCGAGCTTCGTGGCGCCGACGATCGGGGCGGTGACGACCGGGTTCGACAGGACCCAAGCGAGGGCCACCTGCGCCCTTGGCACGCCGCGCTCCTGGGCGACCTCTGCGACCCGTTCCACGATGGCGCGGTCGGAGTCCTGGTAGAGCTGGGCGCCGAAGCGGTCGGTCTCCGAGCGGTTGGTCTTCTCCCCCCACTCACGCGTGAGGCGGCCACGCGCGAGCGGGCTCCAGGGGATGACCCCGACCCCCTGATCGGCGCACAGGGGCAGCATCTCGCGTTCTTCTTCCCGGTTGAGCAGGTTGTAGTGGTTCTGCATGCTCACGAACCTGCTCCAGCCATGGATGTCGGCCGTGTAGAGGGCCTTGGCGAACTGCCAGGCATACATGGACGAGGCGCCGACGTAGCGCACCTTGCCCGCCCGCACCGCGTCATGGAGCGCCTCGAGGGTCTCTTCGATCGGCGTGGTGCGATCGAACCGGTGGATCTGGTACAGGTCGATGTAGTCGGTGCCGAGCCTCGTGAGGCTGTGGTCGAGCTCGGTCATGATCTCCTTGCGGGACAGGCCCGAGCCGTTGGGCCCCTCGCGCATCTGACCGGACACCTTGGTGGCCACGACGACCTCGTCACGGTTGGCGAAGTCTCGCAGGGCTCGCCCCAGGATCTCCTCGCTCGTCCCCGCCGAGTAGACGTTCGCGGTGTCGAAGAAGTTGATGCCCGACTCGAGCGCCTTTCGGATGAAGGGCCGGCTCTCCTCCTCGGAGAGCGCCCACTGGTGGTTCCCGCGGGACGCGTCCCCGTAGCTCATGCATCCCAGGCAGATGCGCGACACGTCCAGCCCCGTGCGGCCCAGCTTCACATACCTCACGTCGTCCTCCCACTCTCCTCGCGGTGCTCCGCGCGGTGCTCCTCGAGGTGCTCCTCGCGGTGCTCGGGTCCGGGGAAGCGCTCCTTCGCCAGCTCGTAGAGGTCGGCGGGGAGCGGTCCCTTCTCGGCGATGGCCAGGTTCTGGGTCAAGTGCTCGAAGCTGGCGGTGCCGACGATGGCGCTCGACAACCCGGGATGGCTCAGCGTGAAGCGGATGACGAGCTCCATGCGGCTCATGCCGTCGAGGAGCTCCTCGGCCCCCGCCTGCTCCCAGCGCCCCCGGGCCACCTCGACGTCCACGCCGATCGGTCCGCGCTGCCAGTCCTTGTCCTCTGCCGGCGCGCCTCGGGCCGCACCGCCGCGGATGAGGGTGCCAGCGCCCTGCTCGGCTGCCTGGGTGATCAGGTCCTCGTGGTCGCGCTGGACCAGCGAGTAGGGGATCTGGAGCACGTCGAAGACGCCCATGGCCAGGTGGTCGGGAAGGTTCGGAAGCGTGCCCGACATTCCGATGAAGCGAAGCTTTCCCTCGTCTCGCAGGTCCTCGAGCGTCCCGACCGTGCCGTCGGCTTCGAGCTGGGCCCGGCTCGGGGACATGTGGACCTGCACCAGGTCGAGCCGGTCGGTTCGGAGCCGCCGAAGGCTCTGCTCCACGCCGGCGCGCACGTTGCTTGGGCGGTAGTCGTGCGGTGCGGGCACCGGGTCGCCGGGGAGGGAAGACCGTGGGCAGCCGCACTTGGAGGCGAGGAAGTACTCGTCGCGACGCCCCGAGAGGTAGCGCCCGATGAGCTCCTCGCTGCGCCCGTAGTCGATCGACGTGTCGATGAGGTCGATGCCGCCG
The DNA here is from genome assembly GCA_021822565.1 of Actinomycetes bacterium. Classification (GTDB taxonomy): domain Bacteria; phylum Actinomycetota; class Acidimicrobiia; order Acidimicrobiales; family RAAP-2; genus JAJYVT01. The sequence continues at coordinate 6,293 of JAKAQM010000005.1, read as the reverse complement.
TCGAGCACCGCGTTCAGGATGCGGCCGGCGTCCTCGTCACGGATCGCGGGCCCCCGCGGCTGGCCCCGCAGCTCCATCGCGCCGTAGCCGAGGATCGTGACCTCGCTGCCCGTCCTGCCGAGCCGCCTGGTCTCGAGCGCCATCGCCGATCCCCTCTCTCGTGCTCGGGGACCTGGCTCCCGAGCCTCTCCCGTAACTTCCGAGCCGCTTCCGTGCTCGCCGGGCCCAGCGTCCCTGGCGACGGTACCAGGACATCCGGTGCAGCTGGCCCGAGAACTGTGCGAAGCGAGAACTGTGCGAAGCGAGGACTGCGGAAAGCTCGACGGGGTGCGCCGGCGCGATCGCACCGCATGCGAGATGATCGAGCGAGACGGGGAGGTGCAGCGTGGAGTACGACAGGTCGGACGCCAAGGGTGCCGCCAGGGACGCCTTCGTCGGACTGTGGGCAGCGACGACGACGCCCTTCGACGCGGACGGGCGGATGGACCTCGACGCGGCAGCCGCCGATCTGGCCCGGCTCGTCGAGGGCCTCGAGGTGGACGGCATCTTCTGTAGCGGGGTCATGAGCGAGTTCTGGGCCCTCTCGACCGCAGAGCGCCTGCGCCAGGTCGAGGCTGTCGTGGGGGCGGTACGGGGCCGGTGCCCGGTGATCGCCCACACCGGCCACCACTCGGTCGTCGAGACGATCGAGCTCACTCGTCACGCCGAACGCGCGGGGGCGGACTTCGCCGTGGTCCTCCGCCCGTACTACCCGGTCGCGGCGGACGACGGGATCTACGACTTCTATTCGGCGGTCTGCGGGGCCGTGGACATCGGTGTGTGGATCTTCGACACGGCCTACGCGGGGCCGCCCCTCTCCCTCGACCTCGTCGACCGGCTCGCGGACATCGAGAACGTCTGCGGCATAAAGGTGGGCCACCCGCGTCCCCACTACCTCGCCGTCCTCCAGCGCGTCGCGGACCGCATCCTGGTGTGCGCACCGGCGGAGCAGGACCTCCTCGCCGACATCCGCGACCACGGCCAGCGGGTGCACATGCCCTCGGCGGCGCCCTACCTCTACCAGACCCCAGAATGGCGACCGATGCTCGAGTACACCCGAGCTGCGCTCTCGGGAGACTTCGCGGAGGCTGCCGAGGTGGCGGCGACCCTCGACCCGTGCGCGAGGTGGCGGAGAAGTGGCTGCACGGTGGCCGGCATCGAGAGCGCGTGCACCCGCTTCCCTGGATCAAGGCCTGGGCAGGCCTGCTCGGGATGTCCGGTGGCGCCGTGCGCCCGCCATTGCGCTCCCCGGGCGCCGACGAGGTCGCCGCGCTCGGCCGCGACCTGGCGCGCGCGGGCCTGCTCTGAGCCCGCGGGAAGCCGCGGTGCCGATGGCCAGCCCGCCCTCCGACAGAGGAGCCGAACAGCCGAGGAGCCGAACAGCCGAGGAGCCGAACAGCCGAGGAGCCGAACAGGCGAGGAGCCGCAAAGGTCCCGTCGCGTAGGACGCCGCCGCATACGTCTGCGCGCGTCTTGCCTCCGCGCTCAGCGGCGCGACACGAGGGACGCCGTCGCCACCGCGGCGACGGCGAGCGGCCACAACGCCCAGATGCCGGTGGAGAGCTGGACGGAGAAGGCGGCGAGCACGACGAGGGCGGCACCGGCGGCGAGCGCACGACGATGCGTGGCGTGCGGCGCCGGCGTGCTGGAGGCGGCTTGGAGGGCCGGGAGGTCCGCGACGAGATGCTCGAGCTCGCGGAGGTGACGGCTCCGCAGCGCTGCGTCGATGCGCTCGGTGCCCTCTTCCAAGCTCAGGTGGCCGTCGCCGACCGCCTGGGAGAGGCGATCGACCACGCGGTCGCGATCGAGGTCCGAAGCGAGCACCGCCGCCTTACGGACCGCGTCGCCGGGCCTGGTGGCACCGGCTGCGGTGTCGCTTGCCCTGGTGGTGCAGGGCCATGCGGCTGCGGGCCGAGCGGTGGCTCTCGACCTGCTCCGGCGTGCGTCGCACCAGCGCCCGGCTCGCTGACCCCCCACCACCATGATGGAGAGGACGGCCAGCACGAGCAGGGGAGCGACCAGCGCGATCGGCCCGATCCAGGGTGCGAAGTGCCAGTGGCCGCCGTACATCGCGTAGTGCTGGAAATGTCCTGACGGCATCGACACATCACCTGCCCGTCGGTCTCGCTCCCACCTGCCGGTCGCGCTCGGCGACCGCTCCGAGCTTACGCGCTCGCGGTCTCCCGTGACCCTGGGTCTTCGCGGGGTCGGCCCTCCCGGAAGGGGCCTGCGACCTCCTCGATGAAGCGGTCCATCGCCTCTCGTCTCGCGGGGCCCGTGCCGAGGTTCCAGTCCGGCACGACCACCTCGTGCACCTTGGCCTCGGAGAACGCGCCCAAGAGCTCCTGGAGCTCGGCGACGCTGCCCGACGCCGTCGGGAAGCCCTGGCGGCGGGGCATCTGCGGGTCCCACGTGCCGTCGAGCTCGAAGAGCACCTGTGCCGAGCGGGCGATCGCGGCGGGGTCTCGCCCGATCGCCTCGCAGTGGCGCTCGAGGACGGCACCCTTGGCGGCGAGCACGTGGGGGAGGCCCCAGGTGTTCCACTCGTCGGCCCATCTCGCCACGATCCGCAGCGTCACCTTCTCACCGCCGCCGCCGATGAGGAGTGGGAGGTGGGCTTGGATGGGCTTGGGCTCCGCCGGGGCGTCGGTGAGGGTGTAGAAGCGGCCCTCGAAGTTGCTCCGGGCGTCGTCGAGCAGGTGGCGCACGACCGCGCACGCCTCGTCGAGGCGCGCCAGGCGGCCAGCGACGTCGTGGAGCTCGATCCCGTAGGCCGCGTGCTCGTTCTGCTGCCATCCTGCGCCAAGGCCGAGGACGACGCGCCCGCCGCTCACGTGGTCGAGCGTGGCCGCCATCTTCGCGAGCACGGTGGGGTGGCGGTAGGTGTTGCCCGTGACGAGCGGACCGATCCGCACGCGCGGGACGGTCGCAGCGACCGCCGAGAGCACGGTGAAGCACTCGAGCATCGGTCCGTCCGCAGGTGGGGCGGCCGGCATGAAGTGGTCTGCCGCCCACACGCCGTCCCAGCCGGTCGCCGCCGCGTGCGTGGCTGCCTCGAGGAAGTCCTCCCAGGGCTCTGACGTCGCCGGCCAGATGCTGAACCGCACACGGGCACGCTACCTGCCGCGCGATCTGCTCCAGCGGTTAGGCTCTCGATGCTTCCGTGAACATCGTCGTGAGCAATGTGAAGGGCGGGGTGGGCAAGACCACGACCGCCGTGTACCTCGCCGCCTGCGCCGTGGAGCGGGGCCTCGACCCCGTGCTGCTCGTGGATGCCGACCGGCAGGCGTCGTCAGCCGAGTGGCTCGAGGCCCGCCCGATGGAGGGGGTCGAGCTCGCCGAGGCGCCCTCGGAGCGGACGGTCGCCCGGGCGATGGAGCGGCACGATGGCTTCGCCGTGGTGGACACCCCGCCGGGGGACGAGCGCATCGTCCGAGCGGCGCTCGAGCGCGCGGATGCGGTCGTGATCCCCACGCGCGCCGGCGGCGTGGAGTACTCCCGCGTGGCGGCGACCGTGGAGATGGTGCCGGAGAAGACCCCCTACGGCGTCGTGGTCTGCGCGGCGCGGCTGGGCACGAACGACCTCGCCCAGGCGCTCGCGTGGTGGGAGTCGGAGAAGGTGCCGGTCTGGGGGGTCGTCCCCGAGCGCGTGGCGATCGCGAGCGGCCCCGAGGCCCGGCTCAGCCGCGAGGGGATCGAGACGTACGCCGAGATCCTCCGGCGCGCGCTGCGCCGACGGTCGCGCTGAGCGGCTCGGCGACGCCGCCGGGAGCCGGGAGCCGGAGCTCAGCCGCCGGGAGCCGGCTGCCGGGAGCCAGAGCTCAGCCGTCGTGCTCCCGGAGCGCCGCACGCGCGGCCTCCGCGACGAGGCCGTCGTCGGCAGGGTCCACCGTGCGCAGGTCGAGGACGGTCCTCCCCTCGTGCACGCGCGCGACGACGGGCACCTCTGCGCGGCGGAGGGGCGCGGTGCGGTCGCCGGGCAGGGCGACACCTGCGGAGTCGATCTCGAGCCCCGGCAGGGTCCCGCCGCCGGTGACCGAGCGGCAGCGCACGACCTCGCCGACCCCGAGCGCCTCGGCCCTCTCGAGGAGCTCGCCGACCGGGACCTGGGCCATGCGCCAGAACGGGATCGCGTCGCCGTCCCGGCGAAGGTAGGCGAGGGCCACGTCCTGGAGGGCTTCGAGCACGAGGCCCCCCGGCCGGAGCGCCCGGGCGAGGGGGTGGCGGGCGCAGGCTCCCACGAGCTCTCGCCGGCCGGCGATCACGCCCGACTGGGGTCCGCCGAGGAGCTTGTCGCCCGAGAAGGTGACCAGCGCGGCGCCCTGCTCGAGCGCCTGGCGTGCCGCCGGCTCGCCGCGGAGCCACGCCGGCGTGCCGGCCCGGAGCCACGGCGTGGAGTCGTCGAGGAGGCCCGAGCCGATGTCGAAGACGACCGGCGGCCCGAGGGTCGCGAGCTCGCGGACGCCCACCTCCTCGGTGAAGCCCACCATCTGGTAGTTGGATCGGTGGACCTTGAGCACGAGCCCGGTCGGGGGGCCGCCCGCGTCCAGGGCGCGCTGGTAGTCCGAGCGCCGGGTGCGGTTGGTCGTCCCGACCTCCACGAGGGTCGCGCCCGACGCCGAGAGGACCTCGGGGATCCGGAACCCCCCGCCGATCTCCACCAGCTCCCCCCGGCTGACGGGCACACGCGTGCCGGAGGCGAGCGCGCTGAGCACGAGCAGCACCGCCGAGGCGCCGTTGTTGACCACGAGGGCGGCTTGCGCCCCGCAGGCGAGCGCGAGGAGCCGGGCGGCGTGGTCGCTCCTGGAGCCCCTGCGACCGGTCGACAGGTCGAGCTCGACGTTGGCGTACCGGGCGGGCGCCCCCCTCCGAGCGAGCGCGACCGGCGCCCGCCCGAGATTGGTGTGGAGCAGCACGCCGGTCGCGTTGACCACCTGGCGAAGCAGGGTCGTCGCGAACCGCTCGGCCGCGGTGGCGGCCCGTGTGGCCGCCGCCGCGGGATCGCCCGAGGCGATCGCGGCGCGTGCGGCCTCGACGAGGACCGGATGCGGGAGGCCGGAGCCGGCCATGGAGCGGGCCAGCGCGTCCACCGAGGGCGGCCGGGCGCTCGGGACGTCGCCGGCGGGCGAGCGCTGCCCGTTGGCGGGTCCGCTCACCCGAGCAGCACCCTGGCCGTGCCATCCGTCACCTCGCCGATCGGCACGAACCCGGTGCCGGCGAGTGTGGCGACGGCGTCGGGATCCACCGTCGCGAGCAGGCCGCCGGAGGTCTGCGGGTCGAAGGCGAGCGCCTCTCTCGACGATGTGGCCGAGGACTGCACGTGCCCGATGAGGTGGTCGCGGTTGCGCCGGTCGCCGCCGGTGCGCACGCCGCGGGCCGCGGCGTCGAGCGCGCCGGGGTAGAGCGGCAGCGCGCCGGCGTCCAGCACCAGCGTGACGCCCGAGCGCTGGGCGACCTCCCAGCTGTGGCCGAGGAGCCCGAAACCGGTCACGTCGGTGACGGCGCCGAGCGCGGACCCGAGGGCCTGGAGGTCCAGCGACGCCTCCTTGTTGAGCTTGCGCATCCCTGCGACCGCCGCACGTCGCTCGTCGTGCGTGCCGTCCTGGAGGACGATCCCCGTGCCGAGCGGCTTGGAGAGCAGGACCGTCTGGCCGGGCCGGGCGCCTCGCTTGGTCAGGATCCGGTCGGGGTGCACGAGGCCCTGCACCGCGAGGCCGAAGATCGGCTCGGCGGAGCGGATCGTGTGCCCGCCTGCCACCACCCCGCCGGCCTCGGCGACCACGCCGGCTGCCGCCGAGAGGATGGTGTCGATCACGTGGTGGGGGAGGTGCTCGGGGAAGGCGGCGATGTTCAGCGCGAGCACCACGCGCCCGCCCATGGCGAACACGTCGCTGCACGCGTTGGCGGCCGCCACCGCGCCGTAGTCGGCAGGGTCAGCGACCATGGGGGGGAAGAAGTCGGTCGTGGACACCAAGGCGAGGTCGTCGCCGAGGGAGAGCACCGCCGCGTCGTCGAACGCGTCGAGCCCTACGAGGAGCGAGCCGTCGGTCGCCTGCGCCGCGAGCGTGGCGAGCAGCGTGTCGAGAGGTCCCGCGCCCCACTTGGCCGCGCACCCTCCGCAGGTGGTCCACTCGGTGAGGTCGAAGGCGACTGGGGCCGGCGTCTCGGGGGCGTTCAGCTCGGTCATGGGCTCTCCCTTCCTGCGGCGTCCAATGCCTCCGTCCTACTCGTGGCGAGCCCCTCGCCACTCGTGC
>JAKAQM010000228.1 GCA_021822565.1 Actinomycetes bacterium | reverse complement strand
TCGTCGTCGGTCAAGAAGGGCGAGTCGATCCGCGACACCGTCGAGACGATCGAGGCGATGGGCATGGACGCGCTCGTGGTGCGCCATGCCTCCGCGGGCGTCCCCGTGCAGGTGAGCCGGTGGGTGAAGCGCTGCAAGGTGGTGAACGGCGGCGACGGGTGGCACGAGCACCCGACCCAGGCGCTGCTGGACTGCTTCACGGTGCGTCAGGTGCGCGGTGCCTTGGAGGGGCTCCGGGTCCTCGTCGTCGGTGACGTGAGGCACAGCCGCGTGGCCCGCTCGCAGGTCCTCGCCTACCGCTCGCTCGGCGCGTCGGTGACCCTCGTCGCGCCACCGAGCCTCCTGCCCCCCTCGCTCGAGGGGTGGCCCGTGGAGGTCGCAGAGGACCTCGACGCCGCGCTCCCCGGTGCCGACGTGGTGTCGTTGCTGCGGCTCCAAGCCGAGCGCGGCAGCGGTGCGTTCGTGCCGAGCCTGCGCGAGTACACCGCGCGCTTCGGGCTCACCGCGCGCCGGGCGGCGCTGCTCGCTCCCGATGCGGTGGTCACCCATCCGGGCCCCATGAACCGCGGGGTCGAGATCGCGAGCGACGTCGCCGACCTTCCCCAGTCGTTGGTGACCCGGCAGGTGGCCAACGGCGTGGCGGTGCGCATGGCGGTGCTGTTCCTCCTCCTCGGTGGTGCCATGTGAGCCGCGCGCTGGTGCTGCGGGGCGCGGACGTGGTCGACGCAGGTGGTCGCCGCCGCGCCGACGTGGTCGTCGCCGACGGGGTCGTCCGCGCCGTCGGGTCCGACGCCGCGCGCGACGCTCCGGCACGAGCGCGGGTGCTCGACGTGTCGGGGTGCGTGGTGGCGCCGGGGCTGGTGGACCTCCACGCCCATCTCCGCCAGCCTGGTGCCGAGGAGGCCGAGACGGTGGAGACCGGCGGTCGGGCGGCGGCGCTGGGCGGGTACACGGCAGTGGTGGCCATGCCGAACACGGACCCCCCAGTCGACGGCGCGGCGGCGGCGAAGGAGGTCCTCGAGCTCGGCCGGCGCTCGCTGGTCGAGGTGGCGGTGGCTGGGGCGATCACCGTCGGGCGGGCGGGGAAGCGGCTCGCGCCGATGGGCGAGCTCGCCGCGCTCGGGGTGCGCCTCTTCACCGACGACGGCGCCGGCGTCCAGGACGGCGCGCTCATGCGCCGGGCGCTCGACTACGCCCGGGGCCTCGGCGTGACGCTCGCGCAGCACTGCGAGGACGCGCCGCTCGCCGGGGGCGGAGCGATGCACGAGGGCGCCTGGTCGAGCCGGCTCGGGCTGCCGGGCGTGCCCGCAGCGGCGGAGGAGGCGATGGTCGCCCGCGACATCGCGCTGGCACGCCTCACGGGAGGCCGGCTCCACTTCTTGCACCTGTCGACCGCGGGCTCGGTCGAGCTGGTGCGGCGAGCCAAGGCAGAGGGCCTCTCGGTCACCGCAGAGGTGACCCCCCATCACCTCGTGCTGACCGACGCCGCGTGCGCCGGGTACGACCCCACCTTCAAGGTGAGCCCGCCGCTGCGTGGCGACGAGGACGTGGCCCGGCTGCGCGCCGGGCTCCAAGACGGCACGATCGACGCGATCGCGACGGACCATGCCCCCCACCCGCCCGAGGCCAAGGACCTGCCGTTCGACGAGGCGCCGCCCGGGATGCTCGGCCTCGAGACCGCGCTGGCGGTCGCGCTGTCGGTCCTCGACCTCGAGGCCGCGCTCGCCTGCCTCAGCTGGCGCCCGGCCGCGATCGCGGGGCTCGCCGCGCGCCACGGCGGCCCGATCGCCGAGGGCGCCGTGGCGAACCTCTGCGTGATCGACCCCGCAGCCGCGTGGACGGTCGATCCGGCGCGCCTCGCGAGCCGCAGTCGCAACACGCCGTACGCGGGGTGGACGCTGACCGGGAGGGTCCGTCACACGATCGTGGCCGGCGACGCGGTGGTCGTCGACGGGGAGCCGGTGCGATGAGCGCGGACGCGCGCCCCCGGGCGCTCCTCGTGCTCGCCGACGGCGAGGTGTTCGAGGGCGAGGCAGCGGGCGCCGCGCAGCCCGTCTCTACGGGCGAGCTCGTGTTCAACACGGCACTCTCGGGCTACCAGGAGGTGCTGACCGATCCGTCCTACGCGGGGCAGGTGATCGCCTTCACCTACCCGCACATCGGGAACTACGGCGTCAACGGCGAGGACGACGAGTCCTCCCGGGTCCACTGCCGCGGCGTGGTGGTCCGCGACCTGTCGCCCGAGCCGTCCAACTGGCGCGCCTCGGAGAGCCTCGAGCGCTGGCTCCAGCGCCTGGGCATCCCGGCGGTGACCGGCATCGACACCCGCCGGCTCACCCGGCACCTGCGCGACAAGGGCGCGATGCCCTGCGCCTTCGGCACCGCGGGCGAGGCGGCGCTCCGAGACGCGGCCGCCCAGGCGCTCCCGACCGATGGGCGCGATCTCGTCTCGGAGGTCACCACCGCCGCTCCCTTCGTGTGCGGGGACGGTCCCCGGCGGCTGGTCGCCTACGACTTCGGGGTGAAGGAGACCATGCTCCGGCGGCTGGGGAGGATCGCGACCGTCACGGTCGTCCCGGCGTCGACTCCCGCCTCCGACGTGCTCTCGCTCGAGCCCGACGGCGTGTTCCTGTCCAACGGCCCCGGCGACCCTGCGGCCCTGCCGGGTCCCACCGCGGCGATCGCGGAGCTCCTCGGCAGGGTGCCGATCTTCGGCATCTGCCTCGGGCACCAGCTGCTGTGCACCGCGCTCGGCGGGTCGACCTACAAGCTGGCGTTCGGGCACCACGGCACGAACCACCCGGTCCAGCGGCTCTCCGACGGCGCC
>JAKAQM010000227.1 GCA_021822565.1 Actinomycetes bacterium | reverse complement strand
GGGTCGTAGGCGGCAGCCCACTCCGCGATCGCGTAGAGCGGGCGATGTCGGACGACGAGATTGCGCACCACCACACCACAGACCGCCCCTGGGGCGAGCCGGAGCCGCCGGTCGTTGCACGCCAGGTTGAGGATTCCGGGCGTTTCCGAACACCCATTCCGGTCGAATCCGAACGCGGATTCTGGAGTTTCCGAACACCCTCGGGGCGGGAGCGCGTAGGCGTGGCGTAACGCGAAGGGGCACCGACACTTGTCTCCGTCCATCCACGACGAGAGAGGTGATGCCGGTGCCCCGGCCCCACACTGCCATGCGCAAGATCCGAGAAGTCCTCCGACTCCGATTCGGCGAGCATCTGAGCCTCCGGGCGGTCGCGGCCTCACTGCAGCTTCCGCTGACCACGGTCACCGACCACGTCAAGCGTGCAGAGTCCGCCGGGTTGAGCTGGCCGCTTCCCGAGGGGATCGACGACGACGCCCTGGAGCGCCGGCTCTTCACAATGGAGCCTCCGGCACCGTCGCGCCCGATGCCGGACTGGCCGAGCGTGGACAAGGAGCTGCGCAAGAAGGGCGTCACCCTCATGTTGTTGTGGCTGGAGTACCGGGAGATCCATCCCGACGGCTACGCCTACAGCCAGTTCTGCGTGCACTACCGGAACTGGCACCGCCGCCTCGACGTCGTCATGCGACAGCACCACCGGGCCGGCGAGAAGCTCTTCGTCGACTTCCCCGGGATCGGGATCCCGATCCACGACCCCGACACCTTCGAGGTGGCCTTCGTCGCCGAGCTCTTCGTGGCCGTCCTCGGGGCCTCGAACTACCTCTTCGCAGAGGCACTCCCGTCCCAGCAGCTCGCCCACTTCATCGCCGGCCACGTCCACGCGTTCGAGTTCTTCGGGGGCTGCCCGGAGATCGTCGTGCCCGACAACCTGAAGTCGGGGGTGACCCGCCCACACCGCTACGAGCCCGACGTGAACGCCACCTTCCAGGACATGGCCGCCCACTACGGGGTCACGGTCATCCCGGCCCGCTCCTACAAGCCCCGGGACAAGGCCAAGGTCGAGTCCGGGGTCCTCCTCGCCGAGCGCTGGATCATCGCCCGACTCCGCCACCACCGCTTCGAGAGCCTCGCGGCGGCGAACGCCGAGATCGCCCGGCTGGTCACGGTCCTGAACGACCGGCCCTTCAAGAAGCTGGATGGCTCCCGCTCCAGCCGCTTCGAGGAGATCGACCGTCCCGCCCTGCGTGGTCTCCCCGCCGAGCGCTACGAGCTCGCCACCTTCAAGGCCGCCAAGGTGAACATCGACTACCACGTCGAGTTCGACCGCCACTACTACTCCGTGCCCTACGTGCTCGTCGGTGAGGCCGTGGACCTGCGGGTGACGGCCTCGGTCGTCGAGGTCTTCTCCCGGGGCAGGCGGGTCGCTTCGCATGTGCGCAGCTCACCAGGGGGATTCACCACCGATCCCGCTCACATGCCCGAGTCCCACCGCCGCCATGCACAGTGGACCCCCTCCCGGGTGGTCGCCTGGGCGGAGGCGACCGGGCCTTCGACCGCGACGCTCGTGGGCGAGGTGATGGCAAGACGGCCCCATCCCGAGCAGGGGTTCCGCTCCTGTCTCGGCATCATCCGCCTCGGCAAGCGCCATGGAGCAGGCCGCCTCGAGGCGGCCTGTGCCCGGGCGCTCTCGGCTCACGCCTACAGCTACAAGTCCGTCGAGTCCATCTTGAAGCTCGGCCTTGACGCCAAGCCCCTCGCCGGGTCCGAGAAGACCCGTTCCCACCCTGATCACGACAACGTCCGCGGAGCGGACTACTACCGATAGGAGCACGATGCTGAACACCCAGACCCTCGAGGGCCTCTACGCCCTGAAACTCCCCGCGATGGCGGGCGGCCTCCTCGAACAACGGGAGTTGCCTGACCACCAGGCCCTGAGCTTCGAGGACCGCCTCGGGCTCCTCGTCGACCGGGAGCTCACCGAGCGCGAGAACCGGCGCATGGAGCGTGCGCGCAAGTCGGCGAAGCTGCGCATCGAGGCTCTCGTGGAGGACGTCGACTTCCGCCGGCACCGCGGGCTGGAGCGCACCGTCTTCCTCGGACTCGCCGAGACGACCTTCGTCGCCAACCACCAGGACGTCGCCGTCGTGGGTCCGACCGGTGTCGGCAAGACGTTCCTCGCGTGTGCACTCGCCCACTCGGCGATCCGCCACGGCCACGGCGCCCTCTACCTGCGGGCGCCGCGCATGCTCGAGGAGCTCGCCGTCGCCCGGGTCGACGGCCGCCTTTCGCTGCTCATGGCCCGATGGGCCCGGGTCGAGGTCCTTGTTGTCGACGACTTCCTCCTGCGCCCTCTCACCGCCGAGCAGTCCGCGGACGTCCTGGAAGTGATCGAAGACCGCCACGGACTCCGCTCCACGATCTTCACGAGCCAGCTCCCGATCGCCCACTGGCACGAGGCCATCGGCGACCCGACCCTCGCCGATGCCATCATGGACCGGGTCCTCCAGCGCATCCATCGCATCGAGCTCGACGGCGACTCCATGCGGCGCCCGGCCGACGAAGGGAAGCGCCGGGCCCGCAAGCCGGCCAGCGAGTAGGCCATGCCACGACCAGCCGACCGTTACGACGAACCCACCAGGGAGGTGAACCCGAGGGCCTGAACCCGCCGACACCCACGACTGCACGATCCTGACCATCCGCGTCCGGAAACTCCGGAACGGGTGTACGGATACTCCGGAATGCTCACCAGGTAGCGCTCGAGCCGCCCGCCGAGACCGACGCGGCCGAAGAAGTGATCGACGATCGGAAGCGCGCCGAGCCGTTCGCTCTCGAGCTCGAAGGACCCGTCGCTCGGCGTCATGTCTGTCATCGT
>JAKAQM010000226.1 GCA_021822565.1 Actinomycetes bacterium | reverse complement strand
GCGACGGCACGATCGCGGGCACCCACCTCGGTCCGCTCTCGCCCAGCCGGTTCGTGTCGTGGGAGCGCACGCTCCTCGCCGGTGGATGAGCGCGGCGGTCACTCCCAGCGGAAGCTGAGCGCGGCCGTCACTCCCAGCGGAAGCTGAGCGCGGCCAGCGCCGACGCGCCGAGCGCCCACGCGCCGAGCGTGACCCATGCCTCGGCCGGCACCGCCCGGCCGAGGCCGAGCGCGGCGTGCATCGCGTCGGAGAGCGCGGCCGCTGGGAGCGCACGCGCCACCGCCGCGAGCGGGCCCGGCAGCTTGCCGAGCGGCACGATCATCCCCCCGAGGAGCAGGAGCACCAAGTAGAGCCCGTTGGATGCCGCGAGGTTGACCTCGGCTCGCAGGACCCCTGCCAGAAGCAGGCCGATGCCGCCGAAGGCCACGGTCCCGAGCACGGCCGCGCCGAGCGCGCCGGCAGCCGCGAGCCCCGGGTGGCCGTGGCCCGGCTGCCACCCGAGCGCGTAGCCCACGGGCACCAGCACCGCGGCTTGGACCACCTCGACGAAGAAGACCGTCGTGACCTTCGCCCCGAGGAGGCGAGGGCGGCCGAGCGGCGTGGCGCCCAGCCGCTTGAGCACGCCGTAGCCCCGCTCGAAGCCCGTGGCGATGCCGAGCGACACCATGGCCGTCGACATCACGGCGAGCGCGAGGATGCCAGGGGCGAAGAAGGAGACCGCGGGACCCGGGCCCGTGGGCACGACGTGAGACGTCGAGAAGAAGGCGAGGAAGGCGACCGGGATGCCGACCGTGAGCAGGAGGGTCTCACCCCTGCGGAGCGTCATGTACGCCTCCGCCTCCACCTGGGCCACGAAGGGTCGGAGCGCGCTCACCGGGCGATCTCGCTCCCTGCTTCGCTGCCCACCTCGGTTCCCGAGCGCTCGGCGCGCGGCTGCTCGCCATGTGCGCGCACCGCGTCGAGGTAGGCCTCCTCCAGGGAGCGCCCCACCCGCAGGTCGCTGAAGTCGATGCCCTGCCCGGCGAGCCAGGTGGCCACGCTCGCGGCAAGGGCGCTGGGCGTCGGACCTGCCGGCGTTCCCGTCGCCGGCGTTCCCGTCGCCGGTGTTCCCGTCGCCGGTGTGCCGGCGGCCCGCACGGTCACCTCCACCCTGTAGCGGCCGGGCAGCACCTCGGTGACCCTCGCCCCGGCTCCGATGGCCGCCTCGAGCGCCTCGAGCTCGAGCTCGAGGCCGGGCGCAGCGCCGAAGGCCATCTCCCTCACGGCCTCCCTCACGCCCCCCCTCACCGCGTCCGGCGCGCCCATGAGCGAGCCCGGGGTCCCCTCGGCGGCGACGGTCCCCGCGGTGAGCATGAGCACGCGGTCCGCCAGGCGCTCTGCCTCTGCGAGCTCGTGCGTGGTGAGGATCACGCACGCACCCCGGTCGCGCAGGCCTGCGATGACCTCCCGGACCGCCAGGCGACCCTCGGGGTCGACCCCGGCGGTGGGCTCGTCGAGGACGAGCACCTCCGGGCGCCCCACCAGGGCGAGGGCGAGCGACAGGCGCGCCTGCTCGCCGCCCGAGAGGTGCCGCCAGGGCGTGTCTGCGACGGCTCGCAGCTCGACCACGTCGAGCAGCGCCTCGGGATCCTCCGGGTCGTCGTAGTAGGAGGCGAAGAGGCGGAGCGCGCGCGCCGGGCCGAGCATGGGGTAGACGCCGCCGCGCTGGAGCATGACCCCGATGCGCGCGGCGAGCGCCCGGTGGTCGGCCACCGGGTCGAGGCCGAGCACCCGTATGGTCCCCGACGCCGGGCGGCGGTACCCCTCCACGCACTCGACGGTGGACGTCTTCCCCGCGCCGTTGGGGCCCAGGATGCACAGGACCTCGCCGTGCTGTGCGACGAAGGACACGCCGTCGACCGCGGTGCGCGCCCCGTAGCGAACCACGAGGTCCCGGCACTCGACGGCGGGCGTGGCGCGGGGGTCGTGGCTCGTGGCGTCATGGGCCCTGATCACGTGGCCACGCTACTGTCGGCGGGCAAATGATCGACATCCGCCTCGTCCGTGACGATCCCGAGCGCGTCAAGGCCGCGCTCTGGCGGCGGGGGATCCCCTCTCGCGACGTGGACGCCCTCTCGGTCCTCGATCGGGACCATCGAGCGGCGCTCGCCCGCCGAGAGGCGCTGCGCGCCCGGGTCAAGGAGCTGTCCCGGGAGGTCGGTCGGGCGAGGAAGCAGGGCGACGCCCACGAGGCGGCTCGCCTCGCCGACGAGAGCCGCCGGTTAGGGGAGGAGGAGAAGGCCGCGGCCCAGGAGTCCGACCGACTGGCGGCCGAGCTGCAGACCCTGCTGCTCACCACGCCCAACCTCCCGGCTGCGCAAGCCCCCGACGGCGCCGGCCCCGAGGACAACGTCGAGCTTCGCCGCTGGTGGCCCGGCAGGGACGACGGTGCCCCGGAGCCCGTACCGGCCGAGCACCAGCGCGTGCCCCACTGGGACTCGGGCCTCTCGCTCGGCATCCTGGACATGGCGAGGGGTGCGCGCCTCGCAGGGTCCATGTTCCCGCTCTACCGAGCGGGAGGGGCACGGCTCGTGCGCGCGCTCACGTCCTTCGCGCTGTCCCGGCACGCGGACGCGTACGAGGAGATCCGGCCGCCCACGCTGGTGCTCACCGACACCATGACCTCGACCGGGCACCTCCCCAAGTTCGCCGACGAGGCGTACCACGTGGAGCGTGACGACCTCTGGGCGATCCCCACCGCCGAAGTGCCGCTCACGTCCATGCGCCGCGGTGAGATCCTCGAGGAGGCCGAACTGCCCGTCCGCCTGACCGCGGTGACGCAGTGCTTCCGCCGTGAGGCCGGTGCCGCGGGCCGCGACACGAGGGGCCTGCTCCGTGTGCACGAGTTCGAGAAGGTGGAG
>JAKAQM010000225.1 GCA_021822565.1 Actinomycetes bacterium | reverse complement strand
GGCGCGTGCTCAGCCAACGGGGCACCTCCCCTCTTTCACGTGGACGAGGAACTCGTCGCGGAACATGTCGATGCCCGAGTGGATCGACGAAGGGATCGACGGCCCGAGCACGCAGATCGTGGTCTGCTGCGGCGGCCACTGCAACCCGGGCGAGATGTTGTCGCTCACGTCGAGCAGGAGGTCGAGGTCCTCCTCACGCCCCTGGCCCAGCTCGATGCGCCGCAGCACCCGCTCGAGCCAGCCCGAGCCCTCCCGGCACGGCGTGCACTGGCCGCACGACTCGCGGGCGAAGAACTTCGCGATGCGCCACGCGGCACGGACCATGCACGTGGAGGTGTCCATGACGGTGATCGCGCCAGACCCGAGCATCGAGCCTGCCGCGCCCACCTCGTCCTGGCCGAGCGGGAGGTCCAGCTGGTCCGGACCGAACCACGGCGCGGAGACGCCGCCGGGGATGAACGCCTTGACGTCGCGGCCGCCGCGGACCCCGGCGCCGTAGACGGGCGCGTACACGAGGTCACGGAAGGTGGTCTTGACCATCTCCACCTCGTAGGTCCCCGGCCGCTTCACGTGCCCGGAGAGCGCGAACAGCCGGGTGCCCGCGGAGCGCCCCTGGCCGAGACCGGCGAACGCCTTTCCGCCGTGGAGCACGATCCACGGGAGGTTCGACATGGTCTCCACGTTGTTGACCACGGTGGGCTGGCCGTACAGGCCGATGGCGGCGGGGAAGAACGGCGGCTTGATACGGGGGAAGCCGCGCTTGCCCTCGAGCGACTCGAGGAGCGCGGTCTCCTCGCCGCAGATGTAGGCGCCGGCACCCGGGTGCACGACCACGTCGACCGAGAACCCCGAGCCGAAGATGTCGGCACCGACGGCACCGTGGTCGTATGCCTCGTTCAGGGCCTGGGTGACCCGCTCGAGGCCCAGGGCGAACTCGCCACGGATGAAGATGAACGCCTGGCTCACCTGCAGCGCATAGGCCGCGATGAGCACACCCTCGACGAGCTGGTGCGGGTCGCGCTCGACGAGGAGGTGGTCCTTGAACGTGGCGGGCTCGCTCTCGTCACCGTTCACGACGAGGTAGGTGACGGGATCCTTGCGCAGCATCGACCACTTCCGCCCGGCCGGGAACCCCGCGCCTCCCCGCCCGAGCAGGCTCGCCACGTCGACCTCGGCGGCGACGGCCTCGGGCGTCATGGAGAGCGCCTTGCGCAGCCCCTCGTAGCCGCCGGTCGCCAGGTAGCGCTCGAGGGTGTACGAGTCCTCGTAGCCCGTGCGGGCGGTGACGATCCGCGGTGCGTCGGTGACGGCCATCAGGCGCCCTTCCCCTGCGCGCCCTCGGCGCCCTGTGCCTCGGCAGCCGCCTTGGCGGCCTCGGCGCGCTGGGCGACAGCCGCGGCCATCGCCTGTCGCTCGGACGCCACCTGGTCCCTGGGCACGCGAAGGCCTCCGCTGCGCCGCACCCGCACGAGCGTCCCGTGCGGTGGGATCTCGTCGTCGCGCCGCCCGGCGCGAAGGTCGTCGACGAGCTGGTCGAAGGCCTCTGCGGAAAGGCCGCCCACGTAGCGGTGGTTGACGGTCACGCACGGCGTGCGGTCACAGTCCGCCAGGCACTCGGCGTCCTCGAGCGTGAACATCCCGTCGGCGGTGGTCCCGCCGGCTCGCACGCCGAGGCGCCGCTCGGCATGCTCGAGCAGCTCCTCGGCACCGCCGAGCAGACAGGCGATGTTCGTGCAGACGGACACCAGGTACCGCCCGACCGGCTCGGTGTGGAGCATGTCGTAGAAGGAGGCCGTCCCGCGCACCTCCGCCGGGGTCACCCCGACGAGCTCGGCGATCTCCTCCATCGCCTCGGGAGTGAGCCACCCGTCCTGCTCCTGGGCGAGGTGGCAGAGCGGGACGAGCGCGGATCGCGGCTCGGGGTAGAGCGAGACGAGCTCCGCGGCGCGCGCGGCCATCTCGGGGGTGAAGCGGCTCACCGGTCCACCTCCCCCATCACGGGGTCGACGGACGAGATGGTGGCGATCGCGTCGGCGATGAGCCCGCCCCGCAGCAGCGCCGGGAGGGCCTGGAGGTTCACGAAGCTCGGCCCGCGGATGTGCATCCGGTACGGCTTCGAGGTGCCGTCGGAGACGAGGTAGCAGCCGATCTCGCCACGCGGCGACTCGATCGCCACGTACGCCTCGCCCTCGGGGACCCTGAACCCCTCCGTGAAGATCTTGAAGTGGTGGATCAGCGCCTCCATCGACTCGTCGATGCGGGCCCGGGGCGGGGGGGTGACCTTGCGGTCCTGCACCCGGTAGTCACCCGGAGGCATGCGCGCGGCGATCTGGCGCACGAGACCGATCGACTCGCGGATCTCGTTCAGGCGGACGGCATAGCGGTCGAAGTTGTCCCCGTAGGTCCCCACGATCACGTCGAAGTCGAGCTTCGCGTAGTCGAGGTAGGGCATGGTGCGCCGCAGGTCCCAGGGCACGCCCGTCGACCGAAGGATCGGGCCCGTGAGCGACAGCGCAACGGCCTCCTCGGCGCCGAGGCTGCCCACACCCACCATGCGCTCCCGGAAGATCGGCTGGCCGGTGAGCAGCTCGTCGTACTCGTAGGTGCGCTGGAGGACGGTGTCGCAGATGACCTCGACGTCGTCCTCCCATCCGTCGGGGAGGTCCGCGGCGACGCCCCCTGGACGGATGTAGTTGTGGTTCATCCTGAGCCCGGTCGTCTTCTCGAAGAACGCGAGGACCATCTCACGCTCTCGAAAGCCGTAGATCATCATCGAGGTGGACCCCAGGTCCATCCCGTTGGTCGCCATCCACATGAGGTGCGACGAGATGCGCTGGAGCTCGGAGAAGAGCATGCGGATCCACGTCGCGCGCGGCGGGAGCTCCACGCCGAGCAGCGCCTCGGTCGCCAGCGAGAAGAC
>JAKAQM010000004.1 GCA_021822565.1 Actinomycetes bacterium | reverse complement strand
AGGCCGGCAGGGCGCTCGCCGCCGCCCAGGGCCGGGCGCTGGCGGCCCTGGGCGCATCGGTGGGCGAGGTGGAGGTAGAAGGAGGCGAGGAGGTCTCGCCATGACCACGCCCGCCGGTCCGTCACCTCGTTATGCCTGGTACGGGAGGGTCTCGACCGAAGACGAGCAGGACCCGACGCTCTCCTTCCCTCGTCAGCTCCAGAACGCCGAGCGACAGGTGGCCGAGGCCGGCGGGCGGATCGTCGCCCACTACTACGACATCGAGTCCGGCACGCGCTCCTACGCAGCCCGTGGCTCTGGCGGCCTCACCGGCTTCGACATCCCGATCCCCCGAGACGGCGGCCTCAAGGAGCTGCTCGCCGACGCGGCCCGCCGACCGGCTCGGTTCGACCGGGTGATCTTGGAGTCCATCTCCCGCCTGTCACGCAATTCCTCGGTCGCCTTCCGCGTGGAAGATGAGCTGCGATCTGCCGGTGTCCGTCTGTGCGCGGCCGACGAGCCCCAAGAGGAGTCCTTCGGCACCATCGTGCTGCGCCACGTGAACATCGGCATCGCTCGGGGTTACCACCACGAGCTGATGGTCAAGTCCCGCCAGGGCCAGGAGACCTCGACCCGCCAGGGCTGGCACACCGGCGGCGTCGCCCTCTACGGGTACCGCTTCGTCACCCACGACCACCCCAACCCGCACAAGGCGAGCCGCGGCATCAACAAGCGCACCTTGGAGCTCGACCCCGTGCGCGCCCCGGTGGTGCGGGCCATCTACGACTGGTACCTCGGTGGCGGGATGGGGCTCCTCCAGATCCGCGACCGCCTCAACGCCGACCCCGACCGCTACCCGCCACCGGTGCCGGTCGACCCGACGACGGCACGCGGTGCCTGGAGCCGCTCCAGCGTGTGGGAGGTGCTGCGCAACCCCAAGTACACCGGCTACCAGGTCTGGAACCGCAGGGCTCGCAAGAAGGGCCACAACCGCACCAATCCGCCCGAGGCCTGGATCTGGTCCGAGGAGCCCGCGCACCCCGCCGTCGTCAGCCGCGAGGAGCACGAGGCGGTCCAGGCACGCGCCCGGGCCAACGAACGGTCGCGCCAGGCCGTGCCCGCGACCGTCGCCCGACCCACCGCCCGCCGCGACTACCTCTACCGCGGCCTGCTCTGCTGCGGGATCTGCGGACTGCGCATGTGGGGCAACCACCGCCGCAACACGACGTACTACTCCTGCCAGCCCTCCCATCAGCGCTCGAAGGACATCCCTGCCGACCATCCGCCCCACGTGTACCTGAACGAGCAACGCTTGAGCGACTCGCTCCTCCCCTTCCTCGCCGTCGCCCTCTTCGGCCCAGAGCGCACCGACTACTGGCGCACCTGCCTCGAAGCCGCCGCCGAGCCGGAGCGCGCGGCACCGGCGAAGGCGTGCGCTCATGAGATCGAAGCCGAGATCACCGACCTCGAACGGCGTCTCACCCGCCAGCTCGTCAACCTCGAAGCCGACGACGTGACCGCTGCGCTCCGTCGGCGCGTCGGCCAGCGCGTGGCCGAGCTGGAGGGCGCCATCGCCGAGCGGCGCGAGCGGCTCGTGGCACTCGCCCGAGCCTCGGCGACAGAGGCGCCCACGTTGGCCGACGTCGCCCCGTTGCTCGACCGGCTGCCGATCCTCGTCGACTCGCTCGACAAGGCGCCCCAGAGCGAACTACGGGCCCTGTTCCACGCGCTGCAGCTCGACGTCGTCTACCAACCGGCCGACGGCGCTATCGATGTCGCAGTCACCCTCTACGATGGCGGCAGAGATGCGACCGTCGGTGCCGCGCAGGTTCGCGCGGAGGACTGGTCGGCGCCCCCGGCAGGACTCGAACCTGCGACGCACGGTTTAGGAAACCGACGCTCTATCCTCTGAGCTACGGGGGCAGTCGGATGGCAATTCGGATTGTGTTGTTTGCTCGGTGCCAGCTCCGGCCGGCCGCAAGCCTACCGCCGGCCATCCCGGACCTCGGGCCCTCCGGGTAGCGGCGTCGAGCTCCTGCTGCAGCGTCTGACGTCATGTGGTGCTGGAATGACCTTATGACCAGTGGGGTCATCCAGTGGCTCGATGGACGGCGCTTCGACGACCTGACGATGATGATCCGTCTCGGCATCACATGGACGGCCATCGCGCCAGCGGTCCCCCTCACCATCCACATCTGTGCAGCCGACCGCCCGACGATGCCGTTCCCAATGGCGGCGACGTGCCCGCTTCCGGTCGCAGACCTTTGACACCGGCTCAGGACACCAGCCTCATGCAGCACTCGACCTCGCCGCAGGACCAGCGTCTCCGAGCGCTTCGTGCCTACGAGCACGTGCTCGCAGGGCCCGCAATGCTGGGCAGGGGCACGTCGCAAGGATGGCCGCACTCGAGGGACCCGTGCGCACGGTGCCTACCCATTCGATCTGCACGACGCCGGGACGGAAGCCTCCGAGATGGTGGGAGTCCTACGTGTCGAGGTTGTGACCTGGAACAAGAGGGTCGATGTCCGTGCGATGGCCATGACGTCGTCGTGCCGGAGGTCGACCGGCAACCGGGCGATGACCTGCCCGGTCCTCAGGGCGCAGTCGTTGCGTGTCGGGGCGTTCGGTGTCGTGACGTACAGGTGACCAGCCTCGAGGTCCGGGCGGGGGCTCGAGCCCACGACGCATGCCTGCGTGCCGACCCCTGCGTGGCAACCCGGGCCGACCGGTCGGAGGGAGCGCACGCGCTCTCGCAGGGCGCTCCCCGTCGTCCCGAAGTCCACGCCGATCCACAGCGCGGTGCGGATGACGCCGCCGATCCCGGCCGTTCCGATCCGGCGTCCCGTTCTGCGCTCGAGCGCGCCCGTCCACGAATCGATCCGCTCGAGGTGGTAGGCGCCCGTCGCGATGTCCCCGGCCGCGACCAGCGCCGAGCCCGTCGTGTTGGTCCCGAGGCTCACCGAGGCCGCCCCTTCGAGCGTGAGCGTGGTCGTGACGGCCCCGCTCGAGGGTGCGACGCGTTCGAGGTGAGCTCCCGCTGCCACCCAGAGCGCCCCTCCTGCAGCCACCGTCGCGTACGGGGTGCCGACCGCCGGGAGCGTCCAGGACCGGAGCACGTTCAGCGTGGTCGCATCCACGCGTGCGAGGCGTCCACGAGGCACCTTGGGGCCCTCCGACGAGAGCACGACGAAGAGCGAGCCGTGCACGGCCACGAGGCTCGTGGCCGTGCCCTGCGTCGCGCGAACGACGCTCAACTCGCCCGTCACCTGGTCGACGCGCGCGAGCGCCCCGTGCATCGAACCGACCCCCAGCGGTGTGGTGCTCCAGGCGAAGTACAGGCCGAGGGAGGTGTCGAACACCCGAGGTGAGTGCATGGGCCAGTGCCAGCTGAGCAACCCAGCAGCGGTCCTGGCGACGAGGGGACGCTCCGGCCGCCGCGCAGGAGGTCGGTGCCTCGATCCAAGCGACGTCGGCTTCGTCGGCGGCGGCGCGCATCTCCGAGAAAGGCCGAGGGAGGCGAAGCCGGGCGATCGGGAGCGGGTACGGCCGAAGGAGCGTGCGCGGAACGAGCCCCGTCCGCCTCGTCCTGCGTTCTACGGCTCCTCGTCGTGATCACGCATGCTCCTCCATCCGCGTGCTATGTTGGATAGCACCATGAACGGGCTGAAGCGAGTCGACTTGCTCGAGAAGCTTGCGCTCCACGAGCAAGTCGCTGCAGAGATCCGCCGCGCCATCGCGGAGGGCGAAGCGAAGCCGGGGGAACGTCTGCCTCCGGCCCGGGACCTCGCAGCCGTCCTAGGCGTGAACGCGAACACGGTGTTCCGCGCGCTGCGGATCCTGCGGGACGAAGGTCTGCTCGAGTTCCGCCGTGGGAGGGGGATCACCGTGTCGGGCACTCCCGAGCGCGGCGCCGTCCTCCAGAGGGCGCGGGAGCTCGTCGTGTTCGCCCGACGGCTCGGCGTCCGCCCCGAGGAGCTCGCGACGATCATCAGAGGCTTGGCGTAGCCGACGGCATACCCGCGCGCGCCCGGACCGCGGCACGTCTCGCTCCCCCGGTGGCGCCTAGTCTTGGAGCCCGAGCCCTGCTCACGGTCGGCGGTTGGACTTCTTCGGGACGCTGGGCTCCTGGAGCCGCCCGAGCAGTGGCGCCAGCCAACCGACCCAGCCGACCGACCCAGCGACGAAGGAGACCCCGCCACATGACCACCCTGCAGCCCGACACGATCAGCGGCCGTCCCGATGCGCTGCAGTGGAAGGTGGCGGACCTCGCCCTCGCAGACTTCGGACGACGCGAGATCGAGCTCGCCGAGCACGAGATGCCCGGGCTGGTGGCCATGCGCGAGGAGTTCGGGAAGTCGAAGCCACTCACCGGGGCGCGCATCACCGGCTCCCTGCACATGACGGTGCAGACCGCCGTCCTGATCGAGACCCTCGTCGCGCTCGGCGCCAACGTGCGCTGGGCCAGCTGCAACATCTTCTCGACCCAGGATCACGCGGCAGCCGCCGTCGTGGTCGGGCCCGAAGGCACGCCGGAGGACCCCCGAGGGGTTCCGGTGTTCGCGTGGAAAGGCGAGACGCTCGAGGAGTACTGGTGGTGCACCGGGCAGGCCCTCAGGTGGCCCGGGGAGCCCGGCCCGACGATGATCCTGGACGACGGCGGCGACGCGACCCTTCTCGTCCACCTCGGGGTCGAGGCGGAGAAGGCGGGCTCCGTTCCCGACCCGGCGTCCGCCGGCTCCGACGAGATGCGCGTCGTCCTTCAGCTGCTCCAGCGCGACCTTGCCGAGGACGCGCGGCGCTGGACGTCGATCGCCAACGGCATCATGGGCGTGACCGAGGAGACGACCACCGGCGTGCACCGCCTCTACGAGCGCGAGCGCGCCGGCACCCTGCTGTTCCCCGCCATCAACGTGAACGACTCGGTCACCAAGTCCAAGTTCGACAACAAGTACGGCTGCCGGCATTCGCTGATCGACGGCATCAACCGCGCCACCGACGTCCTTATCGGCGGCAAGCTGGCCGTCGTCTGCGGGTACGGCGACGTGGGGAAGGGCTGCGCCGAATCCCTGCGCGGGCAAGGCGCGAGGGTGGTCGTCACCGAGATCGACCCGATCTGCGCGCTCCAGGCGGCGATGGACGGCTTCCAGGTCGTCCGGCTCGAGGACGTGGTCGAGACCGCCGACATCTTCGTGACCGCCACGGGCAACCGCGACATCATCACCGCGGCGCACATGGCCCGCATGAAGCACCAGGCCATCGTCGGCAACATCGGCCACTTCGACAACGAGATCGACATGGCCGGGCTCGCCGCCTTCCCCGGCGTCGACAAGGTGTCGATCAAGCCGCAGGTGGACAAGTGGGTCTTCCCCGACAGGCACGCGATCATCGTCCTGTCCGAAGGGCGCCTGCTGAACCTCGGGAACGCCACCGGCCACCCAAGCTTCGTGATGTCGTGCTCCTTCACGAACCAGACCCTTGCCCAGCTCGAGCTCTACACGAGGCCCGAGTCCTACGACACCAAGGTGTACGTCCTGCCCAAGCACCTCGACGAGAAGGTGGCGCGACTGCACCTCGACGCGCTGGGGATCCGCCTCAGCGAGCTGACGGCCGGGCAGGCGGCGTACATCGGCGTCCCCGTCGAAGGGCCCTACAAGCCGGACACCTACCGCTACTGATCGGCGCTCCGGGCACCCCCCCCGAGGTCTCGGCAGCCCGGGCCCGGCAGCCCGGGCCCGGCGGGCAGGCGGCGTCAGGGGGCCTTCGCGATGGCGAGGGCCGCTCGTGCAACACCCTCGTCGTCCACGTCGTGGTGGGTGACCAGCCGGACCACCCCCGGCCCGATCATGTCCGCGAGGATTCCGTGCGCGTGCAGGTGCGCGATCACGGCTCGCGGGTCGGGCGGCGTGAAGACCACGAGGTTCGTGGAGGTCCTCTTCGGATGCGCGCCCGCGTCGGGCCACCGGTCGGCCACCGCTTCGGCGAGGCGCCGGGCGCGTGCGTGGTCCTCGGCGAGACGGTCGACCATGGTCTCGAGCGCCACGATCCCCGCTGCGGCCACGATGCCGGCTTGGCGCATGGCTCCGCCGAAGCGCTTGCGCTCGACGCGGCCGGCCTCGATGATCCCTGCAGGCCCCGCGAGCAGCGAGCCCACGGGCGCGCCCAGGCCCTTCGACACGCACGACATCACCGTCGTCACCCGGGCGGCCATCGCGGCCGCTGGCGCCCCGGTCGCGACCTCGGCGTTGAACAGCCTTGCCCCGTCCATGTGCACCGGCAGGCCGCCTGCTCCCCGCGCCAGCGCGTCAAGCTGGTCGAGCGTCCACGGGGTGCCGCCCGAGGCCATGTGGGTGTTCTCGATGCACACCAGCGACACCTCTGGCTGGTGGTAGGCGGAGAGCGAGACCGCGTACATGACGTCGGAGGGCTGCACGAGGCCGTCCATGTCTGTGACGAGATGGAACTGCACGCCTGCGTTGCGACCCGCCGCTCCGGCCTCGTAGGCGACGACATGGGCCTGGCGACCGGCAACGACGGCGGTGCCGGGCGGGGCGAGCACCCTGATGGCGATCTGGTTCGCCATCGTCCCGGAGGGCACGAACACCGCCGCTTCCTTGCCGACGCGATCGGCGTAGAGCGCCTCGAGCCTTGCGACGGTGGGGTCCTCGCCGAAGCCGTCGTCGCCGACCTCGGCGTCGGCCATCGCCCTGCGCATCTCAGGCGTCGGGCACGTGACGGTGTCACTGCGCAAGTCGACGAAGCCGGACCGGGTACACGAGGCCATCGCCGGATGGTAGTCGCAGGGGAATTCCGCCTGGCCTGCGGCCGCCGGTAGTGTGCCCGCCGTGCCCGACGACGGCCACCAGCTCTCGCCGCACGGTGACGTGCAGGCGGACTTCGCGTCGGCGCTGCGTCGCGGCGTCGCGCGCCTGCTCGGCATCGAGGCCGTCCAGGTCGGTGCCGAGCGTGTCGAGCTCCGGCTGGTGGTGGACGAGCGGGTCCACCAGCCCTACGGGATCCTGCACGGAGGGGTCTCCGCGCTGCTCGCGGAGACTGCGGCGAGCTTCGGCGGCGCCGCGGCGGCGCCGCCTGGGCACTACGTGGTCGGCATCGAGCTGAACGCCAGCCATCTCCGCCCGATACGCGAGGGGGTGCTCACGGCGGTCGCGACGCCGCTCCGCATCGGTCGAGCCGTGCAGGTCTGGGAGATCTCGCTCACCAACGACGCGGGGCGAGAGATCTGCCATTCACGTTGCACGCTTGCGGTCGTCGAGCTCCCCCGCGCTGACGGGAAGGCTCTCCCGCGCCACGACGGCACCCTGCACTGACCTGCCGCTTCCTGCCGTCCTCCAGCTCTCAGTCGTACCACGAGTAGGACTCAACGCTCGGAACAGTACTACCGAGGTGGCACCTCAGCGCCAAAACGTGCGCACGGCGCACGATCTCGATAGGATGGTGCGATGGCGCTGGCCACCCTCCCACTGCTCTCCGGTCGGTTGGGCCTGCTCCTCCCCCCGATGTCCCCTGTCGAGTCCCCCACAGGTGGTAGCACCGGAAGTAAGAACAACGATGCTACCTTCGGTACGACTTCATGGGTCTCCGAGCTTGCCCTCGGGGCCGAGACCGCGGGCGCGGCCGGAGTATGGGCATCCGACCACCTGTTCTGGAGACGGCCCGCGCCGGAATGCCTCACGTCCCTCGCCGTTGCGGCTGCCGCGACGCGCCAGGTTGCGGTCGGCGCATGTGTCCTCCAGCTGCCCCTCCGCTCGCCGGCGGCCGTGGCCAAGCAAGCCGCCGCCCTCCAGACCTTGAGCGGGGGCCGCTTCGTGCTCGGCGTGGGATCAGGGAGCCATCCGGCCGAGTACGCGCTGGCAAGCGTCTCCTTCCGTGCCCGCGGGGCGCTGCTGGACTCGGGCATCGCAGCCCTCCGCTGCGCCTGGAGCACCGCCGAGGAGCCGGACGCCTACCGGATCGACCCGGCCGGCCCGGTCCCCGTGTGGATCGGCGGCACGAGCCCGGCGGCGCTTCGACGGGCGGGCACGGTGGGAGACGGCTGGGTGCCGCTCTTCGTGGGGCCCGAGCGCTTCGCCGATGGCCTGGCATCGATCCGTGAGATCGCCGTGAATGCCGGAAGGTGCTCGGACGCGGTCGTTCCCGCCGTGGTGATGGTCGCGACCGTCGGGGACGACGCCGCACGTGCCCGGGCTTCGGGGACCTCATGGCTGTCCCGCCTCTACGGCCTCCCGGCCAAGGCGTTCGACCGCCACCTCGTCGCCGGACCTGCCGACCACTGCGCCGCGTCGGCCGCGGCATACGTGGAGGCCGGCGCAGCGCACGTGATCGTGCTCGTCGCCGCGGACGACGCGCTCGGCCAATTCCGTGCGCTCGCCGCCGCCTACGACCGTCTCGCTCCCCTGGCCCGAGTGGCGCGCACGGGGTCGTGGCAGCTGGAGCGAGCAGGAGGTGCGGAGCCCTGGGACGAAGGCACCGCTGCCCAGTCCCACGAGAGAGCGGAGGTGGGGGCATGAGCGTCCGATCCGAGCACGTCGCGATCCTCGGGACGGGAATGACCGACATGAGCCGGCGCGATCTCTCCCCGTCCGAGATGGCGCACCAGGCGGTCCACGAGGCGCTCGCCGATGCCGCGATCGAGCCGGAGCAGCTCGCGCTCGTCGTCGCGAGCAACGCCATG
This sequence comes from Actinomycetes bacterium, assembly GCA_021822565.1. Lineage (GTDB taxonomy): Bacteria > Actinomycetota > Acidimicrobiia > Acidimicrobiales > RAAP-2 > JAJYVT01. The sequence continues at coordinate 46,323 of JAKAQM010000004.1, read as the reverse complement.
GGCGGGCGTCTGTGCGACCAGGGCAGCATTCGCGCGCAGTCGTGGCTCCGTAAAGCCGGGCTCGGCAGCGTGCCGGTGGTCAACGTCGACAACTCCTGCGCCGGAGGGGCGGCTGCCGTCCACGTGGCCACGCTTGCCGCTCGTGCGGGCAGCGGGCCCGTCCTCGTCCTCGGCGTCGAGAAGATGTGGACGGGTGATCGCGCCGCCACGCTGGCCGGCATCGAGGACGGGCTTCCCGCTGATTACCGTGCCGACATGCACGCCCGCTTCGTCGGGGAGGAGAACCCCGGCGGCAGCATCCTGATGGCGCTCAACGACCGGTGGGCCCGCGATTGCCTCTCGAAGCACGGTGCGACCCTCGAGCAGTTCGCCGCTGCAGCGGTCAAGGCGCGCCTGCATGCGAGCAGGAACCCGAACGCGCAGATCCAGCAGACGGTCACGGTCGACCAGGTGCTCGCTGCGCCCCAGGTGGCGGGGATCCTCACCCGGCTCATGTGCAGCTCGTTCACGGACGGAGCCGCGGCGCTCGTCCTCGCGCCGGCAACTGCGGCTCCCCTCGACGCGCCGCGTATCATCGCCTCCGTGGCGCGCTCGGGAAACGGCGAGATGGACTACCACGAGCGGTTGGCGGAGACCGCCGCGGCCATGTGGGAGGAGAGCGGTCTCGACCCCGGTGACTTCGACCTCGCAGAGATCCACGACGCCACGAGCCCCGAGGAGATCTACGCCTTGGAGTCGCTCGGCCTCTTCGGCACCGGCGAGGCCGGGCCTGCGACGGTGGCCGGGGACACGACGATCGGCGGCCGCGGGCTCTGCGTGAACCCGAGCGGTGGGCTCGTCGGACGCGGCCACCCGCTCGGGGCCACCGGCTTGGCGCAGCTCGTCGAGCTCGCCATCCACCTGCGCGGGCGCGGGGGGCACCGGCAGGTGCCAGGCGCGCGGCTCGGTCTCGCGGTCAACACCGGAGGGATCATCGAAGGGGACGCCGCCTACATCGGGATGCACGCGGTCGCGGCCGGGAGCCGGTGAGCGTGCGCGGCATCACGATCCGGGGCTGCGGCATCTCCGTCCCCGACAAGGTCCTGACGAACGACGACCTCTCGGCGACGCTCGACACGAGCGACGCGTGGATCACCGAGCGCACCGGGATCAAGGAACGCCACGTCGGGGGCATCACCTCTCAGATGGCGATCGAGGCGGGTCGGCACGCGATCGCAGATGCCGGGCTCGAGCCCTCCGACATCGACGTGGTCCTGCTCGCGACGACCACGCCCGACGCGCTCGTCCCTGCGACGTCGGCGACGGTCCAGGCTGGCATCGGGGTGCCGGGCGGGGCCTTCGACCTGAATGCCGCGTGCTCCGGGTTCGTCTACGGCCTCGTGGCGGCGGCCGGGCTCGTCGCCGTCGGATCAGGCCGCGTGCTGGTGATCGGTGCAGACGCCCTCAGCCGCATCACCGACTGGGACGACCGGACGATGGCGGTGCTCGTCGGGGACGGGGCCGGAGCAGTCGTGGTCGAGCCGGTCGACGGACCGGGTGATCTGCTGAGCTGGAACTTCGGCGCCGATGGCACGCTGCGCCACTTGCTCAGGTGCGACCACGGCGGGTACCTCTTCATGGACGGGAAAGAGGTCTTCCGCAAGGCGGTGCGAGTGGTCGTCGAGTCCGCGGAGCGTGCCCTGCGCGATGCGGGGCTCCAAGCATCCGACGTCGACGTCCTCGTGCCACACCAGGCCAACCTCCGCATCATCCAGGCCGCCTGCCAGCGGCTCGGGATCCCCGAGGAGCGGACCGTGATGGTCATCGACCGCTACGGCAACACCTCTTCCGCCTCCATCCCGCTCGCTCTCGACGACGCATTGCGCAGCGGCCGCGTCTCTGCGGGCAGCCACCTGCTCCTCACCGGGTTCGGCGGGGGCATGACCTGGGCGAGCGCAGTCCTACGCTGGGGGGGATGAACCCAGGCACGCCCAACGGAGGCCGTCCGGACCCGACGCTCGTGATCCTGGCAGCAGGTCGCGCAACCCGTTACGGCGGCGTGAAACCGCTGGCCTCCGTCGGGCTCGCCGGCGAGGCGGTCCTCGACGTGCTCGCCAGCGACGCCCTCGCGGCCGGGTTCGGTCGGCTCGTCCTCGTGATCGGCCCCGACACCGGCCCCGCCATCCGGTACCACGTGGAGCGCACGTGGCCCAGCGCGGTACGCGTCGAGCTCGCGGTCCAACGCGCGCCCCGCGGCACCGTCGACGCGGTCCTCGCGGCAGTGCCCTTGCTCGACGAGAGCTCCTCCTTCGGCGTCGCGAACGCCGACGACCTCCCAGGGGAGCCGGGTCTGGCACTCCTCGCCGGGCACCTGCGGCGCGGTGATCCGGACAACGCCGCCATCTGCTACGCGCTCTCGGACTCGCTCCTCGGCGACGCACCGGTCACCAGGGGCCTGTGCCGGGTCGGCGGCGACGGGATGCTCGAAGCCGTCGACGAGCGGCGCCGCGTCACGCCACTGCCTGACGGCCGGATCGTCGCGGACGACGGACGCGAGCCGAAGGAGCTCGACCCCGGACAGCTCGTGTCGGTGAACCTGTGGGGGTTCAGCCCCGAGCTGCGCGGCATCTTCGAGGACGCGATGGCACAGGCGAGCGGCGACGGCGAAGTGCTCCTGCCCGATGTCGTCGACGGGCTCCTCACCGCACGGAGACGAGGAGCGCCCGACACGCTGGCCGTGCACGTCCTGCGCGCCCCGGGCCGGTCCATCGGCGTCACCCACCCTGGTGACGTCGCGCTGGTCTCCGCGGAGCTCGCGCGCGAGGTGGCACGCGGGGACCGTCCCGCCCAGCTGTGGACGGCGGTCGCCGCGCGGTCATGACCGGTGCGGGCACCGACCGGCGGGCGCCTGCGCGGACCCGCCGCCTCGTGGCCGCCGCAGCGCTGAACGGCGCCCTGGTCGTCGCCGAGGTGGTCGCCGGCGTCGACGCGCATTCCTCTGCGCTCCTCTCCGATGCCGGGCACAACCTGTCGGACGTGGCCGCGATCGGGCTCTCGCTCGCCGCCGTGCGCTGGGCGCTTCGACCTCGGAGCGAGCTGCGCACCTACGGCAACCACCGCGGCACCATCCTCGCCGCGCTCGCCAACGCGACGGTCCTCGTCGTCGTCACCTTCGTGATCGTGGCCATCGCGGTCGACCGGCTGGTCCATCCGGTGGCCGTCCACGGCGGGCTCGTGAGCGAGGTGGCCGCTGCGTCACTAGTCGTGAACGTCGCTGCCGCACTCGCAGTGCGCGAACCGGGACGCGACCTCAACCTGCGGAGCATCGCGCTGCACATGACCGCGGACGCCTTGTCAGCCGTCGCGGTCCTCGTGGCCGGCATCGTCGTGGTCCTCGCTGGCCCGCGCGGCGACCTGGCAGACCCTGCCGCCTCCCTCGCGGTCGCGCTGCTCGTGCTCGTCCAAGCGGTGCGCGTCGTGCGGGAGAGCACCGGGGTCCTCTTGGAGTCGACGCCGTCGGACGTGGATCTCGCCGCGCTCCGCACGGCACTCACCTCCGTCGAGGGGGTCAGCGAGGTGCACGACCTCCACGTCTGGAGCCTTTCGAGCGACTACCGCGCGCTCTCCGCGCACCTGGTCCTCGCCGGCCACCCCAGCCTGGAAGACGCGCAAGCGGTCGGTTCCGCGGTACGCGAGCGCGTGACGATGCCATTGGGCATCACGCACACGACGTTCGAGATGGAGTGCGAGCGCTGCGACGACGAGCTCGACGACCCTTGCAGCGTCGACGAGCCGGTCCCGGTACACGCTCTGGGCACGCATGACGGCCGCGCGTGGGCTCCGCACGGCACCGACCCCGGACGCGGCGAGGCCCCGAGTAACCGTCCGGCCTAGCCGTCCAGCTCCTCGGGGCCCACGCCCGCGGCGACCCGTGGTCATCGTTCCCGGGGCAGTGTCGGACAACCCCGTTCCCGCAGACCGTGCCGAGGGCTCCAGGGAACCCCCCGGCCGTTGTCACGAGCCACCAGCGTTCGAATGGCCTCCCCCGCCTCCGGCTGTGCCCTGCGGCGCCAGCCGGTCCTGCTGGTCGGCCAAAGGCCTCCCGTCAGGGCAAGTGGCAGTCGTACGACCCCCCTTGATCGTCCGTCGGTCCGCCTCGCGGCGACCCTCCGTCCGATGACGGGTTCGATCACTCGAACAATCCAAAGACTGCGCTTCGGATCGCGAAAAGGCAAGAGCCTCCAGCGAAATCCCGAACTTGTCCCCACGAACTTGCACGATCTCCCCAATTGGATGGGTGCTGTCCCCAGTCCACCAGCGCCCTGTCCCCAGGCAGTCCCCAGCCCTTCGGCGCTACAGCTCGTACTGCTCGCCGGACTTGCGATGGACGGTCGCCGCCGCGACGACCGCGCTCAGAGCAAGTAGCGCTCCGGCGATGTCGAACGACAGGTGGAGGCCCGAGCCGAAGGCCTCGTACGCGGCGTGGATGACCTTGGTCGCGAGGTCCGCGACGTGGACTGTGTGGCTGTGCTCGGCCTTCGAGGCCGCACTGGGGCTCAGCCCACCGCTCGACACCGCGTTGACCACCAGGCTCTGGAAGCTCGGGGGGATGCCGAGCGCCTTCAGCCGGGCGGCGAGCTCGCCAGTGAGCTTCGAGTCGACCACCGCGCCGAGCACGGCGACGCCGATCACCGCTCCGAGCTCCCTGCTCGTGTTGGTGGCCGATGCGGCCATGCCCGAGCGCTCGGGCGGCACGACGGTGAGAGCGGCCGACGTCACCGGGACGAGCGCGATGCCGAACCCGAACCCTGCGATCGGCAACGTCCATCCGAGCGTGCCGAGCCCGGAGTGCGGCCCGAGCGTCGCACTGGTCACGAAGATGCCCACTGCGGCGAGCGCGCACCCCACGACCATCGGGATCCGCGCACCCGACCGGGCGACCCACGGCCCCGTGAACGCCGACCCGATGATCAGGGCCACCGCCATGGGCAGGAAGTCCAGCGCGGTCTGGTACGCGGACTGTGTGATGACCACCTGCACGTAGAGCGCGGTGAAGAAGAAGATCGAGAAGGTCCCGAAGAACGTCGCGAACGCGACCACGTTCGAGCCCAGGAACGGCGGCTTCCGGAACAAGCCGAGGTCGATCATCGGGCTCTTCCGCACGCGCTCGACGCGCACGAACGCCGTCGCGAGCACGAAGGACGCCGCGAACAGGACGTCGATCCACCAGGCGCCGTACCCGGAGATCTCACCTTGGATGATCGCGAACGAGACGCAGCCGAGGGCGCCTCCTCCAAGGAGCATCCCTGCCCAGTCGAACCGGCGCCCCTCGGGATCGGACGACTCGGGAACGAACGCCAGGGCCATCGCGAAGGCGACGAGGCCGAACCCGAGGTTGAACCAGAAGATCGCCCGCCAGCTGGCCAAACCGACGAGGCTGCCGGCGATGACCGGGCCGAGCGCCAGCGCCAGCCCCGACACGGCTGCCCACACGCCGAGCGCGTCGGCCCGGGTCGCGCGGTCCGGGTAGACGTGACGGATCACCGAGAGCGTCCCGGGCTCGGACGCCGCGGCCCCGACCCCCATGATCACTCGCCCCGCGATCAGCCACCCCGAGCTGGGCGCCGTCGCGCACACGACGGACCCTGCGCAGAAGACGGCCACACCGGCGAGCATCGCCTTCTTCCGGCCGAGGATGTCCCCCATCGTCCCCGCTGCCAGCATGAAGGTCGCGAACGTGAGCGCGTAGCCGTCGACGACCCACTGCAGCGAGGTCACCCCGGCGTGGAGCGTGCTCTGGATGTTCGCGAGACCGACGCTCACGACGGTGTTGTCGAGGAACGTGAGGAACAGGACGGCGCAGAGGGTTGCGAGCGCGGCTGCCTGCGCAGGGGAGCCGAGACCTCCGGGGCGAACCTCGAACCCGGCGGCGACCGCCGATGCGTCCCCGGCTCCGTCTCCGGCGGTCACCGACAGCGTCGGGCGCTCCCTCCCGAGCGATCGCTCGTTCGATCCAGTCCGAGAGGGCATGCGCAGCTTCACCGTGGGTCGAACCTCGCTCGCATCGACGTAGACGGTACCGGCACCCCGCGACATTCGATGCATGGGCGCAGCAACGACTGTAGGCGAGACCCGCGTGGGGAGCCCGGATGCGGCGGCGGCCGTGCCGCTCAGGAAGGCGCCGTGGGTCCCGTACGCTCTTCGCGATGCCGATGCCCGTTGATGCCGAGCGCCTCTCTGCCAGCACACGTCAGGCGAGCTGGGTCCGGCGCCTGCCAAAGGCGGAGGTCCACCTCCACCTCGAAGGCTGCGTCCCGCCCGCTGCGGTCGGGCTGGACGACCCGGCGCGGGCCGGCGTCACGTTCGACCCGGGCACCGGAGCGCCCCGGTTCCGCGACCTCGCGGAGTTCCTCGGGTTCCTCGACCGCGCCTGCGCGCTCGTCACCGAGGGGACCCAGCTCGAGCACATCGCCTACGAGATCACCCGCAGGGCCGCGTCGAACGGTGTCGGCCACACCGACGTGATCTTCAATCCGACTCATTGGCCCGCGTGGCGTACGGATCTCGACGGCTTCGTCGAGCGGCTGGACCACGGGTTCGAAGCGGGAGAAGCCGACCATGGGGTCACGACCGCGCTGTGCCTCAGCCTGACGCGTACCCAGCCGGCGGCGGACTCCGCCGCGCTCGTGGACTGGCTGCTCGAGGCCCGACCTGACCGTGTCGTCGGCTTGTCGGTCGACGGCAACGAGGCTGCAGCCGGACGCACCGGGCAGCGGTTCGCCCCGTTGTTCACCCGCGCCCGGAGCGCCGGTCTCCACACCTGCGCCCACGCGGGAGAGTCGTCGGGACCCGAAGGGGTGCGCGATGCCGTCGAGCTCCTGCACGTAGAGCGTGTGGACCACGGCATCCGCGCGGTCGAGGACCCCGCGCTGGTCGCGAAGCTCGCGGCGGAGGCCGTGCCGCTCGACGTCTGCCCCACGTCCAACGTACGGCTCGGCGTCGTGTCGTCCCTCGCCGCCCATCCCGTCGAGCAGCTCAGGGCGGCCGGCGTGCGGGTGAGCCTGAACACGGACGACCCGCTGCTCTTCGGCTCGTCGGTCGTCGGCGAGTACGTGCAGTGCGCGCGGACGTTCGGATGGGATCGCTCGATCCTCGGCGCCGTGGCACGCGTCTCGATCGAGTCGAGCTTCGCGACGCGGGAGCGCAGGCGCGAGCTCCTCTGCGACCTCGACGACCACCTCGGTCTCGCCCGGTGACCGCCAGGTCCAGCGATCGACCTCCTGGCGAATGGGATGCCGCCGCCTACGACCGGCTCTCGGAACCCCAGGCGCGTTGGGGTCGGACGGTGCTCGGCCGCCTGGTGCTCGAGGGAGCCGAGACCGTCCTGGATGCGGGGTGCGGGAGCGGCCGCGTCACCGAGGAGCTGCTCGATCGGCTGCCCAGCGGGCACGTCGTCGCGCTCGACGCGTCGGCGTCGATGCTCGAGGAGGCGCACCGGCGTCTCGCACGCCACCACGACCGGGTCCGGTTCGTCCGATCCGATCTCCTCGACCTCAGGCCGTCGGCGCTCGGCCGCGACCACCCCGTCGACGCGGTGCTCTCGACCGCGACGTTCCACTGGGTGACCGACCACGACCGGCTCTTCGCCAACCTCGCCATGGTCATGCGACCCGGCGGCCAACTCGTCGCGCAGTGCGGCGCCGAGGGCAACCTGGCCCTGCTCCTCGACGCCGTGCGTGCGCTCGGGGTCGAGCGTGCGGGTACCTGGCTCTACGCATCTCGTGACGAGACCCGGAGGCGGCTCGAACGCGCCGGGTTCGTCGATGTGGACGTGTGGACGAACCCCGAGCCGACCCGCTTCGACGACCCCGCGGGACTGGCCGACTTCCTCTCGACGGTCATCCTCCGAGAGCACCTCGCCACCCTTGGCGCCGGCGAGCGGCGACCCTTCGTCGATCGGGTGGTAGCGGCAATGGGAGAGCCGGTCGTCGACTACGTGCGGCTGAACATCGTCGCCAGGCGAGGATCGTGAGCCCTCGGCTCGGTGCGACGACACCGCAGGACCGAGCGCACGAGCATCAGGGCGACGGGAGCTCACCGGCGAGCAGGTACCCCGCGCCGCTCGGGCTCGCCATGATGGCGAAGAAGCGGGTGGAGCTGCTCACCCCGCCCATGGAGCCGTAGAACCGAGCATCGCCGAAGCTGAACACCCCGCCGTCTTGGGCCGTCAGCCAGTAGCCGGCACCGGTCCCCGCGGCACCGGAATAGGGGGCGTCCGAGACGACATGGGATGCGGGAGGAGGAGCTTGTCCGAAGCGGTAGACCGCGCTCTGCTCGCGCATCTGGCGGTCGCCGCAGATCGAGACGAACCCGTAGCCTTCAGCGCGCAGGTCCGTGATGATCTGCGGGAGGGCGGCCACGGTCTCCGAGCGATCCCCGCCCCCGTCGTGCAGGTCGACGACGGCGCCTGGCGCGGCAGCTGCGACAACCCTGCTGACGATCGCTGCAACCCCCGGCATGGACCAGTCCCTCGGATCGACCGAGTAGCTCATGGCGGTGAGGCCGCGTGCCGCGATCGTGGTGAGGACGGTGGGGTCCCAGGCGTCGTAGGGGGGACGGACGCAGGTGGGGGACTCGCCGGTGACCGAGGCGATCTCTGCCTGGGTCCTGTCGATCTGCGCGCCGACCTCGACAGGCGAGAGGGTCGTGAGATCCGGGTGGCTCCACGTGTGGTCCTCGACCGGGTAGCCCGCTGCAGCGACCATGCGGGAGTACTGGGGGTACGCGGCGACGTTCTCGCCGATCTCGAAGAAGGTCGCCGGCACGTGGTATTGCTGGAGGACCGACAGCACCTGCGGAGTGTAGGGACCGGGTCCGTCGTCGAAGGTGAGCGCGATCACCCGCTGACCCGCCGTCCACCCGTCACCAGGTGCCTGCCACGTGGAGAAGGCGACCTGCGGGCTCTGCGCCCCCGCGACCTGGGGCGACGCCAGGCCGAGAACGCTTGCGCACACCGACAGGACCCCGCCGGCCCACAGCAACAAGGATCGGCTGCGGCGATCAGGCACGGGGCCGCACTCGCCCGCTCTGTCGAGTGGCTCGTCGGGAACGGACCATCGGCCCAGAGCGAGCGTCCAGCTCACGCGGCTCGTACGAGCCCGAGCGCCCGTGCCGCAGCACTCCGCGCTTCTTCGACGGTCCCGGAGGTGTCGACCAGGGTGGCGGTCGGCCACGGTTCCTCCTCTGCGGCAAGCGTCTCGGCCACCTCTGCGGTCGCCTCCGACTCGCTGCCTCCGCGCTGAAGGCGCGCCACCACCCGCGCCCTGCGGTGAGCCCGCGGAGCGTCACAGCGGAGCTCGACCTGGTCCGCTGACGTCTCCCTGGCGACCGCTGCGGCCATACGCCTGAGCGTCACCGTCTGCCACGTGGCGTCGAGCACGACGGAACGTCCCTTGTGCAGATGCACACGCGCGCGCTCGAGCATCGAGTCGTACACCGCAGCGCGCGCCGCCTCGCTGTAGCGGTCCTCGGGGGAGCCCGCCGGCTCACGCTCGCCCACACCGTGACCCTCGACCCGGCCCTCACCCTGACCCTCGGCCCGTCCCTCGGCCCGCAGGTGGTCGGTGGAGAGCACCTCGGCGTCGAGGCGCTGGCCCAGCCACTCGGCAAGCGTCGTCTTCCCGCTTCCTGGGGGGCCGCCGACGAGCACCATGCGCGGCAGCGCCTTCTCCAGGTGGGCGCCGGCCAGACGAACGAGCCTCTCGGGCTCGCTCCGGTCTTGGTCGAGCCCCAGCTCGAGCCGGAGGCACGCGACGAGAAGGCGGACGTGTGCCCTCGTCGCGACGTAGAAGTGCACGAGCGAAGGCGGCTGCTCGACGCCCGACTCCCGGCCGTAGTCCGCCAAGAAGGCGTCCGCGAGCTCTGCGGCGCCAAGACGCTCGAGGTCGAAGGCGAGGAAGGCCGCATCGGCGAGCACGTCGCCGTAACGGAGCTCGTCGTCGAACTCCAGGCAGTCGAGGATCCTCGGTCCGTCTGCGAGGCAGAAGATGTCCGAGGCCTGGAGGTCGCCGTGGCCGTCGCACACCGCGCCTCGCTGGATTCGCTCCTCGAAGAGCTCCCGACGGCCGTCGAGGTAGCGCCGCGCGCGCGCGGTGAGCTCGCGGTAGGTGGTCCCGTCGAAGAAGGAGCCCACGAAACGGCTCAGGCTCTCCTCCGTCGCCTGCCAACGCTGCCAGAGCGCCTCGGCAGTCGCGGACGCGTCGATGGTCGCCGAGCGAGCCGCGTGCTCGTGGAGACGGGCGAGCGCGCGAGCCACCTCGCGGAGCTCGGTGTCCACAGGCTCCCCGCGTCGGACGAGGCGCTCGAGGTTCCGATCGGCTGGGAGCCGCCGCATGAGCACGCCGTGCTCGAGCACCTCGTCGCCGAGCGAGATCGTGGCCGTGCCCAGGTACACGTCGGGCGAGAGCCGGCGGTTCAGCTCCACCTCTCGGTCGCAATCGGCACGCCGTCGCGCCGGGTCGGAGAAGTCCGCGAACCCGTACTCGACGGGTCGACGCACCTTGAGGACGCGGTCGCCGTAGAAGAAGAGCACGGACATGTGGGTCTCGACGGCCATGGCCAGCCCGCCCCGCGCCACGCCGCGCTCTTCCTGCGCCGATCCAGTCATCTCCGACCGCGAGCCCGACGCGTCCACATGCCCAGAGCATGCCGGGCGGCACGCGTCCGTCGAAAGGGCCGAACGGCAGGTTTGGCAAGGATGTCGTGTGCGGTGACTCTTGGCCCTACCGGACCCCAGCGCGCGGGATCAACCGTGGGTGGGGCCGGGCATGCTCGTACGGCGGCGCTGTCGCGGTCCTCGTGCCGAAAGGGGCGTCAACAGCGATGAGCTCGACCTTCTACCGGGTCCTCGCAGTCGACTTCGACGGCACCCTCAGCGAGGGTGGAGCCGCTCCTGTGCCAGAGGTCCTCGACGCGCTCTTGGCCGCGCGTGCGTCAGGCCTTCGGGTCGTCCTGGTCACGGGCCGCATCCTCGGTCAGCTCGAGGGCGTCTGGCCGACCGTCCGCGAGTCGTTCGACGGTGTCATCGCCGAGAACGGTGCGGTGCTCGTCGCCGGTGAGTGGCACCACCTGCTCGCCGACCCCGTGGACCGCCGCCTCGACGACGCTCTCGAGGCTCGAGGGGTGCCCTTCACCCGCGGGGAGGTGCTCCTCGCCGCCAAGGTGGCCGACGAGCCTTCGATCGTGGCATGCATCAGGAGCCTCGAGCTCGGCTGCCAGACGGTGGCGAACCGGACCGAGCTGATGGTCCTGCCAGCGGGGGTGTCCAAGGGGACCGGCCTCTACCATGCCCTGGGTCACCTGGGGCTGTCGTTCCACAACACGATCGCCGTCGGTGACGCCGAGAACGACCTCCCCCTCTACGACCGCAGCGAGCTCGCCGTCGCAGTGCGCAACGCCGTGGAGCCGCTGAAAGAGCGGGCCGACATCGTCCTGGCCGAACCCGACGGTTCGGGCGTCGCGACGTTCGTCTCGGGCGACGTCGTCCGAGGTCTCCTGAAGGTCCACTCGAAGCGCTGGACGCTCCGGCTCGGGGTCACCGCCGAGGGGCGACCCGTCGTGCTCCCCGCCTCGCAGACGAACGTGCTCATCACCGGCAGCACCGGTTCGGGCAAGTCGTACGTCGCCGGCTTGCTCACCGAGCAGCTGGTCGCCGCCAGCTACTCGGTCCTCGTGATCGACCCCGAAGGCGACCACGTAGGGCTCAGTCACGAGCTCGAAGGGGTCCTCCTGGTGGGGGGCAGCGAACGGCTCCCGGCTCCCGACGAGGTGCTCCGGCTCCTCCGGCACCGGTACGCGTCGGTGGTCGTCGACCTGAGCACCCTGTCCCCCGAGAAGAGCCGGACATACCAGACCGCGCTGCTCACCCGGGTCGAGGCGCACCGCGAGCGCACCGGGCTCCCCCATTGGGTGGTGATCGACGAGGCGGACCGGACCGTCGGACGGGTCACAGCACCGCTTCGGGTCCTCGAACCCGGACGGAGCGGATACTGCCTCGTCACGTGGCGACCCGAGGACCTCGCCGCCGAGGCGATCGCCACGCTCGACGCCGTCATCGCGCTGGGCTCCCCAGAGACGTCGGAGGTGGTCGTGGACCTGGCGGCGGCAATCGGTGCGGCGCCGAGGGACGAGGTCGCCCGCCTCCTGCGCGGCGACGCCGGCTACGGCGTCCTCACGAGGCGCGACCTGCCCTGCCGTGCACAGCGGTTCGAAGTGGCAGTTCGCAGCACGACGCACCTGCGCCACACACACAAGTACGCCAGCCATCCGCTCGATCTCGATCGCGGCTTCCACTTCCGAAGCGGCGTGTCCGAGCGCACCGGCACAGTCGCTCGGAGCTTGGCGGACCTCGAAGACGTGCTCAGCCGTTGCGACCGCTCGGTGCTCCGTCACCACTGTCCGCGCCAGGACTTCTCGCGGTGGGTCGGCGACGTGCTCCACGACTGGCCGCTCGCGACGCGCCTGGCCGCGATCGAGCGCACCGTCGACGAGCACAGCCCCGCTGCTTCCGTCGACAAGGCACGCCTCGAGCTCATCGGCATCCTGCAGGAGAAGCTCTCCTCATGAGATGGCGCGTTCGCACACCCCGCACCCGCACGCAGCGAGAGGGGATTCCCTAGGCTGCAACCCGTGGAAGTCTGGCCCGGGGCCCCCTACCCGCTCGGCGCCACCTACGACGGCTCCGGCACGAACTTCTCCCTTTTCAGCGAGGCGGCGACGTCGGTCGAGCTGTGCCTCTTCGACGCCGCCGGTGTCGAGACGCGGATCGGGCTCTCCGAGGCGGACGCGTTCTGCTGGCACGGCTACCTGCCGGGCGTCGGGCCCGGTCAGCGCTACGGCTTCAGGGTCCACGGCCCCTACGACGCAGCCTCCGGCGTGCGCTGCAACCCGGCGAAGCTCCTGCTCGATCCCTATGCCAAGGCTGTGGACGGCTCGGTGACCTGGCACGCGGCGCTCTACCCCTATCCGCTCGGGGGTGACGATCTCGCCCGCGACGACACCGATTCCGCGCCGTACGTGCCAAAGGCCGTGGTGACGAGCCCGTACTTCGACTGGGCCCGCGATGCCCCGTTGGAGCGGCCTCTGCACGAAACGGTCATCTACGAGGTCCACGTGAAGGGCTTCACCGCTGCGCACCCGGACATCCCTCCCGAGCTACGCGGCACCTACGCCGGGCTCGCCCACCCTGCCGCCGTCGCGTACCTGCACGGACTGGGCATCACGGCCGTCGAGCTGCTGCCGGTGCACCAGCACGTGGACGACCACGACCTCGTGGACCGCGGGCTCACGAACTACTGGGGGTACGACACGATCGGCTACCTCGCCCCGCACAACGGGTACCGCTCTTCGAAGGACCCGACCTTGGCGGTACAGGAGTTCAAGGCCATGGTCAAGGCGCTGCACGAAGCCGGGATCGAGGTCATCCTCGACGTCGTCTACAACCACACCGCCGAGGGCGATCACCTCGGCCCCGTCCTCTCGTTCAAGGGGATCGACAACGCCGCCTACTACCGGCTCGACGAGAGCCAGCCGCGCTACTACGTCGACACGACCGGCACCGGCAACACGCTCAACATGCGCCATCCTCACGTGCTCCAGCTCATCATGGACTCGTTGCGCTACTGGGCCCTCGACATGCACGTCGACGGGTTTCGGTTCGACCTGGCTGCCAGCCTTGCACGCCAGTTCCACGAGGTCGACCGCCTCTCGGCCTTCTTCGACCTGATCCAATGCGATCCCGTGGTGAGCCAGCTGAAGCTGATCGCGGAACCCTGGGACCTCGGCTCCGGCGGCTACCAGGTGGGCAACTTCCCCCCGCTGTGGTCGGAATGGAACGGCAAGTACCGAGACACGGTACGCGACTACTGGCGAGGAGCCGGCGGCGTGCTCGGCGACCTCGCCTACCGGCTCACCGGGAGCTCTGACCTCTACGAGTCCCAGAGCCGACGCCCCTACGCGAGCATCAATTTCGTGACCTCGCACGACGGGTTCACCTTGAAGGACCTGGTGAGCTACGAGCGCAAGCGCAACGAAGCCAACGGCTTCGACAACCGCGACGGGACCGACGACAACCGTTCATGGAACTGCGGAGCAGAGGGTCCGACCGACGATGCCGAGGTCCAGTCGCTTCGCCAGCGCCAGCAGCGGAACTTCCTGGCCACGGTGCTGCTCTCCCAGGGGGTTCCGATGCTCTGCGGCGGAGACGAGATCGGTCGCACCCAGCAGGGCAACAACAACGCGTTCTGCCAGGACAACGCCGTGTCGTGGTTCGACTGGGAGCACGCCGACACCGAGCTGCTCGCCTTCGTGGCGCGGCTGGTGCGTCTGCGCCTCGAGCATCCCGTGTTCCGCCGCCGTCGCTTCTTCCACGGCCGGGCCATCCGAGGTGGCCAGTCGACCGACATCGCGTGGTTCCGCCCCGACGGGGCGGAGATGGCGGAGAGCGACTGGACGGTCGGCTACGCGCGTGCGCTCGGGATGCTCCTCGACGGCGACGCCATCCCCGATCCCGGTCCACGAGGCGAGCGGATCCGTGACGCCACCTACTACGTGCTCTTGAACGCAGCCGACGCCGAGGTGACCTTCGTCCCACCTGGCGAGCGCTGGGCAAGGAGCTGGATCGAGGAGCTGCGGACCACGGCGCCGGGGGGCCCGGACCCCGGCGACCAGCCCCTCGAGGCCGGAGCGGAGCTCGTCCTGGCACCGTTCGAGCTCGCGCTGCTGCGTCGCGCCGCGTGAAGCCTTGGAGGTCGAGGGGTCCCAGCCGTCCGGCGGCGGGCGTCGGGTGAGCGCGACCTGAACGACGCGCTGATCTTCTCCAACATCGAAGGGCACACCCTGTCGATAGGGGCAGGGGATGTATCCCTTTTCACGGCTCGTCCGTCTGTGAAGTGTTGGTTTCGAGCGTTTCGATCAAAGGAGCAAGCCATGAAGAAGAACATGGGAACGACGGACCGAGCCCTCCGGGTGGTCGTGGCGGCCGGCGCGGTTGCGGGGAGCGGTGTGCTCGGATTCACGACGGCGTGGGGCATCGTGCTGCTGGCAGTGGCGGCCGTGATGGTACTGACCTCGGCGAGCGGGTACTGCCCCATCTACAGCGTTCTGCGGATCCAGACGACCGGGGCTCGAAACACCGACGCCGAGGGACATCGGATCTCGCACCTGCACCGGGCAGCCTGAGCGAGAGACTGGCCGCGTGGTCGCCGACGGACCGTCAGAGCCGAGCGGGAGCTTCGCCGCCAAAGTGGCGGCGGAGCTCCCTGGGCTCTACCGGTACGCACGCTCGATCACGGCCAACGAGGCGGAGGCGGAGGACCTTGTCGGCGACACCGTCGTGCGAGCCCTCGAGCGAGGCGCGCAGTACAGGGGCGAGGCGACGATCCGGACCTGGCTGCACCAGGTCCTCTACCACCTGGCGATCGACCGAGCTCGCCACCACGCGCACGAGCTCAGCGTCGAAGACGTGGAGCTTCGCTGGCGTGACGAGGCCTACAGCGTCGACGCTGCGACGGTGGCCGAGCGCGCCGAGTCCGCCGCCGATCTGCGGGACGCGCTCATCCATCTCCCCCAGCACTACCGGAGCGCCGTGGTCCTCCACGACGCGGAAGGCTGGCCGGCGAACGAGGTTGCACGCGTGCTCGGCATCTCCGTCGCTGCGGCCAAGCAGCGGATCCGGCGAGGAAGGATGATGCTCGTGAGTGCCCTGGCACAAGGAGGAGAGCGGCGAACGGCGAACGCCGGCGTTCCGCTCAGCTGCTGGGAGGCTCGACAGCAGGTGTCGAGCTACATCGACGGCGAGCTCGCTTCGGCCGAGCGCGCCGCGCTCGAGGCCCATCTCGCCCGGTGCGCCACGTGCCCGCCTCTCTACCGGTCTCTCGTCGCGGCCACGACGTCGTTGGGCTCCCTGCACGATCCCGACAGCGTCATCCCCTCGGCACTCGCCGACCGGGTGCGCCAGCACGTCGACCTCGAGGGGTCACCGCACACCCCTACGGGCACGCCTACGCGCACCACCACGGGCCAGAATTGAGGGCTGGCCGCATCGGCGGCTCTCCACACGACGTGAGCCCGAGATCGCGGTTGCCGCAGGCCGCGCCCGGAGCGCTCGCCCACTTCGTGTAGGTCGACGGATTCGACCAGGATGGGCAGGTGAGCGCTCCTTCGATCGGGCAACGGTGCGCCGAGCTCGTGCAGCGCTACCCGGCCGCGCTCCTGGGGGCGGCTCTCGCCGGGCTGACGGTCGGCGGGGCGCTGCACCTGGCCGGCCTTCCCGCAGGGGGCGACGCGGCGTGGGACGCCACGGGTGCGGTCGGCGCGGTCTACTCGCTGTGGACCATGATCGACAGCCTCCGGCGAGCGAGGATCGGGGTGGACCTCATCGCCCTGCTCGCCCTCGTCGGAACCCTCGCGACCGGGGAGGGACTGGCCGCGGCGGTGGTGAGCACCATGCTCGTGAGCGGCCGAGCCTTGGAGTCCTGGGCGGCGGGGCGGGCCCGGCACGACCTGCGGAACCTGCTCGAGCGGTCGCCGCGGATCGCCCACCGCTACACGACCTCGGGGCTCGAGACGGTGCCCCTCGAGCGGGTCGCTCCCGGCGACCGGCTCATGGTCGGCTCCGGAGAGCTGGTGCCCGTCGACGGGAACCTCGAGTCGGCCGCGGTCCTGGACGAATCGGCCCTGACGGGCGAGTCCATCCCCGTCGAGCGCGAGGCGCGCGAGCCCGTCCGCAGCGGCTCGGCCAACGCAGGCCCGCCCTTCGACCTCCGGGCAACTGCGACCGCCGCAGAGAGCACGTACTCGGGGATCGTCCGGCTGGTGCAGCAGGCCGAGGCGGCGCAGCCGCCGTTCGTCCGGCTCGCCGACCGCTATGCGCTCTGGTTCCTCGGGCTCACCCTGGCCGGCTCCGGGATCGCCTGGGCTGTCGGGGGTGCGGTCCGAGCCGTCGCGGTCCTCGTGGTCGCCACTCCCTGCCCGCTCATCCTGGCCGCGCCGGTCGCCCTCGTCGGAGGGCTCTCCCAGGCCGCACGTCGGGGCGTGGTCGTGAAAGGTGGCGGCGTCCTCGAACGGCTGGCGTCGTGCACGACCCTGCTGTTCGACAAGACCGGCACGCTCACCGCCGGACGGCCCGAGGTGGCATCGGTCGTCGTGGCGGAGACCCACACCGCCGAGGAGGTGCTGAGGTTCGCCGCGTCCCTCGATCAGATGTCGCCCCACGTCCTGGCGAGCGCGGTCGTCAAGGCAGCCGAAGCGCGAGCGCTGCCGCTCGTCCTCCCCGAGGCGGTCGAGGAAGCGGCCGGGCAGGGTATCCGAGGCAAGGTCGACGGCCGCGCGGTCGCGGTCGGCAAAGCCGCATGGGTGGGGATCACAGGCAACCCCTCGTGGGCCAAGGCTGCGCGCCGACGAGCCCGGCTCGACGGCACCATGACCGTCTTCGTCTCGGTCGACGAAGAACCGGCCGGCGTCCTCATCCTCGAGGACCCGGTCAGGACCGACGCGGCCCGGACGGTCCGGGCCCTGCGACAAGCCGGCATCGATCGCATCGTGATGGTGACCGGCGACCGCCACGAGGTCGCCGAGACGGTCGGCGCCGTGATCGGGGTCGACGAGGTCATGGCCGAGCGCTCACCGGTCGAGAAGCTCGACGTGGTGCGCGAGGAACGACGGCGCGCACCGACCGTCATGGTCGGCGACGGCATCAACGATGCCCCGGCGCTGGCGCTGGCCGACGTAGGGGTGGCGATCGGAGCGCGCGGCGCGACCGTCAGCTCGGAAGCAGCCGACATGGTGCTCATGACCGACCGGCTCGACCGGCTCGCCGACGTGCGCTCGATCGCCGCGCGGACCCGGAGGATCGCCGTCCAGAGCGTCGTCGCCGGCATGGCGATGTCGCTGGCGGCCATGGCCGCTGCCGCCCTGGGGCGGCTGCCGGCGGTGTGGGGAGCCCTCTTGCAAGAGGGAATCGACGTGGCGGTGATCCTGAACGCCCTCCGGACGCTGCGGCCCGGACCCGAGCCCGGACGCCTCGACGAGGAAGGCTCGGCATTGGCTCGCCGCTTTCGGCAGGAGCACGCGTCCATCAGGGCGGTGACCGAGCGCCTGCGGGCGGTCGCCGACACGCTCGGAACGGTCGACGCCTCCGCCGCCCTGGCGCAAGCGCGCCAGGTCCACCGGCTGCTGGTCGACGAGGTCCTCCCCCACGAGGAGGCAGAGGACCGGCAGCTCTACCCTGTGCTCGACCGAGCGATCGGCGGCGCGAACCCGACCGGACCGATGAGCCGTGAGCACGTGGAGATCGCGCACCAAGTACGGCGTCTTGGCCAGCTCTTGGACGAGGTCGGTGCCGAGGGTCTCGACGAGGAGGACACCATCGAGCTTCGCGGGCTGCTCTACGGGCTCTACGCGGTCCTGCGGCTGCACACGGCCCAAGAGGACGAGAGCTACCTGTCGCTGGGCGAGGAGAGCACCGCTCAGGAGCCCCGATCGGGTTCGAGGTCCTGATCCGCGGTGATCCGGGCAGCGTCGTCGCCGGACGGCGCCACGCGTCGAGCGGCGGCCACGGCGCCTGCGGGCACTGCGAAGCGCAGCACACGGTTCACGTACCGTTCAGGAACAGCTCAGCCAACCCCCCGCCGGGCGCGCGGCGCCCCGGGCGCCAGCGCCAGGAAGAAGCCGGGGATGCCGATGGTGAGCGAGCTGACGACGGTCAGATGACGCGGGAAGAACGGGTACGCAAGGCCGGCCAGCCCGATCGAGATCGCCAGCAGCGCGGCGTACACCGTCTTGGTCACGAACAGGTTGGCCACACGATGCACGTTCGCGATGACCCGACGTCCCTCGGCGAGGATGTCCGAGCAGGATGCCGGCGGGGACCATCACCCAGGTGACCAGCTGGAGCAGGCGGTTGTTGCCCCGCACGAGCTCGGACCGCACCAGGCTCGCGCGCCGGCCCTCGCGCTGGATCTGCTGGGCGGTTGCTTCCTCCCCGACCCGGATGACCTCCATCACCCCGCTGCCCGCCACGACCACGCTGCCGGACCACACCTCGTCGCCCGTTGCCTTGGCCACGGCCAGGGACTCCCCGGTGAGCAGCGACTCGTCCAGCTCGAGACCGGCCGCCTCCACGAGCACCCCGTCGGCGACCACTTGGTCGCCGGCGCGGATCTCCAGGACGTCGTCGGCGACGACGGACTCCACGGCAATGTCTGCCAGGACGCCGTCACGAACGGCGTGGGCCGCCGGCGCGGTGAGGAGGGCGAGTCGGTCCAGGAGCCGCTTGGCCCGGACTTCTTCGAAGAGCCCGATGGCGGTGTTCACGGCGAGCACGATCCCGAACAGCGCGTCCTGGACCGGGCCGACGACCAGCACGATGACGAAGAGCGCGCCCAGGATCGCATTGAACCGGGTGAGGACGTTCGCGCGGACGATCTGAAGGAACGTGCTGCCCTCGGCACCGTGGACGGCGTTCACCTGGCCCGCAGCCGTGCGAGCCGCGACCTCGGCGGTCATGAGGCCGCCTCGTTGCCACCTCGCCGGATGTGCCGGCCCGGCGGTCGGGCGCGTCGGGCCAACGGGCTCGCGCACGCTCATGCCGTCATGGTGGGACCGATGCGACCGGCTCCTCCAGGGCCGGTGGTCCCGAGCCAACCGCTACGAGCCGCGGCGCAACAGGTACGTGTCCATCACCCAACCCCGCCGGAGCTTGGCCTCTGCGCGCGCCGCCGCGATCTCGTCGGCGACGGCAGCCAGCTCGCCGGAGATCAGGATCTGGTGCGCGCTCCCGAGGTAGGCACCCCAGTAGATCGTCACCCCGGCGTGGTCCACGTCACGGAAGGCGCACGCTGCGTCGAGCATCACGACGATGTCGTCGCAGTCCGGCGGGAAGCCACGGGCTGCCAGCCGACGTCCGGTCGTCACCTGCACGGGCCGGCCGACCCGGGTCAAGGAGATCCGGTGGGCGGCCGCCAGCATCTGGATGCTGCTGACCCCGGGGATCACCTCGACATCCACCGGGTCCGAGAGCGCGTCGAGAACGCGCAGCGTGCTGTCGTAGAAGGCGGGATCGCCCCACACGAGCAGTCCCCCGCGCTCGTCGGGCCCGAGCTCGTGCCTGATCGCCTCACCCAGCGCGGCAGCCCTGGCTGCGATCCAGTCGGCGACCGCGCGGCCGTAGTCGGCGGCGCTGCGATCCCGGGGTGGGTCCTCCACGTCGACGAAGCGGTACGGGTGCGACGTGATGACGCGCCGGCACAGGTCGTGGCGGAGATGGAGGAGCTCGTCGGCTGCGGCACCCTTGTCGAGAGCGAAGAAGACGTCGACGGTGTTGAGCGCCGCCACCGCCTGGCCGCTGAGGTGGTCGGGCTCGCCCATGCCGACGCCGATCACCGCGATGCTGGTCATCTCGAGAGCCGACCGACCGATGCCATGCTCACGTCTCGACCTCATCGGCATGCGGACCCCAGCAGATGAACACCGGGTTCTCGGCGCGCAGCCGTACACCCGGGCCTCCCGTCGTCATCATCACCCCGCGGCTGACGGCAAGCTCCACCAGGTTGCCGAGCCTGGACGCGGCCGCCACCGCCCGGTCGATGACGGCGTAGGTGCCCACCACGACGCCCGCGGGCCTGAGGCGCCCGAGGGCTGCGTCGAGGACCGCGATCCCCCCGCCTCCGACGAAGACGCGGTCAGGGTCGGGGAGACCGTCGAGCGCGTCGGGAGCCTCCCCCTCGATCACCGGGAAGCGCACAGCGTGCCGGGCGGCGTTCGATCGGATCCTCTGCGCCCGCGCCGCATCGCGCTCGACGGCGAAGACCTCGAGACCGGGACGGAGCCGGGCGCACTCGATCCCGACGGAACCGCTGCCGGCACCGATGTCCCACAGCACCCCGTGCGCCGGCAGTTCGAGCTTCCCGAGCGCCACGGCGCGTACCTCGGCCTTCGTGATCATGCCGGCTGCGTGGTCGAACTCGGCTTCCGGCAGTCCCCACGCCAGGCTCCGAGCGGTCCGATTCCGGCTCCGGCCGGTGAGGACCAGCACGGACATCGGGTCGAACGTTCCCTGCGCGATCGTCTCCAGGTCTGCGACCGTGAGCGCTTCGTCCTCCTCGGCAAGGCGCGAGGCGACCACGGCGCTCCCCTCGGGTCCCGGCGGCTCACCAGCCGCGAGCAGCGCCGCTGCGACGACCTGCGGCGGGTTGTCCGGAGAGGTGAGGAGCGCGACAGACCGTTGGGCCGACGAGCGCACGGCACCCACCGCGTCGGCGAGCGGGCGGCCGTGCACCGAGACGACGGCGGCGTCGTCCCAGCTGAGACCCAGCCTCGCAAACGCGAGCGACACGGAGCTCGGCGCAGGGTGCACTCGCAGACGCCCGCTCCCTAGCGCTGCTGCCAGCACTCTGACGATCCCGAAGAAGCCAGGGTCCCCGGAGGCGAGGACGCAGACCCTTCTGCCCGCGTCCGCGGATTCCCTCACGCGCGTGAGCACTGCGTCCATGGGCCCTTCCAGGACGACGGTGTCCGCACCGGGCGCGCGTAGCGAGGCGGTCGAGCGGAGCTGGCGCGACGAGCCGACGACGACGCCTGCTCCGGCGATGGCTTGGACGGCGTCGGGGCCGAAGGCGTGGCCGCCGTGGAGCCCGACGACTGCGACCCGCACCCCGCCGTCGCCCGCCGGCGGGGCGGCGGCAGGGGTCATCGCCAGGGCCGTGACCCCGGCGCGGAGCCGGGCGACGATCGCGCTGCGGCGGACACGAACGCCTCGGCGATGGCCGGGTACGGAGCGAGGTGCACGTGCAGGTACGAGGCGAGCAGGTTCGAAGCGGCGAATCCCCCGGTCGTCGTCCCGTGCCTGCCGGCGAGCACCATGGCATCGCCGTCCGGACGGGTCGCGGAGTAGTGGAACTCGTGCCCGCGGATCTCCGTGCCTGCCGGCCCCAGCGGGGACGGGCAGGTCGTCGTCGCCGAACGGTAGCCGAGGACCCGCCCGCCGCCCATGGTCGCGTCCGCGTCGACCACCCCGGCCATCGCGGACCCGTCCAGGCTGCGGGCCAGCCACAGGAGCCCTCCGCATTCGGCCCAGGTCACCCCGCCCCGGCGATGGTGGTCGGCCATGGACCGGAGCATCGGCAGGTTGCCGGCCAGCGCTTCGGCGTACAGCTCGGGGAACCCGCCGCCGACCAGCACCGCGGACGTTCCCGTCGGCAGCCCTTCGTCGAGGCAGGGGTCGAACATGACCACCTCCGCCCCGGCGGCGGCGAGCGCCTCGAGGTTGTCGGGGTAGGAGAAGCTGAAGGCGGCGCCGGCGGCGACCGCCACCCGAGGGGAGCGCTGGTCGCCCACGACCCGCCGAGGCTCGGGGGGCAGGGCAGCGGGAAGTGGAGGAGCCGAGCGCGCGAGGTGAGCCAGCCCCTCCAGATCGCAGCTCCCGGCGATCGCCGCGCCGAGACGGTCGAGCGCGGAGCGCACCGCAGCAGGATCCTCGGCGACCGGCCGCAGCCCGAGGTGGCGGCTGCGCCACTGCATCGAGCCGTCACGCCGCAGCGCGCCGTACACGGGAATGCCCGCGTCGCGGAGCGCGGCCCGCAGCATGACCTCGTGGTCGTCGCTCCCGACCCGGTTCAGGATCACCCCGGCGACACGCACCGCAGGATCCCAGGTGCGGTAGCCATGGACGAGGGGCGCGACCGAATGGCTCACGGACGCTGCGTCGACGACCAGGACCACCGGGGCGTCGATGCGCTTGGCCACCTCGGCCGTCGACGAAGGGGACCCGTCCGCGGCGCCGTCGAACAGGCCCATCACCCCTTCGACGACCAAGAGGTCGGCACCCTTGCCGGCCCTCGCCGCGAGCGGGCCCATCAGGTCCGCGCCGCAGATCCACGCGTCGAGGTTGCGCGCCGGGCGGCCCGTCGCGATCGAGTGGTAGCCGGGGTCGATGAAGTCCGGGCCGACCTTGGCCGATGCAACCTGCCAACCGCGCTGGCGGAACGCCGCCATCAGGCCGGTCGCCACCACGGTCTTGCCCACGCCCGAATGCGTGCCCGACACGACGAGGCGCGGGCCGAGGACGATCAATACTCGATCCCCTTGCGCGCGCGGATGTCCTGGTCGAACGCGTGCTTCACCTTGACCATCTCGGTGACCGTGTCCGCCAGCGCCACGATCTCCTCAGGGGCGCTGCGCCCCGTGACGATCACATTGGTCCGCTCCGGCCGAGAGGCGAGCACCGCCACGACGTCGGCGACCGGCACCCAGCCGTAGGTCACGATGTAGGTCACCTCGTCGAGGATCACCAGGTCGTAACCGCCCGAAGAGATCATCTCGGCGGCCACGCCCCACGCGTGGCGACCCCGGGCCTCGGTCGCTTCGAGGTCGTCGGACTCCCAGGTGAACCCGTCGCCCAGCGTATGCCAGTCGATCCCGAGATGCGCGGCGAGCTTGCGCTCGCCGACCTGCCACTTGTCGCTCTTCACGAACTGGACGACGCCCACAGTCCATCCCCTCGCCCAGGCCCGTCCCATCACGCCGAACGCGGCCGAGCTCTTGCCCTTCCCCTGACCGGTGTTCACGAGGAGGCGTGGCGGCCGCGGCACGGGCGCGACAGTAGCGCTCGACCGATCGCGCCGTCCGTGGCGCGTCATGCCTGGCGTGTCATGCCTCTGCGCAGCCCTCGTCGGGACCCGGCAGCGCGTGACCGGTGCCGCGGCCGGCGTGGTGGCGGTGCTCGGCGGCAAGGTGCGAGTGGCCCACGCCGATCGGCATCCCGACGCGATCGGCGAGGCCCGGGAACGGTCGTCGGTACGCGCAGACGTCGCAGTTCGCCGCCGCTGCGCCCGCGCGGGCCTCGTCGGCGCGCGCCCAGACCAGCGCGATCAGCTCCGGCTCGACGCCGAAGTACCCGGCGTCGACCACTCCGACGCCGGTCGCCGATTCGAACGCCTGCCAGTCGGCACGCATGCGGTCCAGCAGGACGCCGGTCGCCAGGAACCACGAGAACACGGCCACGCGCGCGGCGCCCAGACGGCGCAACTGCTCGAGGGCGCCGGTGACCGTCGGCCACGTCAGCCCCGAGAAGCCCGTGACCACGAGCTGCGTCTCGCACATGTCGGCGAGCAGCCGGCTGGCTCGCCAGGCCTCGGCGTTCGCGTCGGGGTCGGAGGTGCCCCGAGCCAGCACCGCCAGGGGAAGGCCCAGCGCACCTGCAGCCCGGAGCCGTCGCCGCGCCAGCGCCAAGAGCGCGTGGTCGACGCCCAGTGGGCGGCCGTAGACGATGCGTGCGCCGCGGCGGTGGGCCCGGGCGTCCAGGACGAGCGCCGGCACGTCGGACTTGGCGTGCCCGGCGGCGAAGAGCATGAGCGGGACCACGGTCACGTCGCGGGCCCCGTCGCGAAGAAGGTCGTCGAGCACGGTCGACGCCGGCGGGTCGCTCATCTCGAGGAACCCGACACGCACCTGCGTTCCTGCACGCGCCTCGGCAACGGCATCCGCCAGCGCGAGCAGCTCGCCGCACCCAGCGGCCGACCGCGACCCGTGGGCCACGAGAAGCACGGCCTCAGGCACCGTGGCCTTCCTCGGCGATCCGGATGAGCGCGTTGCAGGCCGCCGCGGCAGCGGCCGAGCCGCCCCGCTCGCCGGCATTGCTGATCGCCGGCAGCCCGCTGGCCCGCAGCGCCGACTTGGACTCCGCCGCCCCCACGAACCCCACCGGCAGAGCGATGACGAGCCCGGGGTCGAGCTCGCCGGCTCGAGCGAGGGAGATCAGCTCGACCAGCGCGCTGGGCGCGCAGCCGATGACGAAGACCGCCCCGACCGGATGCGCCGCCGCCGCGAGGCGCATCGCCCGGGCGCTTCGGGTCACCGGCGCTGCCCTGCCGGCGACCTCCCGCTCGTCACCCGTACCGGAGCGAGGCACCCGATCGAGGAAGCAGCGGGCGTGGCGGCCGGTGATCCCGGCCGCCACCATCGTCACGTCGGCAACCACGGGAGCCCCGTCGCGAAGCATCGCGACCGCCGAGCGCAGTTGCGCTTCGTCGAGCACCATGGTGCCGGCCAGCGCCACGTCGGCGGTCGCGTGCACCACTCGGGCGACGACCGCCCGGCTGAGCGGCGGGAGGCCGGACAGGTCGAGACGTTCGGAGAGGATCCGATAGCTCTCCTGCTCGATGGGGTGGGCAGTCACGTCCGGTACCCCCGGGGAGTGACCATGCGCCCGGCGACGGTCATGGTGGCGGTGGTCCCGACGACGACACAGGTCGTCATCCCGACCTCGGCCGGGTCGACCTCGGCGAGCGTCGTGGTCACCACGCGCTGGCTGGGCCGGGTGGCGTCGGTGACGAGCCCCACCGGAGTCGCCGGCGGCCGGTGTCCCCGCAGGATGTCGAGCGCGGCAGGCAGCTGCCAGGTGCGGCCGGTCGAGCGCGGGTTGTACAAGACGACCACCAGGTCCGCGTCGGCCGCGGCCCGCAGCCGCCGCTCGATCACCTCCCACGGCGTGAGGAGGTCCGACAGACTGATGGCGACGTGGTCATGACCGAGCGGCGCGCCGAGCAGCGCCGACGAGGCGAGCGCGGCGGTGACCCCGGGCACCACGTCGACCTGCACGTCCGGCGCCTCGGCGCCGGCCAGCTCGACGACGAGCGACGCCATGCCGTAGATGCCCGCGTCGCCGGAGCACACGAGGGCGACCCGTCGACCGGCGGCGGCCTGCGCAAGCGCCAGGCGTGCACGGTGCGCCTCGCTGCCGATCGGCGAGCGGACCACGGCCTGCGACGCAGTCAGGAGGTCGCCGGCCTGGTCCAGGTAAGGTCCGTAGCCGACAACGACCTCGGCGTGGCGTACGGCGGAGGCCGCAGCCAGGGTCCGGTGGGCGGCGCCACCAGGGCCGAGCCCCACCACCGACAGACGGCCGGCCGGCGTCGCGCGCCGGGCCACGGCCACGGTACCGACTGCAGATCGCTGCTTCGCCACCACCAGCGACGCGCCAGAGCCGGCGGCGAGCAGGGCGGCCGCCTCGGCGACGCTCGGGGTCCCGACCGCGTCCGCGACGGCGGCGCTCGGGGTCGGCACCGCGACGGCGCCGAGCTCCGCCGCCGAGAACGCCTGCACCTCGAGGCCGAGAGACGCGATTGCCGGGTGGTCCCGGCGGCGGTCGATGGTCGCGAGCGATCCGACGCTGGCTCTGGCCAGTCCTGCATCGCCGAGTGCACGGTCGACGAGCGCGTCGACGTCGTCGGGGTCTGCTCCGGTCGAGCACCCCACCCCGAGCACGAGCGACGGGGGATGCAGCACGGCCACCCCGGCCTCGGCGGTGGGCACGGCGTCGGTCACGATGACCCGCTCGGGGCCGGCGCCGCTGGCGAGCACCGCCGGGGCGGGCCACCCGGGCAGGGCCGTCTCCACCACGGGCGAACGCCCGGCCAGCAGGGCGGCGGTCACCCCGGCGACGTCGCCCGCTGCCCTGAAGCCGGGGATCAGGTCGAGCGCGGGGGTCCCCGTGGCATCGGTTGCGGTGGTGACGACCGCTTCCGCACCGAGCAGGGCGGCGACCTCGCGGGCCAACGCGTTGGCACCGCCGTGGCCGCCGACGAGCGCCACGGCCCAGCGCGCCGACTCGTCGACGCAGACGACCGCAGGGTCTTCCCCCTTGCCTGCGAGCAGCGGTGCCACGATGCGCACGGCAGCACCCGTCGCCAGCAGGAGGACGAGCCCGTCGACGTGCGACCACAGCCGGCGGACCGTCCCGGCTGCGTTGCCGTGGTGATGAGGGAACGGCAGCCGCCCGGCGATCATCCGGCCTGCCTCCGTGACCGACACGGATGCCACGATGCCGTCGAGCGGCGGCTGGGTGGTTCGAGGCCGGCTCATGCGGGGCGACCCGTGGTGGTCCCTGGAGCCGAACGGCGGCGGTGGGCGTGGGCGAACGACGGCGAGTAGAGATGGCTCCGCGCGCCGGCGCCCTCGAGCGCCGGCCCTACCAGCACGAGGACCGTCGTGCGCGCCCCGGTGCCGGCGATGGCCTCGGGCAGCGCTCCCACCGTCGTCAGCACCACCTGCTGGTCGGGCCACGACGCCCGCACCACCACGGCGGCGGGCGTCGCAGGCTCGTAGGCAGAGCCGACGGCGAGCAGCTCGCGCTGCAGCTCGACCGGCCGGGCTGCGGACAGGAACACCGCGAGCGTCGGGCCCGCTGCGGCGAACGCGGCGACGCTCTCGCGCCGCGGCATGCTGGCAGCGGTCCGTCCGGCGAGGCGGGTGAGCACCACGCTCTGGGCGACACCGGGAATGGTCAGCTCCCGTCCGAGTGCAGCCGCAGCGGCACCGAGGGAGCTGACACCGGGCACGATCTCGAAGGCTCGCCCCTTGGCCACGCACCAGTCGATCTGCTCTTGGATGGCCCCGTAGACGGAGGGATCGCCGGAGTGCAGCCGGACCACCGCCGCGTCGGGGTTGGCGGCATAGACGGCCAGGACGTCCTCGAGGGTCATGATCTTGGAGTCGTGCACGGCGGCGTCAGGTCGGGCGTGCGCGAGAACGGCTTCGGGCACGAGAGACGAGGCCCAGATCACGACGTCGGCAGCCGCGAGGCGGTCACGTCCGCGCAGCGTGATGAGGTCCGGCGCCCCGGGCCCGGCACCGACGAACGAGATCACGGCTCGCTCGCCTCGCAGGCAGCCGGCTCGTCGCCAGCCGCCTCGCCGTGGCCCTCACGGCACGGTGGCACGAGTATGGAGGAGAGGTAGGCACCCGGGACGGCCGCAACGAGGGCGAGCGACCCCACCCGCTCCCCGGGCAGGCCGAGGAGCTCGCCGACCACCGCGCCGTCGAGCCGTCCCGCCGCACGCAGGCGCTCGGCCAGCTCGGGCAGGTGCCGGCCCCCCTTGTACACCACCACCGCGGCCTCGGGATCGGCGAGCGGGGCGTCGATGGCCTCGGGCCCGGCGACGGCACTCACCAGGTGCAGCCGCTCCACCCCGTCCACCAGCACGGTGCCGCTGCGCGCCGCGAGGTCCTGGAACGCGCAGATCCCCGGTACGGTCGTCACCGGCGTGCCGGGGCTCCGCTCGAGCACCCGTGCAGCCAGGTGGTGGAACGTGCTGTACACGTTCGGGTCCCCGAGGGTCACGAACGCCACGCGCTCGCCCGCGGCGAGGCACTCGGCGACGCGGTCGGCCGCCCGCTCGTGGGCGGCTCGGCGAGCGGCGGCATCCTCCACGATGGCGAACACCAGCCGCTCCACCTCGACGTCGGGGGCCGCCTGCCGCACGATCGACTCGGCCCGCCCGACCACGTCGACCGACATGCTCGGCCCGAACACGCGATCGGCACCGCGCAGCTCCGACAGCGCCTTGATCGTGATCAAGCCGGGATCGCCGGGACCTACCCCGACACCGACCAGGGCCGAGCCCATCAACCATCTCCCGTGGAACGAGGCAATTCTTGCCGCTGCCAGTGTCCTGGCTCCGAGATCCGCGCCCCCCGCCTTCAGAGGCCGGGCGCAGCCGGTGGCTTCGCAAGGGCCACTCCCCGGTCACCGTGGCGGGACCGCTCCGGGCTCGCACCGGCTTCGCGAGCACTGCAGCGACACGATGGTAGCGCAGCGCGCGGGGAGCACCCCCGCTCGACAGCGGAGGCTCGCGCTACAGTGCGCCGCCGGTGACGGGACACGCCTGGATCGAACAGCGCGGCATCCAAGCGGTGCCCCCCGACGAGCGCCATGGACGCGCCAGGAGCCTCTTTCCGGTGTGGTTCGCCGCGAACCTCGGGATCCTCGGCGTCGTCTTCGGCGCCATCCTCGCCGCGATGGGCCTCGACCTGGCCCAGGCACTGGTGACCGCGATCGCAGCGACGACGGTGTCGTTCCTCTTGGTCGGAGCAGTGTCGGTGGCCGGCCAGCGCGCCGGCATGCCGGCCCTCGTGCTCTCGCGCCGGGCACTGGGGCGGACCGGCAACCTCGTCGCGGCGGCAGTGGGCTGGGTGAGCGTGCTGGGCTGGGAGGTGGTGACGTCGGTCATCGGCGCGTGGGCCCTGGTCGCTGCAGCGCACGCCGCCCTCGGGGTTCGAGCCGGAGCGGCCGTCGACGCGGCGGCGCTCGGCGTCATGATCGGCGCGTCGCTCGTCCTCGGCGTCCTCGGCCACGGCGCGATCCTGCGCTTTCAGCGGCTCGCCGCCGTCGGGTTCGGCCTGCTCACGGTCGCCGTTCTCCCGGTGCTCCTGGTGCACGTCGACGTCGCCCGTCTCGCCGCCGGCCACCCGGCGTCGCTGCGAACGGTGCTCGTGGCCGGCGGGATCCTGGCGGCAGGGACCGGCATCAGCTGGGTCAACCTCGCCCCCGACTACAGCCGGTACCTGCCGTTGGACGAGCGGGCCCGATCGATCGTCGGCTGGGTCACGAGCGGCGCAGCACTGCCGACCGCGGTCCTGGTCGTCACCGGCTACCTCCTGAGCACGAAGGTCCACGGCCTGGCCACCGCCCTGGACCCGGTCGGGCCGATCGGAGCGGCGCTCCCCGCCTGGATCTCGACGCCCTTCCTGCTGGTCGCGGCCGGCGGCATGCTCGCCGAGTCCGACTTGGCCTGCTACTCGTCGGGGCTCACGCTGCTCGCGCTCGGCGTCCGGATCCGCCGCAGCCGCACTGTCCTGGTCGACGGCGCCGTGGTGTGCGGCGCCGGGCTGTGGCTCATGATCGGCCGCTCCGGGTTCCTCGGCCCGTTCGAGAGCTTCCTGACGCTGCTCGCGGCCGGGCTCTGCGCCTGGGCCGGGGTGGTGCTGGCGGACATGATCAGCACGACGCGCGCATCGGCCCGACGCACGCCTGCCGGCACGACCACCACACGGGCCGTGGACGACCCGCGGGCCGTGGACGTGCCGGGACTCGCCGGTTTCGCGGCCGGCTCGGCGGTGGCGCTCGTGACCACGGCGTCGCCGCTCTACACCGGGCCGCTCGCCGGCGGGCTGGTGGGCGACGGCAGCTTCGGGTTCGGGCTGGGGCTCGCCGTGGCTGCGGCCGTGTCGATCGCCGGGTGGGGGCTGACCGCACGCGCACGCCGGGGTCGCAGCTGCTCCGCCACGATGGCTCCGAGCACCCGGCGCGACGCGACGATCGCGGTGACGCCGACCGCGAGCCCCATGCCGGAGGCGTACGTCCCCACCGCCGCTCCGCCCAGCCGGCTGGTGCTGGTGGGCAGCATCCTCCTCGACATCCTCGTACACGTGGACGCGCTGCCGAGCCGTGGTGGAGACGTGATCGCCAGCGACCGCACCCTGGCCAGCGGCGGAGGGTTCAACGTCCTGAGCGCGGCGTCACGCCTCGGGCTGCCCGGTGCGTACGCAGGCCTGATCGGAGACGGCGCCTTCGGGCGCCACGTGGCGCGGGACCTCGAGGTCTCCGGCATCCGGGCCCTGATCCCGCCGGGCGCTGGAGAGGACACGGGGTTCACCGTCGGCGTCGTCGAAGCCGACGGCGAGCGCACGTTCGTGACCTCCCCCGGGATCGAGTCGCGGCTGGACGCCGGCTTCCTCGGGCGGATCGTCCTGGAGGCCGGCGACGCGGTCTACGTGTCGGGCTACGACCTCCTCTACCCCGTTGCCGGGCCCGCGATCGTGTCATGGGTGCACGGGCTGAGCCCTGAGCACCTGTTGGCCGTGGACCCCGGGCCGCTCGGAGCGCCCCCCGCAGATCCCGTCGGCGCGGTGCTCGGGCGAGTGAACCTCTTCAGCGCGAGCGAGCGCGAGGCTGTTGGGCGTACCGGGGCAGGCACGCCGGCGGAGGCTGCAGCCGCGCTCGCCGAACAGCTCGCCCCCGGCGGCATCGCCGTGGTGCGGGTCGGACCGGGTGGCTGCTGGGTCGCCCGTCAGGGGATGGCACCTGCGCACGTGCCCGGGCACCGAGCCGCCGCCGTGGACACGACCGGCGCCGGCGACGTCCACGTCGGCGCCATGCTGGCGCGATTCGCCAACGGAGACGACGCGCTGTCCGCCGCCCGCTTCGCCAACGTGGCCGCGGCGCTGTCCACCCAGCACCGCGGCGGCGCCAGCGGCCCCACCCTCGACGCAGTCGCCGCCGCGGTCGGCGGCCCTGGCCCCGCGGAGGTCGCCGCCGGCGACGTCAGCCGCCCCTGAGCGCGGGCCGCGGTCGTCCCTCGTCCACGGGTCGGAGCCCGAGCGACGCACACAGCCACTCGAGCGCATCGCCGACGGTCGCGGCCGACGGGCCGTCCGGCGAAGGAGGCCGGTCGATCACGAGGACGGCGACATCCAGCCGGCGAGCTGCGTGGAGCTTGGCGGCGGCGGCGTCCCCTCCGCTGTTCTTGGTGACCACGAGGTCGACCCGATGTCGCTCCATGAGCTCCACCTCCCCGTCGACGCTGAACGGACCACGGGCGAGGACGACCTCTGCAGGGTGCAGCGGCAATCGCGCCGGCGGATCGATCGAGCGGACCAGCCACCAGCGTCGCCCGTCGACGCCAGGGACGAACGCCGACAGGTCGCCCCGACCGGTGGCGAGGAACACCCGCCGTGCCGGACCAGCCGAGATGACGGCTGCGGCAGCTGCCACGTCGGGAACGACCGTCCAGCGGTCCCCGCCCTGCGCCTGCCACCGAGGCCGTTCGAGGCGGAGCCTCGGCACCCCGGCCTCGCGACAGGCGTCGTACGCGTGCCACCGCATCACCTCGGCAAAGGGGTGGGTGGCGTCCACGACGGCAGCGATGCGCTCCGATCGGAGGTACGCGACCAGGCCGCCGGTGCCGCCGAACCCGCCGACCCGTCGGCGTCCGGGCACGGCGGGGGGCGCCGCCGTCCGTCCCGCCAGCGAGGTCACCGCGGACACGTCGTCACGTGCGGACAGCACGTCGGCCAGACCGCCGGCCTCGGTCGTTCCCCCGAGCAGCAGCACGCGAGGCGGGACGGTCACGGCGGTGGCGAGAGGTGGGCGTGGTTTCGCGGGTTCGACCGAGTGCTGGTAACGTCCGGGACGGCTACAGGGAACGCCGGTGGAAAACCGGGGCTGTCCCGCAACTGTAACCGGGGAGCAGATCCCAGCTGAGGCCACGGTCCATCGGGATTGGAAGGCCGGGGCGAGCGTCGATCCGGGAGCCAGGACACCTGTGCCGACGAAGAGCTCGACGCGGGAGACGTCAAGGGTGCACCAGCGGGCGGGATCGGCTCCTTCAGGCGCAGTGATGGTGTGCGGCGCCACGTCGAATGCCGGCAAGAGCACGATCGCGGCCGGGCTCTGCCGTCACTACGCACGGCAGGGGGCTCGGGTGGCACCGTTCAAGGCGCAGAACATGTCGAACAACTCGACGGTCACGCCAGCCGGCCACGAGATCGCTCGGGCACAGGCATGGCAGGCAACGGCGGCCGGGGCCGAAGCTGAGGTCGCGATGAACCCGGTGCTGGTCAAACCCATGGGGGACACCTGCTGCCAAGTGGTGGTGATGGGCCGCCCGCTCGGCACGATGACGGCGGCGGAGTACCACCGGCTCAAGCCAGAGCTCTTCGGCCTGGTCCTCGGGGCCCTCGCCGACCTGCGCGCACGCTTCGACGTGGTCATCCTCGAAGGAGCGGGCAGCCCGGCGGAGATCAACCTTCTCGACACCGACATCGTCAACCTCCGCCTGGCCCACGAGGCGGACCTCCCGGCCGTCGTCGTCGGCGACATCGACCTCGGCGGCGTGTTCGCCGCGCTCTTCGGGACCGTCGCCCTCCTGCCCGACGAGTACCGCCGCCGGGTGAAGGGCTTCGTGATCAACAAGTTCCGCGGCGATCTGGCGCTGCTCTCCGGCGGGACGGCCGGGCTCGAGACGCGTGCGGGCGTGCCGACCCTCGGCGTCGTCCCGTGGCTCGAGGGAGCCGAGACGGACAGTGAGGACTCGCTCGCCCTCGCCCGGCCGCTCCAGCTCCTACCCACAGGCGAGGACGCCGTCGCCGGTCCCCTTTCGGCCGGTCGCACCCCGTTCCCCGAGCCCGGTGACCTGCTCGACGTCGCCGTGGTGCGACTGCCTCACATCGCCAACTTCACCGACGTCGACCCGCTTCGGCTGGAGCCGGGGGTACGACTGCGCTGGGTCGCCGACGCCCGCGACGTCGGGCGGCCGGACCTCCTCGTCATCCCCGGGTCCAAGCGCACCGTCGACGACCTGGCCTGGCTGCGGAGCCGCGGGTTGGACCGCGCCGTCGCGACGATCCACGGCACGGTGCTCGGGATCTGCGCCGGCTACCAGATGCTCGGCCGCACGATCTGCGACCCCGGCGGCGTGGAATCGTCCCACTCGTCCGTGGAAGGTCTCGGCCTCCTCGACGCGGTGACGACCTTCGGTCCCGACAAGGTCACCCGCCGTCGGGACGGTCGCCTGTTCGGGCGGCGAGCGAGCGGGTACCAGATCCACCACGGCGTCGTCGCAGCGTGGGGGCGGGCGCTGGTGCGCCTCGATGACGGAACCGCGGACGGCGCGATCGGCACCACGCCGGCCGGGGGCACGGTATGGGGCACCACGCTGCACGGCCTGCTCGAGGCCGACGCGGCGCGGGCGGCCTTCCTCGATCGGGTCGCGACGAAGGTGCGCAAACGGGTGACGCGCGCGGGATCGTTCGCGGTTGCCCGCGAGCAGCGGATCGACCGATTGGCCGACACCCTCGAGACGCACCTCGACCTCACGGCGCTCGACCGGATCCTCTCCGAGGGAGCCCTGGCGTGACCACCCGCCTCGAAGAGGTGCTGGCGGCCGTGCAAGCCCGGGTCGACCACCTGCGGGCATCCTGCGGAGATCCCCCGCAGACAGAAGTCGGCTGGCACGAGTGCGACGCCATCGGTCCGCAGGAGCTCGCAGCCGCCGTCGACGAGGGCGCGTCGCACACCGCTGGCGATCGAACCGTCGCGGCGTCCCTCCTCGTCCAGTCCTACGCCTATCGGGTGGCTGCGGTCAGCCTGGCGGCCTTCGCGCTCGGGCTGCCCTGGCCTTCTCCCGCGGCCGAGGCAACGTCGGTGCGCGTCCACCAAGGTCGTGCGAAGGCGCTGCGCTTCCGATCCGACGCCCTCGGCGAGGCGGAGGACGCCCGGGGGATCGCCGAGGCGGCGTTCACCTCGCACCTCGTCGGGTTCGTCTCCGCCGCGCGTGCATCGCAGCGCCTCGGAAAGCGGTTGGCCTGGGCCAACGTCGCAGCCTCCTCGGCAGCAGCGTTCCGGGCGGTCGAAGGCTCGGCTCGCGACCGCGGCGACACCAGCGAGCGTCTCATGATCCGACGCCGCGCGGATCGGCTCCTCGCACACGCGCCGTGGCTGGCGGGCACCGGGAGGTTCGACACGCACGGCGCCGACTGGGAATGGCGGCGCTCCGCTTGCTGCCTGTGGTACCGCACGTCGGGCGGCCGCACGTGCGAAGGCTGCAGTCTCGGCACACGCCAAGAGGCGCACACGTGAGTACGCCGGTCGCAACCGCAGGTCGGATCCACGTGATCGTGTCCACGAGCACCGACCTGCTCGCGCT
This sequence comes from Actinomycetes bacterium, assembly GCA_021822565.1. Lineage (GTDB taxonomy): Bacteria > Actinomycetota > Acidimicrobiia > Acidimicrobiales > RAAP-2 > JAJYVT01. The sequence goes on along the minus strand of JAKAQM010000004.1, from coordinate 11,806 downwards.
GCGTACCGCGGTCGAGGGTCTGCCGAAGGGCTTCCGGGCGGTGAGCGCCTCGACTACCTGGGCACCCGACCCCGTCGGCGACCTCCACGGAACCAGCTGTGTCCTGGTCCGCCTTCTCGGCGGTCGCCAGGCGTGGGCGGAAGGATTCGACCGTCTGCGGGCCGAGTGCGCCGAGCAGGGGATCGCGCTGCTCGCCTTCAGCGGCGAAGCCGCCCCGGACGCGGAGCTGACCGCGGCCTCGACCGTGCCCAGCGCCACGGTCACCGAGGCGTTCGCCTACCTGGCCTACGGAGGCCCCGCCAACCTCGAGCAGCTGCTGCGCTTCGTAGCCGACACCGTCTGCTTCGACGGATGGGGCTTCGAGCCGCCGAGCCCTGTCGCGGACCACGGCGTCTGGCGGGAGCCGGAACTGTCGAGAGCAGGCCCGGTGGTGGGCATCGTCTTCTACCGAGCCCACCTGGTCGCAGGGAACACCCAGTTCGTCGACGACCTGTGCGCTGCCGTGAGCGCTGCGGGGGGACGCCCGCTCGCCATCTGGTGCTACTCGCTGCGGGATCGGGCCGCCGCGCCGGTCGTCGAGCTGCTCCGCCGCCACGGTGCCCGGGTCCTCGTCACGACCGTGCTCGCCGCAGGAGGCGCGGCGGCCGCGGCCGGCACGACCGGCGCGCCAGGGGGCGCCGAGGGCGAAGGCTGGGACGTCTCCGAGCTGGCGCAACTGGACATCCCCGTGCTCCAGGCTCCCTCCACCGGACGCTCGAGCGAGGAATGGGCGGCCTCCGATGCGGGGCTCGGCCCCTTCGACGTCGCCTCGGGCGTCGCCATCCCGGAGCTCGACGGCCGCATCATCGCGCCAGCCTTCGCGTTCAGCGAGGTCGTCGACGACGGCGACCAGCTCGGCACCAGCGTGCAGGCCTACCGGACCATTCCCGACCGGGTGGCTCGGGTCGCAGGCCTCGCGCTGCGCCTCGCGGGCCTCGGTGCCACGCCGCCCTCGGACCGGCGGGTCGCGATCGTGCTCTCCGCCTACCCGACGAAGCGAAGCCGGCTGGGCAACGCCGTCGGCCTCGACACGGCGGCTTCCGCCCTCGTCCTCCTCGACGCGCTCGCCGGCGCGGGCTACCGCGTCGAGGGGCGACCCTCCGACGGCGACAGCCTCATGGCTGCGCTCGCCGACGGGCTGACCTACGACGCCGAGGACATGACCGGCGAGCAGCTCGGCATCGCCGTCGGCAGCCTGCCCGCCAGGCACTACGCCGAGTGGTTCGCCACCCTCCCCGGCACCGCCCAGGAGGAGCTCGAGTTGGCGTGGGGCCCGCCTCCGGGTCGCCACCGGGTCCACGAGGAGCGGCTCGTGTTCAGCGGCCTCGAGCTCGGCAACGTGGTCATCGCCATCCAGCCGCCTCGGGGCTACGGCGACGACCCCGTGGCCGTCTACCACTCGCCGTCGCTCCCTCCGACCCACCACTACCTCGCCTTCTACCGTTGGCTGGACGAGGTCTGGGGTGCCGATGCGATCGTCCACCTGGGCAAGCACGGCACGCTCGAGTGGCTGCCCGGCAAGGCCGTGGGCCTCTCGGCCGGATGCTGGCCCGACGCCGCACTTGGCGACGTGCCGCTCTTCTACCCGTTCGTGGTCAACGACCCCGGGGAAGGGACGCAGGCCAAGCGGCGCGGCCATGCCGTGGTGATCGACCACCTCCTCCCGCCGATGACCAGAGCCGACACCTACGACGACCTCGCCCGTCTGGAGCAGCTCTTCGACGAGTACGCCCAGCTGCAGTCCCTCGACCCAGCCAAGCTCCCCGCGCTGCGCGAGCGGATCTGGAAGCTCGTGCGCGACGCCAGCATCGACCAGGATCTCGGCCTCTCCGGCGTGGCGCTCGACGACGGGTTCGATGATGTCGTGCTCGCGATCGACGGCTACCTGTGCACCCTGAAGGACGCGCAGATCCGCGGAGGGCTCCACATCCTCGGGTCGGTGCCAGCGGACGAGCAGCTGATCGACCTGGTCCTTGCGAGCACCCGCCTGCCACAGGGCCGCGTCCCCTCGCTGCGCGACCAGGTGGCGTCGCGTCGCGGGCTCGACCCCGACGATCCCCAGCACCTCGACCGCATCGAGGAGGCGTCCCGCTCCCTCGTCGCCACGGCCGCCTCCGAGGGCTGGGTGGCGCGTCCCGACTCGACAGCGACCATCGCGTGGGTCTGCAACTGGCTGGTCCCGAACCTGCGCCGGACGGGAGACGAGGTCGCCAACCTTCTGGCCGGCCTCGACGGCCGGTACGTGCCGGCCGGACCGAGCGGGGCGCTCACCCGCGGGGGCGCCCACGTCCTGCCCACCGGCAGGAACTTCTACTCCGTCGACCCGAAGGCCTTGCCGACGCAGCTCGCGTGGGAGGTCGGCACGAAGCTCGCCGACGCGCTGCTCGCCCGTCACGTGGAGGAGGAGGGGTCCTTCCCAGCGACGGTCGGCCTCGTGCTGTGGGGCACGGCGGCGATGCGCACGCAGGGAGACGACGTGGCCGAGGCGCTGGCGCTCCTCGGGGTCCGCCCGGTCTGGGAGGAGCGCTCTCGTCGGGTGGTCGGGATCGAACCGATCCCGCTCCCGACGCTGGGACGCCCCCGCGTCGACGTGACGCTGCGGATCTCGGGGTTCTTCCGGGACGCCTTCCCCTCGATGGTCGACCTGCTCGACGAGGCCGTCGAGCTGGTTGCCGGCCTAGACGAGGCGCCGGAGGACAACTTCGTCCGGGCGCACGGTGCCGCGGACCCGAGGGTCTTCGGCCCGGCACCTGGCAGCTACGGGGCGGGCATCCTGCCGCTCATCGAGAATCGCAACTGGCGGTCCGACGACGACCTCGCGGCGGTGTACGTGACCTGGTCAGGGTGGTCGTACGGCAGGAAGGGGTTCGGCGTGCCGGCCGTCGAGGCGATGCGGCGGCGCTTCGCAGCCATCGACGTCGCCGTCAAGAACCAGGACAACCGCGAGCACGACATCTTCGACTCGGACGACTACCTCCAGGAGCACGGCGGCATGGTGGCCACGATCCGTTCCCTCACCGGCCGGGATCCGAAGGCGTGGTTCGGGGATTCGGCCAACCCGGCTCGGCCCCTCGTCCGCTCCCTTGCCGAAGAGGCTGCCCGGGTGGTCAGGACCCGTGTGGTCAACCCCAAGTGGCTGGCCGCCATGCGCCGTCACGGCTACAAGGGCGCCTTCGAGATGGCCGCCACCGTCGACTACCTCTTCGGCTACGACGTCACCGCGCACGTCGCGCAGCCCTGGATGTACGAGCGAGTGGCCCAGGCCTACGTCGCAGACCCCGAGAACCGGGAGCTCTTCGAGCGGTCCAATCCCTGGGCTCTTCGCTCTATCTGCGAGCGGCTCTTCGAGGCCGAGGAGCGGGGCCGATGGAAGCCCGACGGAGAGACCGCCGACATGCTCCGGCGAGCCCTGCTCGACGCCGACGGCTGGGAGGAGTCCAGATGAGCGCGCACCTTCCGTTCTCCTCCGTGGTCGGCCAGGACGACGCCAAGCTGGCGCTTCTGCTGGCGGCCGTGGAGCCGCGCCTCGGCGGCGTGCTGCTGCGCGGCGAGAAGGGTTCTGCGAAGACCACCCTCGCGCGGGGGCTGGCTGCGCTGTTGCCCGGAGGCGCACCGTTCGTCGAGCTTCCTCTCGGGGCGAGCGAGGACCGCGTCGTCGGAGCCCTCGACGTCGCCGCGCTGCTCGGGTCCCGGAACTACGTGTTCCGCCCCGGACTGCTCGCTGCCGCCCACGGAGGGGTGCTCTACGTCGACGAGGTCAACCTCCTGCCCGATCATCTCGTGGACGTGCTGCTCGACGTCGCCGTGTCAGGGGTCAACCGCGTCGAGCGCGACGGGTTCTCCGAGAGCCATCCTGCACGGTTCGTGCTGGTGGGCTCCATGAACCCCGAAGAGGGGGAGCTGCGCCCCCAGCTGCTCGATCGCTTCGGCCTGGCCGTCGACGTACGGGCACCCGAGGAGCCAGAGGTGCGCGCCGAGATCGTTCGGCGCCAGCTCGCCTTCGAGTCGTCGGAGCCGCCCGCCGCCTCGGCGGACGACGCGATCCGCGACACGCTGGCGAGCGCGCGGCCGGTCTCCTGCGGCGACGCGGTCGTCATGGCCGCCGCACAGCTGGCAGTGGCCGTCGGCGCACAGGGCCTCCGAGCCGACCTCGCGCTCTGCCGCGCCGCCGGAGCCCTGGCCGGGCTCGACGGAGCGCCCAAGGCCCGGCCCGAGCACCTTCGCCGTGTGGCGTCGCTCGTGCTCGGGCACCGCCGCCGACGCGACCCCTTCGAAGCACCGGGGATTGCATCCGAGGAGCTCACCTCGGCGCTCGACCACGTGCTGGGCGGCGCAGCCGCAACCGGCGACGTCTCGGGGCAGCACGACGTCACACGGGACCAGCGCGTCCGGGCGGAGCGGGACGTTCCTGAAGAGGGGGCCTCGGAGCCTCGATCCGGCCCTCCTGGCGAGCCTCGGAGATCGGAAGGGCACGAGCCAGGCGACCACGACCAGCCTGGCGGGCAGCGTGGGCCGCTCGATGCTCCGGCGCAGCCCCGTGCCAACGAGGTCGACGCTCGGCGGCTCTCGCTGCCTCGCCCCACGAGCACCCTGAAGGACAGCCGCGGCAGGACCGGGAAGAGCGCGGTCGCCGGGGGCGGCTCCCGCGGTCGCCGCGTCGGGCACGCGCCATTCGGCGATCCGGGACAGCGCGTGGACGGCGCCGCGACGGCGATCGCCCACGTCGCCAGTGCCGTGCGCGGGCACCGCGCCCGAGGAGACGGGGACGCCCTGGCGCCGGAGGACCTCCGGGCAGTGGTCGCGGCCGAGCCCCGAGCGACGCTGGTCATCGTCGCCGTCGACGCCTCCGGCTCGATCGCCGGGCGCAGGAGGCTCGACGCTGCGCGCTCGGCGGTGGTCTCGCTCCTGGGCGACGCGTACCGGCGACGCGACCGCGTCGCGATGGTGGCCTTCAGGGGGGAGTCGGCTGAGGTCGTCCTGCGCCCGACCGGGTCGGTCGAGGTGGCCCGTGCGCGCCTGGCGGAGCTCTCCACCGGCGGCCGGACGCCTCTGGCGGCCGGGCTGAAGGAGGTCACCTCCCTCGTGCGAGAGACGCAGCGGTCCGGAGGACCGCGGCCGGCCGTGGTGCTCGTCACCGACGGCCGGGCCACCGCAGGGGGCGACGACCCGCTTCGAGCCGCTGGCTCGGCGGCCGCGGAGCTGGCCGCGACCGGGGTGGCCTGCCTCGTCGTCGACGCCGAGACGGGACCGGCCCGGCTCGGCCTCGCGAGGTCGCTGGCGACGACCCTCGGCGCCGACTACGTGCTCCTCGAGGACATCGAGCAGCCAGGAGAGGCGGCGGCGCTGGCCGGCACGATCCGCGCTCGCGTCCTGCAGGCTTTGGAGGGGTGATGAGGTCCCAAGACAGCTCCAGGGTCACCTTGGTCCTCGGCGGCACCCGATCTGGCAAGTCGATGATGGCCGAACGACTGGCCGCGGACCTCGCGTCCGAAGACGGTGGGGCCGTCACCTACGTCGCGACGACGTCGATCGACGACGAAGACATGGAGCGTCGCGTCGCCGCGCACCGAGCGCGCCGTCCTTCGACGTGGAGCACGGTCGAGGTGCACTCGAGCGCGGAGCTACCCAGGATCCTGGCGCGGCTCGACGGCCTCGCCCTGGTCGAGAGCCTCGGTACCTGGGTGGCTTCGGCGCCGGACCTGGTGGTCGACGATCGAGCACTACTGGCTGCGCTCCGGGAGCGCTCGGGGAGCACCGTCGTCGTTTCCGAGGAGGTCGGCCTGGCCGTGCACCCGCCCACTGCAGCCGGACGCGCGTTCGTGGACGCCCTTGGGAACCTGAACCAGGCAGTCGCGGCTCTCGCGGGGCGGGTGCTCCTCGTCGTCGCGGGGCGGGTGCTGGAGCTGTAGTGCTCGCTGCCTTCGGGTTCCTCACCCCGTTCGGCCCAGCTCGGGCACCCAGCCCGGGTACCTTGCGCTGGTTCCCCCTCGTCGGAGCGGTCGTGGGCGTCGCGGTCGGGCTCATGTGGTGGGCCTCGTCCAAGGGATGGCACGGGCACCTCGTGCCGGCGGCGCTCGCCGTCGCCACCGATCTCGCGTCGACCGGGATGCTGCACGTCGACGGCCTGGCCGACAGCGCGGACGGGCTGCTTGCCCACCTGAGCCGGGACCGAAGGCTCGAGGTCATGTCCCAGCCCGACATCGGCGCCTTCGGTTTGGCCGCAACGGTGGTCGTCCTTCTCCTGCGATTCGCCGCCTTCGACGCCTTGCGACCGGACATCGCGCTCGTCGTCGGGATCTGGTGCGTATCGCGCTCGCTCATGGTGGCGGCGATGCTCGTGCTCCCCTACGCCAGGACGACGGGAGGCCTCGCCACGGCATTCCTCGGAGGCAGCCGCGTCGGTACCGCGCTGGCCGCATCCATCGGGGTCGCCGCGGGCGCGTTCGTCGCCGTCTGGGCCGGAGGAGCACCTGCTGGCGCGGGCCTCGGCGCGGGCGCGATCGCCGCGGCAACCGTCCTGTGGCTCGCTCGTCGGCGTCTCGGCGGCTTCACCGGCGACGTCCTCGGAGCAGCCGTCGTCGTCTCCGAGACGGCGGCGCTCCTCGTCTCGGGGGTTCACTGGTGACCGGATGGCGATCACGGGGAGCGACGGCCGCGGCGGCCGCGGTGCTGGACCACCTCGTCGGCGATCCTCGGGACGGGCTGCACCCGGTGGCGTGGTTCGGCCGAGCCATGGCGTGGCGTGAAGCGGTCGCGTGGAGCGATGACCGGTGGAGCGGCGCGCGACACCTCTGTGCCGGTCTCGCGGTGGCTGGGTTGCCCACGCTGGTCTTGGGCGCCACGGCCCGACGGTTCGGCGGCCTGGCAGCCGAGTGCGCGTCCGCCGTCGCTGTGGTCGCCACCACGCTCGGTGCCCGCAGTCTCGATCGACACGCCTCGCAGATCTCCGGGGCGTTGGCGTCCGGACACGTCGACGTCGCCCGCCGAGCGCTCCCGGCCCTCGCAGGGCGCGACCCCGAAGGCCTCGACGAGGCCGAGATCGCCCGGGCGGTCGTGGAATCACTGGCGGAGAACAGCGTCGACGCCGTCGTGGCACCGCTGTTCTGGGCGGCAGTGGCCGGCCCGATCGGTGCGGCAACCTACCGCGCCGTGAACACCCTCGACGCGATGGTCGGGCACCGCAGCGACCGCTACCGACAATTCGGCTGGGCTTCGGCACGTGCCGACGACATCGTCAACTACGTGCCGGCACGCATCGCAGCCGTGCTCGTCGCACTGTGCGCGCCGCGCCGCGCCGCGCACATCGTGCGGGCCGTGCGCGAGCAGGCCCCGAACCACCCCTCCCCGAACGCCGGCGTGATCGAAGCCGCCTTCGCCGCCGCGCTCGCCCTTCGCCTCGGCGGGATCAACAGCTACGGCGGCGCGGTCGAGCATCGTGGGGAGCTGGGCTACGGGCGCGTCGCCGAGACGGCGGACATCGCCCGCGCCCGCCACCTCGCTCGCCAGGTCACCTTCAGCGCAGCCGCGGCCCTCGCCCTCCCCTCACTGATCCAGGTCGCCCTCCCCTCACTGATCCAGGTCGTGCGCCCCACGCGGAACCGCCCAAGTCGCCGAGACGTCCGTTGACGCGCTCACCCGCCTCAGCAGTACCGCCTGCCGGTCGACAAGCACACGGCGGCAACGGCGCACGACTCGCCGCGGAGCTCGGGATCGACCCGGCATCCATCCTGGACCTGTCTGCGAGCCTCTGCCCAGTGGCGCCCGACCCAACGGGCGTCCTGCGCACGCACCTCGACGCCATCGGCCGCTACCCGGATCCGTCCCGTGCCGCGGCGGCGCTCGCCGAAGCGATGGGCGTCGAGCCCGAGCACCTCGTGCTCACGAACGGCGGAGCGGAGGCCATCGCACTGATCGGTTCGATCCTCGGAGGGGCGGTCGACGAACCCGACTTCTCCTTGTACCCACGCACCCGCGGGCCGCGTTGGAGGTCCAACCCGAACAATCCTCTCGGGACGCTCGCCCCGGCGGACGCAGCGGCAGGGGTGTGGGACGAGGCCTTCTGGCCGATCGCTTCGGGAACGTGGACTCGAGGCGACCACCTGAAGGGATCCGTCGTCGTGGGGTCCCTGACCAAGCTCCTCGCGTGCCCCGGGCTCCGGCTCGGGTACGTGCTCAGTGCCGACGACCGGCTCGTCCACCAGGTCCGCCGCATCCAGCCCGAGTGGTCGGTGAACGGGCTGGCAGCAGCCGCCCTGCCCGACCTGCTGCGACCGGTCGACCTGCGGGCGTGGGCGCGTCAGACCGCGGCGCTCCGAGGACAGCTTGCCGATCTCCTCCGCTCTCACGGGCTCTGCGTCATTGCCGACGAGGGCCCGTGGGTCCTCGTCGGCCAGTCCGGCACGCTCCGCGCGTCGCTGTTGAGCCATGGGATCGTCGTGCGCGACTGCGCGAGCTTCGGCCTGGAGGGCACCGTGCGCGTCGCGATCCCCCGGCACGACCAGTTCCCGCGGCTCGAGCGCGCCCTTCGACACCACGACGACATGAGAGTCCGGCAACAGGCCGACGCACCGGGCACGGCCACAGCGCGCGTGACGCGATGACCGTGTACCTGGTCGGCGCCGGGCCCGGCGACCCAGGGCTCCTGACCCTCCGCGGGGCGGAGCTCCTCCGTAGTGCCGATGTCGTGCTCTACGACCGCCTCGTCACGTCGGACGTCCTGCGCCTGGCCCGGTGCGACGCGCTCTGCATCGACGTGGGCAAACGGCCTGGAACCGACAGCCCGGCGGCCGATCACCGCCAAGACGACATCGGACGCCTGCTCGTCGAGCACGGACGAAAGGCCGCGATCGTCGTGCGGCTCAAGGGTGGGGACCCGTTCGTCTTCGGGCGTGGCGGAGAGGAGATCGAGATCCTCGAGCGCGCAGGCATCGCCTGGGAGATCGTCCCCGGGGTGTCGTCGGCGCTGGGCGTCCCGGGCGCAGCAGGCATCCCCGCCACGTACCGGGGCCTCGCCTCGTCAGTGACGATCGTCACCGGCCAGACCCGCCACGCCGGCGAGTCGTCGGGCTGCGGGCACGAGCCGGACTGGGAAGCGCTCGCCCGCACTGGCGGCACCCTCGTCATCCTCATGGGCATGGCGTCGCGCGCTGCCATCGCCGCTGCGCTCGTCGATGCCGGCCGAGGTCCCGACACCCCCGTGGCCGTGATCCAGAACGGCACCACTGCAGCTCAGCGCACGGTCTGCACGACGCTCGCCGGCCTCCCCGATGTCGATCTCGGGCCTCCAGCCGTCATCGTCGTCGGCCCGGTCGCCGGCCTCGGCTGGCGCGCACGCGGACCGGACGGGTCTGGGGGGTGAGCCGCTCCCGCCGACATCGCGCTCACACCCGGTGCACCGCACCCGGTGAGCTCACGTGCGGAAGGCCGGCATCACGTGGGCGGCGAAGAGCTCTTGGGCCTTGATCGCCTTCCAATGCTCCACGCCGCCCGGATTGGTCGTGATCGCGATCTCCGTGAGACCCTCGCACACGTCGATCGTCTCTCGTATGCGGGAGACGACGTCGTCGGGCGTTCCGACCCAGACGATGTCGTTCTCGATCATCGTGTCGTACGGCGTCTTGGCAAGTTTCTCCAGGATCCCCGAGACGTAGAACCCGTACCCTGCAGCATTCAGCGCATCGGCCGGGGGCGGCGTGAAGTCGGTCAGTGGGGATGCGTTGCCCTCGAGATAGCCGCGCATGTGCCGCTCCGCCTCGCGCCTCGCAAGCTCGCGGTCCTCGTCGATGTAGCACGCGTGGATCCAGACGATGTCTGGCGTCGTCCCGTGCTCGGCGCACTTTGCTCGGTAGAAGTCCAGCTGGTCCTTCAGCGCCGAGTACGGCAGGAGCGGAGGCACGGCCACGCCCCATCCGTGCTCGGCGGCGAGGTCGTACGTGCGATCCGACGTTCCGCCGAGGATCACGCGGAAGTCGTGCCCGCTGAACGGCACCACGTGGCTCTCTTCGATGTTCCAATACTCGCCGTGGAACGACACGACGTCCTTGTGGAGCGCTTCGATGAAGAGGTCGAGCGCCTCTTCGTAGCGAGGCCGCGACGTCGAGTCCAGCGGGAGCCCTGCGGGCGAGGGGATCCAGCCGTGGCCCCGACCCACACCGAACTCGTAGCGCCCGTGCGTGAGGATGGAGAACTCGTGGATCATCGCCGCCAGCACGAGCGGGTTGTGGTACGGCAGGATGTGCAGCATCGCACGGAACTTGATGTTGCGCGTCCTCGCGGCAGCGATGCCGAAGAGCCCGAACACGTTCACGGACGCCGAGAACTTCGGGAAGAACGCGTGCTCGACGGCCAGGTACGCGTCGTAGCCGAGGCGATCTGCGTTCTCTATCTGCTCGAGGACCTCGCCATAGAGGGTGTCGTAGGACTTGCCGGGCCAGCTCTGCAGCTCCGAGTAGATGCTGAACCTCACGCTGTTCTCCTATCTGTTGGTGTGTTCTTGCCTGTCCCTGCTCTTGTCTTGCCTGCTCTTGTCTTGCCTGCTCTTGTCTTGCCTGCCCGTGGTCGTCTCGGCTCTCCCGAGAACCCTGCTACGCCTTCTCCGGGGGCGGCTCCACCAGATCGCCGAGCTGCTTGAAGGTCCGATCGTGGTAGAGGAGCGGGCTCGAGAGGTCCTCTCCGACGATGACCTGCTCCACGCGCCCGATGACGAGGGTGTGGTCGCTCACCTCGAACGTCTGGGCGACGGCGCAGTCGAAGCTCGCGAGCGCTCCGGCGACGATCACTGGGCCGTCGGCGCCCCGGCGCTCGCAGAACATGTCGATGCGCTTCGGACCGCCCGGCACCGCCCCCAGCTCGGCGAGTTGCCGGTGCTGGGTGCCGAGAATGGAGAGGCCGAAGCGCCTCCGGCGCAGCAGCGGCTCTCGGCAGCTCGCCCCGTGCGCGAGCGACACGAGAAGCTGGGGAGGGCTCGCGGAGACCGAGCAGAACGAGTTGATCGTCAGCCCGAAGACCTCGTCGCCCACTTGGACGGTGACGATCCCGACACCCGTCCCGAGCGCGCGCATGGCGTCCTTGAACGTCTCCGAGCCCGGCAGGGCGCGCTTCTCGGTGAAGGCCTCCGCCCATTCGGTCAGCCCGCCGACGATCTCCAGATCGGCGTAGTCAGTCATGGATCGCGGAACCAGTCGGGCTCATGCGCGGGCGAGCCGGGTCTCAAACGAGTCCCGGACGGACTCCGCGAGCATGTTGAACGCCAGCACCGTGATCACGATGGCCAGTCCGGCCGGGTAGATCTGCCACCAGTACCCCGCGTAGATGTAGTTCAGCCCGTTGCTGAGCATCGCTCCCCAGTTGGCCGCCGGTGGTGCCGGGCCCAGGCCCAGGAAGCTGAGGGACGCAAGGAGGAGGATCGCGTTCGCCACCTCGAACGTGCTCTGCACCACGATGGTGCCCAGCGCGTTCGGGATGACGTGGCGGACCACCACGCGAGGCCGCTTGGCGCCCGCGGACATCGCCGCCTGGACGTACTCCCTGGTCCGCAGGGAAAGCGAATCGCCCCGAACCAGCCGAGCGGTGATCAGCCACGACACCAGGCCCAGCACGACGATGAGCTCGGGCACCGACGGGGTGAAGATCGTGCCCAGCAAGAGGAGGAGAAGGAGCGGAGGGATGGCGAAGGCCGAGTCCACGACGCGCATCATCAGTGCGTCCACCCACCCGCCAACATACCCCGAGATCGCTCCCCACAGCGTCCCGATGCAGCTGGCCAGCA
>JAKAQM010000003.1 GCA_021822565.1 Actinomycetes bacterium | reverse complement strand
GAGCGCCGAGGTCGCCTCGACGAGCGGGCGGAAGCGCTCGGGGACGTGGGGGGGGCTGCACCGGTCCACCGTACCGCCGCGCCGCGCGAGCCCGGAGCGCCGCGCGAGCCCGGAGCGCCGCGCGAGCCCGGAGCGCCGCGCGAGCCCGGAGCGCCGCGCGGGTGCGTGGACTCGAGCGACGGGAAGTAGCGTCATGCGGTGTCGATGCAGCGCAGCTCGGCCCCCAGCACGGCGCGCCGGGCCGCCGCACTGGCGTGGACCGTCCTCCTCGCCAGCCTGGCTCTCGTCGTGCTCGTCACCCCCGCAGCCGGTGCCGCCGGCAGCACCTCCCAGCGCGCCGCCACATTCCTGCTCGACAGCCAGTCCGAGTGGGTGGTCGCTCCCTCGGGTGCCCCGGCTGGGAGCGCTGCGCCCCCGGCGTCCTTCGACCTCGTGCTCTCCGCCCACCACGCACCGACCGGCGCGCTGGTCGACGTGGTGCTCTACCCACGGCTGCTCAGCCGCTACGACTTCGTGGACGCAGTTCGCCACGGCCCTCGGGGCTACCCCCTCTCCACGACCGCTCCTGCGGCGCTCGCACAGCTGCCGCCCGATCCCCACGTCCCAGGCGCCGTCTCCGTCGACCTCTCCGTCGTGCAGGCCGCCGCCAGCACACAGGGGCTGCGTCTCGGACTCGCGTGCGCTCCTCCGACAGGGAGTGGCACATGCACAGGCGTGTACCCCGTGGTCGTCGAGCTCCGGCAAGCGGACGGGAGCGTGCTGCGTCGTTTCACCACCTTCCTCACCTATGTCGCCGGCGCGAGCGCCCACCCGCTGGAGCTCGCCTGGGTCGTCCCCCTCGTCGCTCCGATCTCGCTGGCACCGCACCCCTCGCGGCTCGGTCAGGCCATCGACCCGCTCTCGGCACACGAGGCCCAGGCGCTCGAGACCCTCATCTCCCAGCTCCGTACGGCGCCGTCGGTCCCGCTCTCCATCGACGCCTCCCCACAGACCCTCCAGGCGCTGGAGCACGCCGGCGCGGACGGGCGGGCCGCGGTCGCGACGCTCGCGGCGTTGTCCGCGGACCCTTCGGCCGACGAGGTCCTCGCGCGCCCGTACGTCCCCGTCGACCTCGGCGCGCTCGCCGGCGCGGGCGAGCCGACCGAGATCGTCGCCCAGATGGCCGCCGGCACCACAGTGCTGCACCGCCTCCATGTCCTGGCGACCTCGACCCCTTCGCCCTGGATCCAGACCGGCCTCGTCGGCAACGACATCGCCAGCGGTCTGGCCCGGGTCCACGCGACCCAGCTCGTGCTCCCGGACGCCAACCTCGCGCCCACACCGGCCGCCACAAGCCGCGGCACCTGGGCGTCGACGTTCTCGCTCACGCTCCCAGAGGGAGGAACGTCCGCGTCGGTCCAGGCGGCAGAGACCGACACCTGGCTCGATGGGCAGTTCACCGCGCTCCCGCACGACCCTGCCCTCGCAGCCACGCAGCTGCTGGCCGATCTCGCCATGGTCCACTTCGAGCGCCCGAACACAGTCGCGGTCCGCGGCCTGGTCGCGGTGCCTCCCCAGGGCTGGCTGGCCAACCCCGTCTTCGACCAGGTGCTCCTCGCCGGACTGACCCACAACCCGACCGTCGAGCCCGTGACGCTCTCGCGCTTCTTCTCGTCCGTCACCCCGGCCGGGCCCCGCCAGCTGGCCCGATCCGCGTCCGGTCCGGTCATGACCCGAGCGGCCGCGCGCGCGGTGTCGCGCGCCCGCCTGCGGCTCACGAGCTTCGACCGCGCGGTCACAGGCCGCCCGCCCCGGGTCGAAGCCGAGCTCGACGACCTCCTCCTCGCCTCGGAGACAGAGGCGCTCTCGGCGAGCCGCCGCGCCCGGGGGGTGTCCACGGTCGAACGGCTCCTCGACGCCCAGCTCCACCTGGTCAGGTTCGCCAAGGAGACCACGTACACCCTCACCGCCCGCACAGGCGTGATCCCCATCACCGTGGTGTCCGCAGCGAAGTACACCGTCTTGGGCAGGCTCTCGGTCAGCGGCAACAAATTCCTCTTCCCCCACCACGGGACACGCCGGCTCATCCGGCTCGACCATGCGACGAACGCCTGGCGCGTGGACGTCGAGGCCCGCAGCTCGGGGGACCTGCCGCTGCATGTGACCCTCACCTCGCCCGACGGCCGTCTGGTCTTCGCGCGCACGCTGCTCACCGTCCGCTCGACTGCGACGTCCCTCGTCGGCATCGTGCTGACCGCGGTCGCCCTGGCGGTCCTCCTCGCGTGGTGGGCGCGCACCTGGCGGTCCAGCCGGCGCAAGAAGCGCTCCGGGCACGCCAGGTCGCCGGACCCCATTGAGGCGGCACCGTGACGCGACAGAGCCTTCGCCGACGCGCGCGGCCTCCGGCCCACGCCGCCCTCCCCGGCGCCGGCATGCGCACGGAGTCCCAGGCGTCACCGTCGTCCCTCACATCGCCATCGTCCCTGACGTCACCGGACGCCGCGGCCGGGCCCGGTGCGCGCGGGGGTGCCGCGGCGGCGTCCGGCACCCCCGTCAGCGCGAGCACGGGTGCAGGAACAGATGCGGCGCCAACCGGCGTCGGGCTCCGCCGGGCGGCGGGGTGGATGGCCGCAGGCACCACGGTGTCGCGGGTCACGGGGCTCCTCCGCATCATCGCCCTCGCCTACGCGCTCGGCCTCACCCATCTCGCCGACGCGTACAACCTCGCCAACACGACGCCCAACATGATCTACGACGTCGTGCTCGGCGGCATCCTCGCCGCGACGTTCATCCCCATCTTCGTGGACCGCCTCGCGACGCGCGACGAGCACGAGGCGTGGCGGGCGATCTCGGCGATCATCACGGTCGCGATCGTCGTGCTCGTGGTCATGACGGTCATCTTCTGGGTGCTCGCGCCCCAGGTGATCGGCGCGTACGTCGCGTTCGACCACGCCTCGGGGACCGCCGCTCGGGCGCTCGCACAGGAAAAGGCCGTCGCGACGACCCTGCTCAGATGGTTCGTGCCGCAAGTCGCCCTCTACGGCGTCATCTCGCTCATGGCCGCCCTCCTCAACACCCGCCGGCGCTTCGCCGCGCCGATGTGGGTCCCCATCGTCAACAACGCCGTCGTGATCGGCGTATGCCTGTGGTTCCACGCTCTCGTGCCGAGGTTCCCCTCGCTCACATCGGTGCACGGTCACGGTGGCGACCTCGTCCTCCTCGGGCTCGGGACCACCGCCGGCGTCCTCCTCCAGGCGATCGCGCTCCTCCCGGCCCTGCGCGGCATCGGGCTCGAGCGCCTCCGATGGCACTGGGAGCCCAGGCACGAGGCCGTCCGCACCGTCGTACGGCTCGGGTCGTGGACGTTCGGCTTCGTCATCGCCAACCAGGTCGCGCTCTACGTGGTCCTCGCGCTCGCGGTGGGCGCGAAGGGCACAGGACCGTTGTCGTCCTACACGTACGCGTACACCTTCTTGCAGATGCCCTACGCGGTGGTCGCGGTGTCGATCATGAGCGCCGTCACGCCGGACCTCGCCGAGCGATGGGCGACGGGGGACGACGAGGGGTTCCGCCGGCGCCTCACGGGCGGGCTGCGCGCGACGCTTGCGGTGATCCTGCCGTCGGCGATGGGCATGCTGATCCTCGCCCACCCTGCCGTCACGCTCCTCCTCGGGCACGGCAGCACGACGGCGGCGGCCACCGGCACCACCGGAGCCGCTCTGGCGATGTTCTCGCTCGGCCTGCCCGGGTTCTGCACGTACCTCTACGTCGTACGCGTGCTCCAGGCGATGCAGCGCACCAAGGTGGCCTTCTACCTCTACGTGGTGGAGAACGGCCTCAACATCGTCCTCGCGCTCGTCCTCGTCGGCCCGCTGGGCATACGCGGCCTCGCCCTCTCCCTGTCGATCGCCTACACCGTCGCCGCGCTCTGCGGCATCGTCGTCCTCCGCCGGTGGCTCGGAGCGCTCGGGGGACCCAGGGCGTGGGCCCCGCTTCGGAGGGCGGCGGGCGCGACCATCGTGATGGGCGCGGTCGTGCTGGTCGTCTCCAACGTCTCGGGTACCCAGCACGGCCTCGGGCTGCTCCTCCGAGTCGCTGCCGCCATCGCCGCGGGTGGCGCCGTCTACGCGGGCATCGGCGCGCTGCTCGGTGGGCGGCGCCAGCCTTTCGCGCTCTTGACCGGCCAGCCGACCGGTCCAGGAGCTCCGGCGGGCACAGCCCGCCGGACAGGCACAGTGTTCGATCGCGACGACGTCGGGGCGGGCGCAGGGATCGGCGCCGCCTGGGGAGACCCGCGCACCCCGGTCAACACCGGCCCACGCATCAGGATCGTCCCGGCGCCCGGCGCCCCGATCGCCAGGTCCACGTCCGTGAGCGCAGCGAACCGGAACCTCACCGCGGCGGCGCGGCGCCCTCCTGCAGCGCGCGACACACGCCACGTCGCCACGCCACGTCCCGGTGCCGGTGCCGGTGCCGATGCCGACGGCAACGACGACGACCCGGGCGAGCGCCGCTGGGTGGGTGGCACCAGGACGACGCTGCGCAGGCGGCGCCCGCGCTAAGTTGCTCGCGCCAGCGAGACCGCCGGACGAGCCGCCGGTCGGGCTCGACAGGCGCTGGAACCGAGGAGAGGCACGTGGCAGGAGTCCGGGTCGTCACCGACAGCGCGTGCGACCTCTCCGAAGAGCTCGCCGGCCGCTACGGCATCGACGTCGTCCCCCTCACCATCCGCTTCGGCGACGAGGAGCTGCTCGACCGCCGTGACCTCTCCCCTGCCGAGTTCTGGCGCCGGTGCAGGGAGTCGGCCTCGCTGCCCGAGACCTCGGCGCCCCCGCCCGGGGCATTTCGCGCGGCCTACGAGCACGCCGCCGCCTCGGGCGCCGACGGCGTGCTCTGCCTGACCCTGTCGGCAGGGGTCTCGGCCACCTACCAGGCCGCGCTCGCGGGCGCCGCCGACTTTGCAGAGCAGCTCCCGGTGGTGGTCGTGGACACCCGATCGCTCACCATGGGCCAGGGCCTCATGTGCATCGCCGCTGCCGAGCTCGCCGCCTCGGGCGCCGGGCTCGACGACGTCGTCGCGCTCGCGCACGACCTCGTCGACCGCACGCGCGTGCTCGGCGTCGTCGGGACGCTCGACCACCTCCAGCGCGGGGGGCGCATCGGCGGCGCAGCCGCGCTGGTCGGCTCGCTCCTCTCCATCAAGCCCGTCATCGAGGTGCGCGACGGCGTCGTCGAGCAGGAGTCCAGGCAGCGCACGCGCGGCCGTGCGCTCGACTACTTGATCGCCAAGATCGCGGCCGACGCCCCGCTCGAGCGCTTGGCCGTGTGCGACGGCGCGGCTCCGGACATCGACGCGGTCGTCGAGCGGCTCCGCCCGGTCGAGGTCGACCACGAGCTGGTCGTCACCGACCTCGGCCCGGTCGTCGGCACGCACTCGGGGCCGGGTTCGATCGCCGTCTGCTACCAGCTTCGAGCCGCGCGCCGACCGCCGCCGGTAGGCTCGAGGCCATGAGCGAAGCACAGGGCACGTCGACCGAACCGACGCCGCCGGCTGCTGGCGCGGCCGGGATCGCCGGGCACCTGCCTCCGGGGGTCGGCGCCGCGGCGGCAGAAGCCGCCACCGAGCTTCCCCGCAGGGCGGCCGACGTGGTGCAGCTCGTCGTCGACACCATCCACGACAAGGCGGTCCGCCCGGTGGTCCTCGCCACCAGGGCGCTCGTCTTCGGGCTTCTCGTCGCCGCCCTGGGCACCGTGCTCGTCGTGGTCGGCTCCATCGCGGTGCTGCGCATCTTCGACGTGTACGTCTTCGGCCGCCAGGTCTGGCTGAGCTACATCGTGCTCGGCGGTGCCCTGACGCTCGCCGGGCTCGCCGTCTGGACGCGCCGCACGGCGCCGGCTCGAGCCCGCTGAACGGCCGATGACGGCTCACGCGAAGGTCCTCATCGCAGGTTCGGGCCCGGCGGGGTTGACCGCCGCGGTGTACACGGCGCGCGCGCAGCTGGCCCCGGTCGTGGTCGAGGGTGAGCCCTCGTCGACCAGCGACCAGCCCGGCGGACAGCTCATGCTCACCACCGAGATCGAGAACTTCCCCGGCTTCCCCGACGGGATCCTCGGTCCTGAGCTCATGACGGCCATGCGCTCGCAGGCCGCGCGCTTCGGTGCGGACATCGTGACGGCGAGGGTGACGAAGGTCCGCCTCGACACGAACCCCTTCGCGGTGTGGACGGGGGACCCCGGCGCGACCGAGCCCACGTACGGGGCCGAGAGCCTCATCATCGCCACGGGCGCCCAATCGCTCATGCTCGGCGTGCCAGGCGAGGACGAGCTCTTGGGCTACGGCGTCTCGACGTGCGCGACGTGCGACGGCTTCTTCTTCCGCGGCCAGCACATCGCGGTGGTCGGCGGCGGCGACTCGGCGATCGAAGAGGCGCTGTTCCTCACCCGGTTCGCGTCCAAGGTGACCGTCGTCCACCGGCGCGACCGGCTTCGTGCGTCCCGGATCATGCAGGATCGCGCCTTTGCAAATCCCGGCATCGACTTCCTCTTCACACACCAGGTCACAGCGGTGCTCGGCGACGGGAAGGTCACCGGGATCCGTCTCCGCCAGTCGGCGACCGGCGAGGTGCAGGAGCTCCCGGTCACCGGTCTCTTCGTGTCGATCGGGCACCGCCCGAGCACGGACGTGTTCCGCGGTCACGTCGAGCTCGACGACCAGGGGTACGTCGTCACCCGCAATGGCACCGCGACGAGCGTCGACGGGGTGTTCGCATGCGGGGACGTCCAGGACCAGACCTACCGTCAGGCGATCACGGCCGCGGGGTCTGGCTGCATGGCCGCCATCGACGCGGAGCGCTGGCTGGAGGCCCGCGGATCGTGACCGCCGGGAGGCGCCGGAGCGCCCCCGGGGACTGCCGACCTGCACGACGGGAACAACCGGGTGCAGGATCGGGTTCCTGGCATTCGAACGAGCAGATGGAGCTGGCGGGCCCTGGATGTCCCCAGGGCCCGAGATCGACGAGGAGGACCGTATGAACAAGGCGATCGTGACGTTGGACGACGCTACGTTTGACGAGCATGTCAAGACGGCAGAGGTTCCAGTCCTCGTCGACTTCTGGGCCGAATGGTGCGGACCGTGCAAGATGATCGCCCCGGTTCTGGAGGAGATCGCGTCGGAGCAGGCGGGCAAGCTGCAGATCGCCAAGCTGAACATCGACGAGAACCTGGACGTGACGCGCCGCTTCGACGTCATGAGCATCCCCACGCTGATCCTCTTCAAGGACGGCGAGCCCCGGGTCAGGCTGATCGGCGCGAAGCCGAAGGGCCAGCTGATCCAGGAGCTGTCGAACTACCTGTAGACCGCGTGGCAGCCGGCCGGGACGCCGCGCTGCCGCTGCGCGAGGGAGACCGCGGCGAGGCGGTGGCGGACGTCCAAGACCGGCTCCGCTCACTGGGCTACGGCCCCATCAGCGACGTGGCGGGGGACTTCGGACGGGCGACCCGAGCGTCGATCGAGGCGTTCCAGCGATACCGGGGGCTCCGGGTCGACGGCGTCTGCGGCGCGCAGACGTGGCAGACCCTCGTGGAGGCCGGGCACCGCCTCGGCGACCGCTTCTTGTACCGTCGGGCGCCGATGCTGCGCGGCGACGACGTCGCCGAGCTGCAGCAGCGCCTGTGCGCGCTCGGGTTCGACACCGGGCGCGTCGACGGCATCTTCGGCGACTCCACCGCCAAGGCCCTGCGCGAGTTCCAGGAGAACGCGGCCCTCCCAGTCGACGGGATCCTCGGCAGCGACACGCTGCGCGAGCTCCGTCGGGTTGCCGCACGGGTTGCCGCACCTCTCCAGCTCGTCTCGACGGTGCGCGCCAAGGAGCTCCTTCGTCATTCCCCACCTACGCTCTCCGGACGCCACGTCGCCATCGGCGAGCCCGGCGGCCTGGCTGCACCGCTCGCGGCGCTCCGCCGGCGCCTGGTCACCCACGGAGCGTGCGTGACCACCCTCCACCACCCTGACGACTCTGCCCAGGCGCAGCAGGCCAACGGGGTTCGTGCCGACGTGTACCTCATGCTCAGGCTCGAGCCGGAGCGCGTCGGCACGCTCGCTGCCTACTACTCGGGCTATCGCGACGAGTCGGTCGGCGGCCGCCTGCTCGCCGAAGCCATCCAGCGAATCGTGCCCGGCGCCCTCGGCGTGCCGGATCTCGGTGCCCACGGCATGTCGATCGCCGTGCTCCGAGAGACCCGCATGCCCGCGGTCATCGTCGAGGTCGGGCCCGCCGCCGCCGTCGTGGAGCACGGCTCAGCCCTCGCCGAGGCGCTCGTCAGCGCCCTCGCGACCTGGGCATCCGGCCCGTGGGAGTGACCTGGCCACGACCACACGAGACCTCTAGCGGAGCCAGACGGCCGTCCGGCTCCAGCTCGAGACGAGCCGCAACAATCCACAAGGTCATGCACAGGTTGTGGATATCGGTGAACTGCGGGTTGAGCGTTGAGGGTTCCGGCGCCCCCGGAACCTCTCAGTACCCCGGAGCTGGAGGTGCGTACCCCGGAGCTGGGGTCGGCGGTCGGGGAGTCTCGACCATCGCCCTGTAGATGCGCTCGAGATCCTCGAGGGTGGCGAACTCGACCACCACCCTGCCGCGCCGATTGCGTAGCTCGACCTTCACCCGCGTGTTCAGATGGGCCGAGAGCAGCTCCTCCAGCTCGAGAAGGCCTGGCTCTGGAAGTCTCCGAGGAGCACCAACTCTGGTCGTACCTCCGGTACTACCATTGGCCGTGCCAATGGTCGGCCCTTCGGTGTCGAACGCACCGGTCGGGTCTCGAGGCGTCGTCGCGTCCTCTCCCTCCGCACCGGCCGCTCTCACGGCCTCCTCGACCTGTCGGACGGTCAGTCCCTCTGCGACGATCCGGCTCACCAGCGCGTCCTGGAGGGCTCTGTCCGGCGTACCGAGCAGCGCCCGAGCATGACCGGCGGAGATGGAGCCGTCGGCGAGCGCCCGCTGGGCGCCCGTCGGGAGCTGGAGAAGGCGAAGCGTGTTCGTAATGGTGGCGCGGCTCTTGCCAACTCGCGTCGCCACTTGCTCGTGCGTATGGCCGAAATCGTCGATCAGCTGCTGGTACGCAGCCGCCTCTTCGAGCGGGCCGAGATCCTCTCGGTGAAGGTTCTCGACCAACGCCTGCTCCAGACTGTGCGCATCGGCGGACACCTCACGCACGAGCACGGGAATGGACTGGAGCCCGGCGCGTCGCGCTGCTCGCCAACGCCGCTCACCTGCGATGAGCTCGTACTCCGCTCCGTCCCCGATCGGACGGACCAGGACTGGTTGGAGCACGCCGAGCTCCCTGATCGAGGCAGCGAGGGAAGACATCGCCTCCTCGTCGAAATGGGTCCTCGGCTGGAGGGCGTTGGGACGAATGCTCGAGATCGGGACCTCGCGCAGAGCGCTCCCCTGCGACCCCGTCACCTCGGTCGGGATCAGAGCACCCAGACCCTTACCCAGTCCGCTGCGCCGCGCCATTGCTCACCTCCTTTGCAAGCTCTCGATAGGCCACCGCCCCGCGTGAGGACGGATCGAACACCGTGATCGGCTGCCCGAAGGAAGGTGCTTCGGAGAGCCTGACCGTTCGGGGAATGACGATATTGCACACCCTGGCACCGAAATGCTGACGCACCTCGGCAGCCACGTCCACGGCGAGCCGCGTCCTCGCGTCGTACATCGTGAGCACGATCGCGCTCACCTCGAGACGATCATTCAGGTTCGACGCGACCAGATGGACGTTGCGGAGAAGCTGTCCGAGCCCCTCGAGGGCGTAGTACTCGCACTGGATCGGGACGAGCACCTCGCTCGCAGCGGCAAGCCCGTTCACCGTGATCAGCCCGAGCGAAGGTGGGCAGTCGATCAAGACGAAGTCGAAGTCCTCGAGCACCGTCTCCACCGCTCGTCGCAGCCGCAGCTCCCGACTGAAGACCGGTACCAGCTCGATCTCCACGCCAGCAAGATCGATCGTGGCAGGTGCCACGAACAGGTTCCGCACGCTCGTCGGCTCGATGCAATCCTCGAGCGGCGTGTCGTGCATGATCACGTCGTACATCGATCGCTCGAAGTTCCGGGCGTCGATCCCGAGGCCGGTCGTCGCGTTGCCCTGTGGATCGAGATCGACGACCAGGATCCGGTAGCCGAGCTCTGCGAGGGCAGCACCGAGGTTCACCGTCGTGGTCGTCTTCCCGACCCCACCCTTCTGGTTGGCGATCGCGATCACTCTCGGCAGAGGACGAAACGTCGCCACGCCCCGATCGTCCGATAGATCGAGCATTCCAGCAGGGACTTGGGGAGGGACGCGTCCACGCCGGGCCGAATCCGTCGGCGTCGCCTCGTCGGCACCTTCCGCGGCGTCATCGGGATCGGCTCCGCTCTGCGCTTCGGGCAGCGATTCCACACGGAGCTCGGGAGGTGGCGGCCCTGCGTCGTCGACACGTGCGAGGAGCTCGACCGTGCTCGCCTCTTCGGGCAGGTGACGTGCTTCGACTCCTTCGTCATTGGCCTCGGCAGGTCCCTCGGCTGCTGTGAGGTCAGGGTCCCGAGGTAGGGCTGCGTGGGGCTCGTCACGCGGCAGTTCACGCGGCTCGTCACCAGCGTTCCGGTCGACGCGCCGTCCGTCGTCATCGATGATGATCACCGCGGGCTCATCCACATCCAGTTCCAACGACGCGGCCGAAGGCGCGTCATTCTCGCGACGCCGACGCCCGATGATCCTCACTGGTGCCCAGGCCCTGACACCCGTGGGAACGGCCGGGCACGAGACCGCATCGCTGCTCTGCCGCAGCCCCCGGAGTATGCGGGATCCTTCATCGGCATACCCAACTTGCGCACGGCGACCATCCTCGCTCGTGCGGTGCGCGACGTCAAGCTTCTTGGCAGACTGCGTTTCGGCCGGGGTCCACTCGAGGTCGATGTCGAGATCACGGCATCACACGGATCTCGACCTCAGAGGTGTTCCACGTGCAACCTTACGGTGAAACAAGGCCAGCCTTCGAGGCCTCGCCCGTTCGTCGGCAGATGCAGGCGTTGAGCAACCGGTCGACGTCTGCGGAGCAGCTCGGGGAGCAGCCCACGGAACAGGACGCTGCGGCCAGGAGTGTTCCACGTGTAACCTTACGGTGAAACAACGGGGGAGCTCGTCAAGACCTGGGGTGAACGCACAATGGCGACCGAATTCGACAAAGGCCTGCTCGTTGGCCTGCTCATCGGCGAAGGCCACTTCGGCGGGGACGGGCGCCAGCCGCAGATCACCCTCCGAATGCACGAGCGTCACGAGGCGCTCTTCCGCTGGCTCGTGGCAACCTTCCCAGGTGGCCGGCTCTACGGCCCATACGACCACGGCGGGCGCCGCTACTACCAGTGGATGGCACGCGGCGCATACCTCCGCGATCACCTCGTCCCGCTCCTACGCCGATCCCTCAGCCCATCGTTGGACCACTACGCGTACACCCGGTTTCTCGCGATGTGCGATCGCTACGCACGCCAGCTGGGCATCCCCCCTTTGCCACTGCAGGGATCGGAGTCCCAGGGCGCACTCGCCCGCCAGCAGCCAGAACCACCCGACGATCTCCGGCGCCGCCTTGCTGCAGCCGCGTTCGACTCCCTCCGCCAGTCGAGCACCCCTGAGCCCTCGAGCCCGATCGACTGAACCACGACACGGATCGGTCGGCTCCAGCGATCGTGAGAACGGGACTCCCGACGCTCCGAACACCAGCACGTCCCGATGACCTGATCGGCCACCTGCGAGGGATGAAATGCTGACGGGCGGCGGCCGGATGTGCTCGCCGAGGGTTTCTTACAGCCGCGTAGAACCCCTACAGTCTGGTGCGGGACCGTGGGGACCAGCGAGTTGACGGCGGCCACGCGAAACTCCCTGTAGGCGGCTGCGAGCACGAACCTGAGATCCCACTTCACGCCGTGGTTCTCTCCCGGTGGCCTCCGACGACGCAGGACGACAGGAAGTGACGGCGAAGCAGATCCGAGGGTGAAGCAGATCCGGGACAGGGCCGGGGGCCTCGACGTCCATCGCGACCCCGTGGTCACGTGCACCCGCATCCAGATGCCCAACGGGCAGTGGAGGTTCGAAGAGAGCGGTTCGCCACGTCCCAAGAGGGTTCCGACGAGCTCACTGCGTTTTTCATGGACGCCGCGGTAGCGACCGTCGGCATGGAGCCGACGGGGGTCTACTGCCAGACGGTCCACTACGCGTTGGAACGCCTTTCCTGCAAGCTGCAGCTGTGCAACACCCAGCACGCGAAGAACGTGCCAGCGCACCGCGGACCTGTCCGACGCCGGGTGGTTGGCCGACGTGGCCGCTCACTACATGGTGCGGCCCCCCTTCGTGCCCCCGCCCGAGATCCGAACGACAATCGAGTCCTGATCGTCGGCGAGCGGGACCCAGAGGTTGTTGCCGAGATGGCCAAGGGTCGGATGAGAAAGAAGCTCGACCGCCTGGGCACTGCCCTCGAAAGCCACTTCAGCGGTCAGGCTGCTCACGTCGTTCCCGGGGATCTCGGAGGTGACCGCCCAGGCAATCGTGGCACCTGCGGAATTGCATGTCACCCGAGGACGCGCAGCCCCCGGCTCCGCCAGAGATCGCGGCCGTCTTGAACCCGTGCGATCGCGCTCATCATCCTCGGGCCACGGCGTCCGAGGGACCTGGGCGAGGACCGCGGCGAGGAACGGGGGACTCAGAACAGCGGGCGCTTGCCCGGTACCCCGACTCTTCGCGGGAACCGCGCCGGGCACGGCTGCTCCTGGGTCACGACGGCGAACTGGTACGCAGACCCTGACGGTTGCGCCCTTCCCATACCCAGCTGCGCCAGGCCATGCGCCGACCACCGCACCCCACACGAGGCCGTGCCGGGCGGGGGTTCGGACACGACGAGCAACCCCCCGACATCGAGCAACGGAGCCGCGCACTCGGCGACCACCGCCGGCCGGGCGAAGCCTCTGGCCGTGACGACGTCGAAGCTGCCCCGTCTCGAGGGTGTCTGTCCGAAGATCTCCGCCCGCTCCGCCACGACGGCCACTCGCGCGGTGAGCTCCAGCACGCGAACCGCACGGACGAGGAACGCCGCTCGACGCAGGTGGGCTTCGACGAGCACGAACGCCGTACGTTCCCAGGTGAGAGCGAGCACGAGCCCGGGCACGCCTGCCCCCGAGCCAAGATCGACGACCGATCGGGGGGCGGCTGCCGTCGCCTCCCCCCGCGCCGAATGCGTGGCCGAGCGCACCGTTCCGACCGCGTCTGCGAAGGCTCGGGATTGGTCGACGTGGCTCGAGATCGGTCCTGGCCCCAGGAAGCCGAGATCTCGCGCCTCGCCCAGGAGATCACCCAGCGTCGCCCAACGATCCGTCACCGCCGGCGGTGATGCGGTACGGACGTTCCCGAGTGGTCGGTCGCCGGCGTCGTCGCGGTGTCGACCCTGCTCAGGTGGCAGGGGAGATGACCACGAAGCGGCGAGGCTCTTCCCCCTGTGAGCTCGAGGTCACACCGTCGATCGTGACCACGGTGTCGTGCACGACCTTCCGGTCGGCGGCGGACATCGGCTCGAGCGCACGTTCGGTGCCGGACTCCAGCACGTCGGCCGCCACCTCGGTGGTGAAGCGTCGCAGCGCCGCCACGCGCCGCTCGCGGTAGCCCGCGACGTCGACGAGGATCCGGTCCGTGCGGTTCGGGAAGTGCTTCTGAACGACCGTCCTCGTCACGTCCTGCAGTGCGGCAAGGGTTGCCCCCTTCGGACCGACGAGGACGCCGAGCCCCTCACCGCGCGCGGCGAGCTCAACCGTCTCCTCGTCCAGTTCCCGGACCTCGATCGTCGCTTCGATCCCGTAGCGATCGAGAAGCCCCTCGAGAAACTCCTTGGCCACCTTTGCCTGTTCTTCCAGAGTGATCCCTTCAGCCACCGTGTGCTCCTCCTTCGCTGCCTCCAACGGGCCCGTCGTCCCGGTGGCTCGACGCACGCCGTTGCGTGCTGGGGCGGCTTCCCCGCCGGACCATTCCTGCACCGCAGGTTCGACCACCTGCTCGCTCGCGACACGCGAGCCAGCACCGCTTCGCCGCCGCCTGCGCCGTCGCGCAGCAGGAGCGCCGCCGGTCTCTTCGGCAACACCCTCGTGCACTGGCTGCGCGCCAGCCGAGACCCGGGGTTCCCGTTCGCCCCCTGCACCGCCACCCGTGCCGCCCCCGCTGCTGCGCTGCCGAGGCCGGCGCGCTCCGTCGCCGACGCGCTCCCTCCCGCCCCGCTGCGTCCCACGCTGACGCCGGGTGCGCTTCGGGCGCGGCTCGACCGGTCGGACCCGGGCTCGCACCCGAGCCTCTCCCCTGACCCTGCCGAACAGGCCGATCTTCGGTTCCGCGAGGACCACGAGCTCCGCGTCCTTCTCGGATACCCCGAGGTGCTCGAGCGCCCGCTCTTTCGCCTCGGCGACCGACTTCCCCTTCGTCTCAACCCATTCCAACTCAGCGAGCCTTCCGTGCGCGTTTCGACTTCGATCTCGGGTGTGGCTTTGGCGCAGGCGGCGGACTCGCCGGCATCGAAGAGGTAGTACCACCGGTATTACCTTGTTTTCCACGGTTTCGCCGGGCGCTGGACGTTCCTGCCCCGCCGGCCGAGCCCGGCTGCGCACCGTTCGTCCCCGCGACTTGTCCCCCGGCGGTGAGCGCACGCTCGTCACCTTCCGCCGGAAGCGCCGTGGACGACGTTGCGGGTGCCTGCCTCGAACCCTGCCGGCGTGGAGCCGTCGCCGACGACCGTGCGTCGACCACCGCCGGCGCACCCGAGGGCTTGGCCTTCGCGGCGCCGACCTGCCGCTCACCACCGGGTGCCTGGACGACACCCGATCTGAACATGAGGTCCTGGGTGATGACCCGGATTCCCGAGGACACGATCATGTAGATCACCACCCCGGCGGGGACGAGGAAGTAGATGTACGCGAAGATGAGCGGCATGACCCGCTGCATCGTCTGCATCTGCTGAGGCATCGCCTGCGCGGTGTTGTTCCGCTTGTTCCGCCGGGTCATCTGGGCCATCTGGAGGTACTGCAGCAAGACGGCGACGGCAAGCAACGCGAAGTAGGGGATGTAGTCCACCCAGCTCGCGTGGTGTGTCAGCGGCTTCGCCGCGAGGTTCAGCCCAACCGAGTGCATGACCCCGGGCGTCTTGATCAGGTTGTCGTAGATGGCCGAGTGGTGCGGCACGTAGCGCGGTGTGGCGCAGACCGTGTGCGTGCACGTCTTGCCTGTCGTGAGGGTGGCGCCGCGCTTCACCGTGTTCGCGAGCCCTCTGATCACGTCGTAGAGCACGATGAAGGCGGGCATCTGGAGGAACATCGGCAGGCAGCCCCCCGTCGGGCTCACCCCGTGCTCCCGATAGAGCTTCATCAGCTCTTCGTTCAACTGCTGGCGGTTCTCCGCGCCCTTGTACTTCGCCCGTAGCTTCTGCATCTCGGGCTGGAGGGCTTGCATCGCGAGCATCGATCGGGTGCTCTTGATGGTGAGCGGCGTCAGCAGCGCCATGATCACGACGGTGAGCAGGACGATCGCGACGGTGTATGTCGGCACGATGCCGTAGATCCACGCCAGCACGTCGGCGATCGCCACGAACAGCGGGTGGAAGATCTCGCCGATCGCCTTGAAGAGCGAGTTCTCCGCCATGAGGACGGCCAGGTGCACGGTCATCCCTTCCTCCGCCGGCGGCGCCCGACTTCGAGCGGGACGAGGTCGACGCCGCGCCCACCCAGGGGATGGCAGCGCGCCAGCCGGCGTACCGCCAGCCACATCCCTCGCCGCGCGCCGTGACGCTCCACCGCCTCGACGGCGTACGCCGAACAGCTCGGGTAGAAGCGACAGGGGGACAGCTGACCGGCGCGCGCGGACTGGTAGGCACGCAGCGCCCCCAGCGCCGCTCGCTGGCCGACGGTCCGCCGCATCCGGGGATCCTCGGCCGGCGTCGCCTCCTCGTGGAGCTCGTGGTCGTGTGCAGTCCGGGCGCTCTTCACTCCTCACGTCCTTCCCCGTCGCCGGCGGCGCTCCGGGCTCGATCGGCAGCGGATCGCGCCGCGGCGCTCACCGCTCGGCACAAGCCCTCGAAGTCGAGCTGGTCCACGTCCGGCGTCGCGCGCACGAGGTACGCGCCTGCATCGAGACACGGGCCCGCGGCTCGCACCGCCGCGCGCAGGCGCCGGCGCAGCCGGTTCCGTGCGACGGCATTGCCGTACCGACGGCCGATCGCATAGCCCACCAATGGGAGCCCACCGGTGCCCGCCACCCGGCTGAAGTCGACACTGACCGGTCCGCGCCGGCCACGGCCATCGGGGCGCGACAACGCGCGGAACGTCGCCTTCGTGCGGATCCTTCCTACGACGGGTGCCATCGTCTCATCGGTGCGACGGGAGCAGGGGACCGCCGGCTCACACCGTCAACCGATGACGCCCTTTGAGCCGTCTCGCCTTCAGGATCGCCCGTCCTGCGCGCGTCGACATGCGATGGCGGAAGCCATGGCGCTTCGCCCGCTTGCGCGTGTTGGGTTGGTAGGTTCGTTTCACGTCGTTACGCCTTTCCGTGTTGCCCGGCGCGCGGCCCTGCTCGGCCCGCACCGGCGCACGGAGATCGCGTCGCCCTCGGCGGCTGCGGTGTCGTCTCGCGATCGTACGTGACCGCAGCTGATGACACTAGTCGGTGCCCACCCCCACCCGTGTAAGGCCCCGGGCTGCCACGGAGCAGCCCACTAGTCGGCGAGCCCTCGACGGTGTACCTTCGATCGACCACGCTGGTGCGATGTTCCACACCTGTGGACGGCACTGTGGACAACGATCGCCTTGGGTGCGCGGAGGAGCAGGTGGACGAGACCAGTGGTCTGTGGACCAGATGCGCTGCACCGCTACGGGACCAGGTCTCGGACACGACGTGGCAGATGTGGCTCTCGAGCATGCAGCCGGTGTCCTATGACGGTCACCTCATGGTGCTGGGCGTGCCCAACGCGGTGGTGCGTGCGCGTGTCGAGGGCCGGTTCCTGCCGCTGATCACCGAGGCCGTCTCCTCGGCCGCGGGCCACGCCGTCGAGGTCCGCCTCGAGGTGGCCCAGCGTGCCGAGCCAGGCTCGCACCCCGGACCGGATGCTGCGACCGCGCCGGGCCCGGGGTTCCCCGCCGACATGGAGCCTCGCCAGCTCGTGCCCGGAACGGGACCACGCCGCACCGCAGAGCGCCCCAGAGAGGGTGCGCCGGTCTCGCTCGACCGCCGGTTCACGTTCGACAGCTTCGTCGCAGCCTCGTCCAACCGGCTCGCGCATGCCGCCGCGCAGGCGGTGGCCGAGACGCCCGGCCGTTCGTACAACCCGCTGTTCATCTACGGGGACTCCGGCCTGGGCAAGACCCACCTGCTCCACGCGATCGGGAACTACGTGCAGGAGAACTTCCCCGTGCGCACGGTCCTCTACGTGACGACCGAGACCTTCATGAACGACTTCGTCGACTCGCTCCGCATGTCCACGACCATCGCGTTCAAGCGCCGGTACCGTGAGTGCGACGTCCTGCTGATCGACGACGTGCAGTTCATGGAGAACAAGGAAGGGCTACAGGAGGAGTTCTTCCACACCTACAACGACCTCCACGGCGCGGGCAAGCAGATCGTGCTCACCTCCGACCGACCACCGAAATCCATCGAGACGCTCGAGGACCGGCTGCGCAGCCGGTTCCTCTCCGGCTTGATCACCGAGGTCGACCCCCCTGATCTCGAGACCCGGCTCGCGATCCTCCGCAAGAAAGCCGAGGCCGACCACGACGACATCCCCGACGACGTCTTGGAGTTCATCGCCACGCACGTCAAGAACAACATCCGAGAGCTCGAAGGCGCCCTCATCAGGGTCAGCGCGTTCGCAAGCCTGAGTAGGGAGCCGATCTCCCTCGAGCTGGCCGAGCGCGTCCTGGCCGACATCGTCTCGACCGTGGAACCCCGTCGGATCACCCCACAGATGATCCTCGAGGAGACGGCGGCGAGCTACGGCTTCACGATCGACGCGCTGTGCGGGCCGAGCCGCACGCGGCCGCTGGTCACCGCTCGACAGGTGGCGATGTACCTCGTGCGGAACCTCACCGACTACAGCTACCCCGCGATCGCCCGCGTCTTCGGAGGACGGGACCACACCACGGTCATCCACGCGGTCGACAAGATCACGACCCACATGAAAGAGCGCCGCCAGCTCTACGAGCAGGTCACGGAGCTGACGGTCAAGATCCGGAACGGCGCGTGACCACCGGCCTGTGGACGACCACCGTGCATCCTGGGGACGCGCCGGGCGACTGTCC
Source organism: Actinomycetes bacterium (assembly GCA_021822565.1). GTDB lineage: Bacteria > Actinomycetota > Acidimicrobiia > Acidimicrobiales > RAAP-2 > JAJYVT01. The sequence goes on along the minus strand of JAKAQM010000003.1, from coordinate 36,682 downwards.
ACAGCGGCACACCCCGGGCCGTTCCTCCGACCGTTCCACTCCACTGCCACGCTGCGAGCGGTGGAAAGGCGCACGGCCGTGACCAGGCGCGACACTCACGCGTCCACAATCCCCAGCATTACTACCTCTGAGAAGCTCTTCAGCCTCCCAACGTCCGAAAGGATGGCGCGGTGAAATTCCGGTCCGAACGGGACTCCCTTGCCGATGTCTTGACCACCGCAGGGCGAGCTGCGGGGGGAAGGGGGGCGGCGTCGGCCGTGCTCTCGGGCCTGATGCTGCGCGCGCTCGGGAACCGCCTGGAGGTGGCGGGCACCGACCTGGACCTGACGGTGCGCGTCGAGCACGAGGTCATCGGTATCGAGGACGGTGCCTGCGTCGTGCCGGCCCGGCTCACCGCGGACGTCGTGCGCGCGCTCGAGGCAGGCGCGGTGACGCTCGAGTCCGACGACGAGAAGGTCGAGATCTCCTCGGCGAGGGCGCATTTCGGGCTGCGGTCGTTCCCCGTAGTGGAGTTCCCGGCACTGCCGGCTCCTCCCCCCCCGTCGGTCACGCTTCCGCGTGCGCTGCTCGTCGAGGCGCTGCGCCAGGTGGTGCGCGCCGCGTCCAACGACGACGCGCGGCCCCTGCTCACCGGTGTCCTGATGACGAGCGAAGGCAGGGCGGTACGGCTGGTCGCCACGGATTCGTACCGGCTCGCGCTGCGCGACGTCCACGGGGCGGCGACGCTCGGCGAGGGTGGCGACGTGCTGGTTCCGGCCCGGGCCCTGACCGAGCTGCAGCGTCTGCCAGCACCGGGGAGCGCGGGGTCGGCGGGGGAAGGTCCAGGAGCGGAGGTGGGCATCGCTCCGGGGCTCTCGGACATCACGTTCACGAGCGGTCGCGTGCGGATCTCGACGCGGCTGCTCGAAGGCACCTACCCCGACTACCGCCAGCTGATCCCCGAGCAGTACCCGAACCGCCTGCACGTGGGACGCGAGACGCTGCTCGCGGCGCTCCGAAGGGTCCGCCTGCTCGTGCGCGACAACACGACCCCGGTCCGGCTCTCGATGCGGCCCGGCGGGGTCGAGCTCTCCGTCGTCTCCCAGGAGGTCGGCGATGCGAGCGAGACGGTGGACGGGGACTTCACCGGAGAGGACCTCGTGATCGCGTTCAACCCGAGCTACCTCATCGACGGCGTGGACGCGGTGCTCGACGACGAGGTGTTCCTCGAGGCGGACTCCCCGGCCAAGCCGGCGACGGTGCGAGCCGCCAGCCGTGACGACTTCCGGTACCTGCTCATGCCGGTCAGGATCTCCTGACGCCACGCGCTGCAGCCACCGAGATGGCGTTGCCCGACATGAGCGTCCGGCTCCTGCGCCTCGAGCTGCGCGACGTGCGCCGGTTCTGCGAGGCGTGCCTCGAGGTCGACCCGGAGGCGACGACGGTGCTCACCGGGCCGAACGGTTCGGGGAAGACCACGTTCTTGGAGGCGGTCGCGTACCTCGGCTCGCACCGGTCGTTCAGAACGACCAGTCGAAGTGTGATCGTCCGCAACGGTGCCGAGCGCGGGATCGTGCGCGCGGAGCTTCGACGCGAGCGGCGTCCGTTGCTCGTGGAGAGCGAGCTACGCGCGGACGGCGGCACCCGGACCCTGGTCAACCGCCGGGCCGTGCACTCACGCGCCGAGCTTGCCGACACCGTTCCCGTCACGGTCTTCTCGCCCGACGACCTGGGCCTCGTGCAGGGACCCCCTGCCCGGCGACGCGAGATGCTCGACGCAGCGCTGAGGCTGGTCGACGGCCGGGCCGGTTCGGATCTCGACGCGATGGAGCGCGTGCTGCGCCAGCGTGCGGCGCTGCTCCGCCAGGCTGCAGGAAGGCTGTCGCCGGAGATCGCCTCCACGCTGGACGTGTGGGACGAGCGGCTCGGCGGGGTCGGGACCTCGGTGTCCGAGGGCCGGCGGGCGCTCGTCGAGGAAGCCGCGGCGCTGGTCGACGACGCGTACGCGAGCCTGGCGGGCGTCGGCGTGGCCCGGCCCGCGGTGACGGTGACCTACGTCGCGGGGTGGGAGGGGAGCCTCGTACAGGCCCTCGCGGCGAGCCGACGTGACGACGTCCGCCGAGGGATCTCCACCGTCGGTCCGCAGCGAGACGAGATCATCCTGCACGTCGAGGGGCGCGACGCGCGCACGCAGGCCTCACAGGGCGAGCAGCGCAGCCTCGCGCTGGCGCTGCGGCTGGCGCTGCACGAGCTGGTGAGCGAACGACGGGGGGCTAGGCCGCTCCTGCTGCTCGACGACGTGTTCTCCGAGCTCGACCCGGATCGAAGCCGCGCGCTCGTGCGGAGGCTTCCCGCCGGCCAGGCGCTGCTCACCACCGCGTCCCGGCTGCCCGACGGCGTCGAGGCCGGGGCCGTCGTCGACGTGCGGACGCTGGGACCGATGCCATGAACCGCCCGAGCGGGCGGCGCACGCGCCGGCGAGCCGAGCTCGATCGGGGTCCCCGACCCCTCGGGGAGTCGCTCGACGACGTCGTGGCGGGACTCGCCCCGCCGGCTCCCCGAGGATCGGGACCAAGGGGCGCGACCACAGAGGCCGCTCCGTCGGCAGCCGCCCTCGGGACCGTGTTCTCCCGGTGGGAGGAGCTCGTCGGCTCGTCGGTCGCGCGTCACACCAAGCCCCTCCGGCTCGGTGGCGGCACGCTGGTCGTCGAGGTCGACCAGCCGGCCTGGGCGACGCAGCTGCGGGTCCTGGCGCCAGGCATCCTCGCACGGCTGGCCGAACGCACCGGCGAATCGATCGAGCGCCTGGACGTCGTGGTCGGCATCCGGCGTTGATTCCGAGCACGGCGCGCGCCGGACGTGGGGCGCGACCGTTGGGAGACGACGCCTCGACGCGTCGGGGACCACGCCGGCGCGCTGCACGGGTGCGGTTCCCAGGCGTCGGTCGGGTAGACTGAGCTGTCCGCGAATTGCATGTCGTCGACTCGGACCCACGGGGTCGTGGTGCGCGGACAGCGGGACGATCGGCCTGAAGGAGCGCGCCCGTGGAGCATGGCGAGGAGGCAGAACGTGGCAGCTGACGGTGGCTCGTACATGGCGAGCGACATCACCGTCCTCGAAGGTCTCGAGCCCGTCCGCCTCCGCCCGGGGATGTACATCGGTTCGACCGGGCCGACCGGTCTCCACCACCTCGTCTGGGAGATCGTGGACAACGCGGTCGACGAGGCGATGGCCGGGTACTGCACCCGGATCGACGTCGCCTTGCTCGCCGACGGAGGCTGTCGCGTCGAGACAAACGGTCGCGGGATCCCGGTCGATCCCCATCCGCAGTACCCCGAGCGGTCCGCGGCGGAGATCGTGTACACGACGTTGCACGCCGGCGGAAAGTTCGGAGGCCGCGGGTACAAGGTCTCCGGCGGGTTGCACGGGGTGGGTGCCTCGGTGGTGAACGCGCTGTCCGTCCGGCTCGTCCTCGAGATCGATCGCGACGAGAAGCACTACGTCATGGAGTTCGCGAACGGCGGCGAGATCAAGTCGCCGCTCGAGGTCCGAGGGGGCGCTCCGAGGGGGCGCACCGGGACCACGGTCACGTTCTGGCCGGACCCGTCGATCTTCGAAGAGGTGGAGTTCCGGGCGCAGACCATCACCGAACGCCTGCAGGTGATGGCGTTCTTGAACCGCGGGCTCGAGATCCGCTTCTCCGACGATCGCAGGGGCGGAGGCAAGAAGGAGGTCTTCAGGTACAACGGCGGGATCGTCGACTACGTGAAGCACCTCAATGCGTCGAAGGAGTCCCTCTTCCGCAAGGTCGCCTCCTACCAGCAGGTCGAGGAGACCCAGGAGGTCGAGGTTGCGCTCCAGTGGAACACCGGGTTCAACGAGAGCATCTTCTCGTTCGCGAACGGCATTTCCACGATCGAGGGAGGGATGCACGAGGAGGGCTTCAAGAAAGCTCTGACGAACGTGGTCAACCGCTACGCGCGCGCTCGGAACCTCCTGAAGGAGAAGGAGGAGAACCTCGACGGCAAGGACATCCGGGAAGGGCTCACCGCCATCGTCTCGGTACGCCTGAAGGACCCGCAGTTCGAGGGCCAGACCAAGGCGAAGCTCGGCAACGTGTCGATCCGCTCCCTCGTCGAGCGCGCGACCAACGACAAGCTGGCCGAGTGGCTCGAGGAGAACCCGACCGAGGCCAACCAGATCGTGAAGAAGGCGCTGCTGGCCCAGCGCGCACGTGTGGCCGCGCAGCACGCGCGCGATCTCACCCGTCGCAAGTCCGGGCTCGACGGGGCGGGCCTGCCCGGGAAGCTCATCGATTGCTCGTCGCGGGACCGGCGGGAGTGCGAGCTGTTCATCGTCGAGGGGAACTCGGCAGGGAGCTCGGCGAAGGACGCGCGCGACCCCCGGACCCAGGCGATCCTCCCCATCCGCGGCAAGATCCTCAACGTCGAGCGCGCGCGCCTGGACAAGATGCTGAAGAACACCGAGATCCAGGCGCTCATCGCCGCGATCGGCGCCGGTCTCGGCGAGGACTTCGACGTGGCGAAGATCCGCTACCACAAGGTGATCGTCCTCGCCGACGCCGACGTCGACGGGAGCCACATCCGCACCCTGCTCCTCACGTTCTTCTTCCGGCAGATGAAGCCGCTCGTCGAGGGGGGCTTCGTGTACGTCGCCCAGCCGCCCCTCTACTCGACGCTCGTCGGCAAGGAGAAGATCTACCTGAAGGACGACGCGGCCAAGGACGCCTTCATGGCCGAGCACCCCGACCACCGCCAGGACTTCCAGCGCCTGAAGGGGCTCGGCGAGATGGACTTCCACGAGCTGCGCGACACCACGATCGACCCGGCCAAGCGCTCCCTCCTGCAGATCAACGTCGAGCAGGCGGCGCTCGCCGACGACGTCTGCTCGGTGCTCATGGGTGACGACGTCGAGCTGCGTCGGCACTTCATCCAGACCAACGCGAAGGACGTCCGCTTCCTCGACATCTGAGGGGGCACCGCACGATGGCGAGACGGCCGACCACCAGCGGATCTTCCACGAACGGCGCCGCCGGCGCGCCGCCGGGCGGCGATGGCGAGGGCGAGATCCTCGGGTTCATCGAGCCGATCGAGATCCAAGAGGAGATGGAGCGCTCGTTCCTCGAGTACTCGATGTCGGTCATCGTCTCCAGGGCGCTCCCAGACGTCCGAGACGGGCTCAAGCCCGTGCACCGGCGGATCCTCTACTCGATGTTCGAGCAGAACCTCCGCCCCGATCGCCCGCACGTGAAGTGCGCCGCGGTCGTCGGCGAGGTGATGGGGACCTTCCACCCGCACGGCGACGCCGCGATCTACGACGCGTTGGTCCGCATGGTGCAGGACTTCTCCATGCGGCACCCCCTCATCGACGGCCACGGGAGCTTCGGAGGGCCTGGCCCCGACGAGGGACCGGCAGCGATGCGCTACACCGAGTGCCGGCTGCAGGCGCTCGCGTTGGACCTCATGGCGGGGATCGACGAGGACACCGTCGACTTCGAGCCGAACTACGCCAACAGCGCCGAGCAGCCGGTGGTCCTCCCGGCGCGCTTCCCGAACCTGCTCGTCAACGGGTCGCAGGGGATCGCGGTCGGGATGGCGACGAACATCCCCCCGCACAACATGGGCGAGGTCATCGACGCAGCCATCCATCTCCTCGAGCACCCCGAGGCGACGTCGGACGAGCTGATGCAGTTCGTGAAGGGGCCGGACTTCCCGACGGGCGGCCAGATCCTGGGCCGCCAGGGGATCCTCGACGCCTACCGGACCGGACGGGGCTCGGTGAAGATGCGCGCGGTCGCCGAGATCGAAGAGGCGCGCGACGCGACCCGCATCGTCGTCACCGAGATCCCGTACCAGACGTCGGTCCCGGTCATCAGCCAGAAGATCGACGATCTCGTCCGCTCCGGCGAGGTCGAGGGCATCGCAGAGGTGCTCGACTCCTCGGCGGGAAAGAAGACCCGTCTCGTCATCCGCCTGAAGCGGGACGCCAACGCGAACGTCGTGCTGAACAAGCTGTACAAGCACACGCCGCTGCAGACCAACTTCGGCGTGAACATGCTGGCCCTGGTCGACGGGGTGCCCAGGACGCTGAACCTCGCCCAGATGCTCCGTCACTACGTCGACCATCAGGTCGAGGTGGTCCGCCGGCGCTCCGAGTTCCGGCTGCGCAAGGCAGAGGCTCGCGCGCACATCGTCGAAGGGCTGCTGCGAGCGATCGACATGCTCGACGCGGTGATCGCGGCGATCCGGGCGTCCGACGACCGTTCGGCGGCCCGTGGCGCGCTCATGGCCGCGCCTTTCGTTTTCAGCGAGGAGCAGGCCAACCACATCTTGGACATGACGCTGGGCAGGCTCACGCGGCTGGGCCGCAGGGAGCTCGAAGAGGAGATGGCGCAGCTGCGTGCGACCATCGCCGAGCTCCAGGCCATCCTCGCCGACGCGGCGAAGCTGCGGGGCGTCATCGCGACGGAGATGACTGCCATCCGTGACAAGTTCGCGGACCCGCGGCGCTCGGTGATCACCCACGACCCGGGCGAGCTCGGAGTGGAAGATCTCGTCGCCGACGAGGAGATCGTGGTCACGACGACCGCCGCCGGCTACATCAAGGCGGTGTCCGCCGACGCCTTCAGGACCCAAGGGCGCGGCGGGCGCGGGGTGCAGGGCGCGCGCCTGAAGGAGGAGGACCTCGTCACCAACGTCGTGCACACGACCGCGCTCTCGTACCTCCTGCTCTTCTCCAACCGGGGGCGGGTCTACCGCCTGCGCGGCCACGAGATCCCGACGAAGGAGCGCACCGCCCGTGGCACCGCGCTCGTGAACCTGCTCCCCCTCGAGATGGGCGAGACGATCCAGGCAGTCGTCGAGACGCGGGACTTCCCCGCCGACCACTACCTCGTCTTCGCGACCGCGCGCGGTCAGGTGAAGAAGACGGCGTTCAGTGAGTACGACAAGTCCCGCCGGGAGGGCTTCATCGCGATCAACCTGCGAGAGGGCGACGAGCTGGTGCGCGTCGTGCCGACCGCGGGCGGCGAGGACCTCTTCGCGGTCGCGCGATCGGGGATGACCATCCGGTTCTCCGAGGACGACGTCCGCCCCATGGGCCGTGATGCCGCCGGGGTGCGCGGCATCCGCCTGCGTGACGGCGACGAGCTGGTCTCGCTCGACGTCGCACGGGACGACTCGGACATCCTCATGGTGACCGATGCGGGGTACGGCAAGCGCACGAAGGTCGAGCGCTTCAACCGCCAGGCCCGGGGCGGGCAGGGGGTGCGCGGCATCCGCCTGACGGCACGCAGGGGCAGGGTCGTGGCGGCGTTCATGGTGAGCCTCGACGAGGAGATCCTGCTGGTCTCCACAGCCGGCGTCGTCATCCGCATGGCGGTTCGGGAGATCGCCTCCCAGGGGCGCGACGCGACGGGTGTCCGGGTCATGAACCTCGACGACGGCCAGCACGTCGCCGCGGTCGCACGGGTCTCGGGGGGCGAGTGAGCCGCCGGGCGACCCGGCGGCCCGCCATCTCCGGCGGGATCCCGCGGTGCGACTTTTAGAGGAGTTCTACGCGGTCTTTCGCGATCTCTTAGGTGCGTCCGGTGTACTGGGTACCAGGAGACGGCTCGGAGCCTTCCGAGGGGTCCCGGGAACGGACCCCGAAGAGGCGTGGTGAGCGAGGAGACAAGACGATGAGTGACCGCCCCGAGGACTACGCCGATCCAGAGGACAACGAGCGAGGAGACCCGAGCGCGCAGGGCGCGCTTGCCGACCCGAGCGCGCAGGGCGCGCCGCAGGGGTCAGAGGAGAGCCCTTCGGGCTCCCGGCCCGCGGGCGCCGAAGGGCCCCAGGCCCCCTGGTGGCAACCGCCCGGCCCCCAGGGTCCGTACGGCCCCGGCCCCGGACCCTACGGCTACGGGTACGGCCCGACCGCCCCAGGCGGCACGGGTGCGCCTGGTGGCCCCGGGGGACCGACCGCCGCGGGTGGTCCGAGTGGCACGGGTGCGCCGGGTGGCCCCGGGGGTTGGCACGGCGGTCACTGGGCACCGGGTCCCTGGGGGTGGGGCTACCCGGGCGGCCAATGGGGCCAACCGATGCACAGCCATGCTCCCGGCGACCCGAAACGTCGCAGGAGGCTGGCGGCGGCCCTGGCCTCCGGGATGACGGTGCTCGCGCTCCTGGTCGGTGTCGGCATCGGCTACGGCGTGTGGAACGGCGGCAGCTCCACGTCGACCGCAGGGCGCTCCCTCCTTCCCAGCGGCACACCGAAAGCGACATCCACAGTCGGGTCGCCGGCGGGCACAGCGAGCGGCACAGGCAAGGTCACGTCCGCAGCGGGCGCGCCGGCGAACATCGCGACAATCGCGGCCACGGTCACGCCCGGGCTCGTGGACATCAACACCGTGCTCGGCTACGAGACAGAGGAAGCGGCGGGGACGGGGATGGTCCTCACGTCGACAGGAAAGGTCCTCACGAACAACCACGTGATCGAGGGCTCGACCAAGATCAGCGTCACGGACCTCGGGAACGGGAAGACCTACGTGGCGTCCGTGCTGGGCTACACGCGGACACAGGACGTGGCGGTGATCCAGCTCAAGGGGGCGTCGGGCCTGAAGACGGTGCACATCGGCAACTCGTCGTCGGTCAAGGTGGGCGAGCCGATCGTGGGGATCGGCAACGCCGGAGGCACCGGCGGCAGGCCGAGCGCCGCCGGGGGTTCGGTGACCGCGCTCGACCAGTCGATCACAGCGAGCGACCAGGGCTCGCTCGGTACGACCACCGAGCACCTGACCGGGATGATCGAGTCCAACGCGGACATCAGGCCGGGGGACTCGGGAGGTCCGCTGGTCACCACCTCGGGCACGGTCGTGGGGATGGACACCGCGGCGTCCGCCGCACAGGGCTTCAGCTTCCAGGGCGCGACGACAGGACAGGGCTACTCGATTCCCATCAACGAGGCGATGTCGTTCGCACGCCAGATCATCGCGGGCAAGAGCAGCTCGACGGTGCACATCGGAGGGACCCCGTTCCTCGGCGTCTACGTGGAGGCGACGACCACACGCACAACGTTCGGGGGATTCGGGTTCGGGAGCACAGTGACAGGGACACCTTCGAGCACAGCGGCCCCGGCCACTGGCGCAGCAGTGGCGAACGTCATCCCCGGCACCCCGGCGCAGCACGCGGGCCTGGCGCAGGGCGACGTCATCACGAAGGTCGCAGGCGTGACGGTCACAAGCCCGAGCGGCCTCACGAAGATCATGCTCCGGTACCACCCTGGCAACTCGGTGCCGGTCACCTGGACGACGCGCTCGGGCCAGTCGGAGTCCGCGACGGTGACGCTCGCGAACGGCCCTGCGGACTGACCCCGCGGACCGACCCGGTGAACAGGCCCCGGGGCGGCAGGTCCCTGGGCGTGGCGGCGGGCCGCCCGGGACCCGCCGCCGCCGTCGTCATGCGGTGGGCAGCGCCTTCGCCAGCCGCCGAAGGGACTCGAGCAACCCGAGCGCGTCCTGCGTGGTCGTGAGCCAGTTGATGACCCCGGCGCGCAGATGGGTGCGGCCGCGGAGCCTGGTGGTGGAGACCCACGCCTCTCCGGAGACCTCGAGGGCGCGCTGGAGCCGGTCCTGGTGCGCGTCGAGCTCGGCATCGGTCATCCCGGGCACGAGATGGCGGAAGCAGACGATCGAGAGCTCCGGCTCGTCGACCGCGGCGTCGAAGTCCTCCGCGCCGGCGATCTCGGCGGCGAGCGAGGCGGCGACGTCGTTGTCGTGCTCCACGAGGCGGGCGAACCCTTCGCTGCCGACGTGCTTCCAGGAGGTCCACAGCTTCAGGGCTCGCAGGCGGCGCGTGCCTTCCATCGAGTACTCGAGCCAGTTGAGCGGCTCGGTCTCGGGGATCGCCGAGCGGTAGTACTCGGGTGAGCGGTGAAAGGTCTCGTGCAGGTCCTCGCGCCGGCGCACCACCAGGCCCCCGATGTCGTAGGCCTGGAAGAGCCACTTGTGCGGGTCGACGGTGACGGAGTCGGCGAGCTCCAGGCCCGGCACACGAGGCGCGTCGCGCGCGGAGAGCCGCGCGGCCCCCCCGTACGCGGCGTCGACGTGGAGCCACAGGTCCTCGCGGCGTGCCAGGTCGGCGAGCGCGGGGACGTCGTCGACCGAGCCCGTGTTGGTGGTGCCGCAGACCCCGACCACGCAGAACGGCACGAGCCCCGCGGCCTTGTCCTCGGCGACACGACGCGCCACGGGCTCGGCCTGCAGGCGGTAGCGCTCGTCGGGCTCCACGACGACGAGGGCCTCGGGCGGGAACCCCAGCATGTCGAGGGCCCGGCCGATCGAGAAGTGCGCCTGGTCCGAGACGTACACGCGGGCGCGTTCGAGCAGCGCCCCGCGCGGCGGTCCCTGGGTCCGGGTCAACCGGGCGAGATGCCGGTCACGGGCGACGGTCATGGCCATGATGTTCGCCATCACCCCGCCTGAGGTGAGGACCCCCCACGCCTCGGGGCCCGCGCCGACGAGGTCGGCGAGCCATCGGGTCACCTCCTCTTCGACCAGCGCCCCCACGGGTCCGGAGTGGAACACGTCGATTCCCTGGTGGAACACCTGGGAGAGCATCTCGCCGACCACCGACATGGGCAGCGGTGGGGGCGTGAAGTACGAGAACGATCGCGGGTGGTACGCGTTGTAGCCGTAGGGCACGAGGCGTGCGCGGACCTCGTCGAGGACCGCCGAGGAGGGGCTGGGGGCCGACGGCGCGGGAGCCGGCGCGCCCGAAGGGCCGAAGAACCGCGCCCGCAGCTGCTGGTAGGAGTCCGGGCCGACCGGGCGTACGAGCGCCTCGTCGTAGAGGTAATCGAGCGCCAGTCCCCAGGCGTCGTGGCCGAGGTCCTCGAGCGCCTTGCGAGCAGGCTCCGCGGCGAGGTCGAACATCGCCGGCTCTGGGTGCCAGTCGAAGCGAGTGGCGTTCGCCGCCGGCTCGGAGGTGGCGCGGTCGAAGGCGGTGGTCGTGTCGTCCATTGCCCGATGCTCGCACGCCGGCGAGCGCCCGGGGCCTCGCCGCGGGCCCTCGCCGCGGCCCTCGCCGCGGGGCTCGCCGCGGGGCTCAGGGAAGCGGCGTGCCGTTGAGCGTCGCGGTGAGGGTCACGTCGATGGGGTGCCGCAGGCTCTGGGCCGCGTGGCAGGCGCGCTCAGCGTGCGCGACGAGCGAGGCCGTCGCCTCGGGGGGAGCGGAGGACTCGATGTCGAGCTTCACGGTCACCTGCTCGAAGTAGGCCGCGGTGTCGTCGATGCCGTACTTCTCGGTGTTGAAGAACGTGGCGCGCACGTCGGCCCGCGCATCGAAGATCTCGACGTCGTAGAGCGGCGCGAACCGCGCCACCTGGGTGAGCAGTCAGAAGGCCACCGCGGCCATGAGGAATTGGAGCGGGGAGGGCGCGGTGTCGTCACCGCCGCGGTCAGGGGGCTCGTCCGAGTGGACCGTGAAGCGACCGAGCCGGCCCTCGATGCGCGTGTCCGCCACGATGCGCGCCACGGCCCTGGTCGTCACCTTCCGATCCGGGATCGCCTTGGCGGATTTCTCGGCTCGTATGCGCTCGATCTCCGCGCGCTGGCGTGCCAGATCGACCCGTCCGTGCGGCGTGGGCGGCTCCGCGGCCTCCGCGGGCGGCTGGGCGTGCGCAGCGGCCTCGTCCTTCGGCTCCGTGTCCACCGCGTCATGCTACGCCTGGCGCCCGCAGCGGCTGGCTCACTCGGCGACGACGGGGACGACGGCGACGCCGGCAGCGTGCGCAGCGGCCTCGAACGCCGCACGCCTCGCCTGTGGCACGAAGGCGTGGTTCCACGCCTCCGGGTCGAAGTCGACCCGGGAGCCGATCAGGAGCTTGTCGGTGCGGAGCCGGACGTCGAGGTAGCCGGACGCGGCGAGCCGCTCGGTGAGCTCCCCGAGGGCCGCCCGTGGGAGCACCTCGCAGACCACGATGGGCTGGCTCGCGGCAAGCACGCGTGCCGCGCCGCGCAGGACGAGGTGCTCGGTCCCTTCGGTGTCCACCTTCACGATGCCGACCCGTGGCCTGCCGATCGCCAGCCAGAGGTCGTCGAGCGTGCGCGTCTCGACCTCGACGGCCGTCTCGACCTCCTCTTTGAAGGCCGGATCGAGCGACGCGCTCGTCTCGACGATGGTTCCGCAGGGAGCGGGCAGGTAGAGCATGGCTCTACCGGTGCGGTCGCTCAGGGCGACCTGATGGCAATGGACGCGGCGCGCGAGGCGGCGGTTGAGCCCGATGTTCGCGTCCAGGAGCTCGACGAGGGCAGGCAGGGGCTCCACCGCGTGCACCTCTACGGCCCGGTTGGACGCGGCAGCGAGCAGGGCGTAGAGCCCCGTGTTGGCTCCCACGTCGACGACGACCCCGTCGCTGGATCGCGCGAGCTCGACGAAGAGCGCGGGGAGCGGCGGCTCGAACCCCCAGAGGCCCCCCTCCCCCACCTGGCGCGCGATCTGGTCTGTCCCGCCGTGCCGCCCCATGCGCACGTGCACTCGGCCTCTGCGGTGGGAGGCCGCTACGTCGAGCGACGCGAGGTCCTCGCCGCTGATGCGAAGGAGGAGGTCTGCAGACCGGTGCGCGCCGAGGCGGTCGACCGCCGTAAGGAGCGGGACGGAGCGGGCGGCGGGACGCAGCGCGTGGACGGCTGCCTGGCGGATCCTCGGGTGCACCGGGGCCCATCATGCCCCGGGGCGTCACGCCAGGCGCTATACACAGGGGATCAGGCGCAGGGCGGGGAGAACGGAGGAGGACGATGCAGGTGGCCGAGAGTCGTCGGGTGTCGCTCGATACCGGCTGGGTCCGCGCCCAGTTCCCCGCGCTCGGCGCGGCGGCCTCCATCTCGCCCCAGCGGATCTTCCTGGACGCGCCCGGCGGCACGCAGGTGCCCGAGAGCGTCGTGTCGGCGATGCGCACGTACCTGGTCGAGTCCAACTCGAACACCGACGGCGCCTACGAGCTCAGTCGCCGCACCGACGCGCTGATCGCCGAGGCCCGCCGGTACGGGGGAGCGTTCGTCGGCGGTGATCCCGACGGCATCGCGTTCGGACAGAACATGACCACGCTGAACTTCAACCTCGTCCGTGCCGTGGGCCGCACGCTGTCGCCCGGAGACGAGATCCTGACCACGGCCTTGGACCACGAGGGGAACGTCTCCCCGTGGCTGCTCATGGCGGAGGACCGCGGGCTGGTCGTGCGCGAGGTCGGGCTGACCGAGCAGCTCGACGTCGACCTCGAGGACCTGCGAGCCAAGCTCGGCGACCGGACCCGGGTGGTGGCCTTCTGCCTCGCCTCGAACGCCGTCGGGACGGTGACGCGTGCGCGAGAGATCGCCGACCTCGCCCATGCCGCCGGTGCGCTGGCATGGGGCGACGCGGTGGCCTACGCGCCGCACCGGCGCATCGAGGTGGGCGCGCTCGGCCTCGATGTGGTGCTGTGCTCGCCGTACAAGTTCTTCGGGCCCCACCTCGGGATGGCGTGGATCCGGCCGGAGCTCGCCGCCACCCTTCCAGCGGAGCGGGTGCGTCCCGCCGCCGAGGTGCCCGTGGGGCACCGCTTCGAGACGGGGACGCTGAGCCACGAGGCGATCGCCGGGTTCGTCGCGGCCGTGGACTACCTGGCGTCGCTCGGTTCGGGCAACGATCTCACGGCGAAGCTGCGCGTGGCGTACGACGCGATCCAGCGGCACGAGTCCGGCCTCGCAGGCGCCGTCGGCGCCGGGATCGCCGGGATCGCCGGTGTGCACTCGGTGGGCCTGCCCGGCGACAGCGCGGACCGTGTGCCGACCTTCGGGCTCGTGTGCGAGCGGGCGACGCCTCGCCGGCTCGCCGAGGCGCTGAGCGACGAGGGCATCTACGTCTGGGACGGCAACTTCTACGCCAAGCGGGTCGTCGAGACGCTCGGCCTGGATCTCGACGAGGGGCTGCTCCGCATCGGGCTGGCGCACTACAACACCTCGGAGGAGATCGGCCGGCTGCTCGAGGCCCTCGAGCGGGTCGTGCGAGCCACGGCGAACCCGACCGGGCGATGAGCGCGTCCGTGTCCGGTCGGCGCTTCCTGCGGTTCCTCGTCATCGTCGTGATCGTGCTGGTCGCGCTCGCGGTCCTCACGATCGTGATCCTCACCGCGGTCGGTGCGTTCACAGGGTCGGAGAGCGGCACCGGCGCAGGGCCCCGCGGGGTCGTGCTCGCTCGGGCTCAGAACTCGCAGACGTGGCCCTCGCATCCTCCGCTGTAGGTGTCGGCGATCTGGACCGCGGCACCGGGCACCGGCGACGGCGCGGCCACGGTGAGGACCTGTCCAGGCCGTGATCCGTCACGGTAGACGGTGATCCCCTTCACCTTGGCTCGCCACGCCGCCAGATAGAGGGCGCGTACCTCGGCGATCGACGCCCTGGCGGGCAGGTTGACCGTCTTGGCCACCGCGGCGTCGACGTGGCGCTGCACTGCGGCCTGCATCTGGAGGTGCCACTCCGGCGGGATCTCGAGCGCGGTCACGAACGCGGCGCGCACCTCGGGGGGGACCGCGTGAAGCTGGCGGACCGTGCCGTTGCGTTCCACCTCGGCCATGAGCGCCTCGGAGTAGAAGCCGCCCTGGCGCGCCGTGCGCTCGAAGAGGGCGTTGGTCTCGGTGAGATCCCGGCCGAGCACGTGGCGCCGGTAGGAGAGGGCGAACATCGGCTCGATCCCCGAAGTGGTCCCGGCGATGAGCGAGATGGTCCCCGTCGGCGCGATGGACGTCAGCTGGGCGTTTCGAAGGGGTCCGATCCCTCGGGCGTGGAAGCGGCTCTGGGCGTACAGGGGGAACGGGCCGCGCTCGGCGGCGAGGGCCGACGATGCCTTCCGGGCCTCGGTCTCGACGAACCCCGTGACCCGGGCCGCCAGGCGGAGGGCGGGCGCAGAGTCGTAGGGGATCCCCAGGCTCGCCAGCATCTCGGCCAGGCCCATGATCCCGAGCCCGACCTTGCGCGCGGCGTGCGCCGGTGCCTCGAGCTCGGCGACGGGGTAGCGGCTGACGTCGATCACGTCGTCGAGGAATCGAACTGCCATGTGCACGGTGGCACCGAGACGCGCGAAGTCGAGCTTGCCGTCCTCCACGAAGCGGGCCAGGTTCAGCGACCCGAGGTTGCACGACTCGTACGGCAGCAGTGGCACCTCCCCGCAAGGGTTCGTGGCCTCGATGCGCCCCAGGACCGGCAGGGGGTTGTCCCGGTTGACCCGGTCGAGGAACAAGAGCCCGGGGTCCCCCCCCTGCCAGGCTGCCGCGCAGATGCGGTCGAAGAGCTCGCTCGCCGCGATCCTGCCTGCCGTCCTGCCGGTGCGCGGGTTGACCAGGCGGTGCACGTCCCCTCGGACCACGGCGCGCATGAAGCGCTCCGATACCCCTACCGAGAGGTTGAAGTGCTCGAGGACGCCGGGGGCGTGCTTCGCCTCCACGAACTCGACGATGTCGGGATGGGACACGTCGAGCACCGCCATCGAGGCACCCCGGCGCCGCCCCCCGTCGGAGATCACCCGGGCGGCGGCGTCGAAGACCGAGAGGAACGAGACCGGTCCGCTGGCGACGCCGCCGGTGCTCGCCACCCGGTCGCCCCTCGGGCGCAGCCGGGAGAAGGCGTACCCGGTGCCGCCTCCGGCCTGGTGCAAGAGCGCGGCGTTCCCGAGCGTCTCGAAGATCGAGCCGAGCGAGTCCTCCAAGGGGAGCACCACGCAGCCGGAGAGCAGCCCAAGGCTCGTCCCGGCGTTCATCAGCGTTGGCGAATTCGGCAGGAACTCGAGACGGCGCAGTGCATCTGCGAAGGCCTCTGCCCACCGCCCGGAGGTCGAAGGCCGCCACTGGTCCTCCGCCTGCGCGACGTAGGCGGCAGCTCGTTCCATCATCTGTGCCGTCGACTCGATCACCCGCCCGCGGCGGTCCTTCAGGAGATAGCGCTCCTCGAGCACCGCCACCGCTCCGAGCCCCAGCTTGAGCTCGTCGCGCACGCCGAGCTGCGCCTTGGCGTGGCGGATCTCGGCATGCCTCTGGCGGTAGAGCACGTAGGCGCGAGCCACATCGGCGGCGCCCGAGGTCATGAGCACGTGCTCGGCGAGGTCCTGGACGTCTTCCACCCCGGGCGGCCGGCTCCCCACGCGCTGGGCGAGCTGGGCACTCACCGTGTCGGCGACCCTGGCGGAGAGCCCAGCGTCCGGCCTCCCCACCTCGCGAGCGGCCCGTGCGACGGCTGCTTCGATCCGGCCCTTGTCGAACGGCACGACCCGGCCGTCGCGCATGCGCAGCTCTTGCGGCTCCGGGCGCGCGGCCCCAGCCTTCGGCCCCGGGCGCGCGGCCCCAGCCTTCGGCCCCGGCGGAGGCCTCAGCTGGCGGCTCCGGGCGTCACGAGGCGCGCTGGACCGACGCATGGAGAGGACGTCCCGACCGCGCTCCGGCGGCCTTCCGATCGAGCAGGTAGCGGTCCGCGGCGAGCGCGGCCTTGGCGCCGGCGCCGGCCGCCACCACGATCTGCTTCTCGGGCTCGTCGGTGACGTCTCCCGCCGCGAAGAAGCCGGGGACCGAGGTGGACTGGTCCCGGCTGACCACGATCTCGCCTCGAGCGTTCAGGTCGACCAGCCCGCGCACGGGCTCGGAGCTGGGCGTGAGACCGATCTCGAGGAACACGCCCTCGACTCGCAGGTCGAGCCGGCCCTTGCCGTCGAGGGACTCGAGCCGGACCCCGGTCAGCCGGTCGCGCCCCAGGAACTCACGCACCTCGGTGCCGGGGTGCAGGTGCACGCGCGGGTCGCCGGCCACCTGCTCGTAGAGGACGGGGTCGGCCTGCCAGTCGGGCAGGGTGTTGACGAGATGGATCTCGGATGCGAACGGGAGCAGGTCTCTCGCCGCGGTGAACGCCGAGTTCCCCCCGCCGATGATCGCGACCGCCTTGTCCCGGTAGAGGGGGGCGTCGCAGGTCGCGCAGAACCCGATGCCGTGGCCGAGGAACCGGCTCTCCCCTGGCGCACCGAGCCGGCGGTAGGTCGCGCCGGCGCAGTAGACTACCGTCGCCGCGTCGAATCGCTCGTTCTCCGACGTGCTCAGCGCGAAGCCGCCTTCAACCGCCTCGACTCGCGTCACGGAGGTGCGCAGCCGCTCGGCTACCTGGTAGCGCTCGGCGTGGTTCCTGAAGGCCTCGGCGAGCTCGGCGCCCCCGACCTCGGGTACGCCGAGCCAGTTCTCGACGAGGGCGGTGTCGGTCATCTGGCCGCCTACATGCTCTCCGATGACGAGCACGTCGAGTGCCTTGCGGGCCGCGTAGATGGTGGCTGCCATCGCCGCGGGCCCCGCGCCCACGACGGCCACGTCGTAGCGCCTTCCCGGCTCGGGCTGGCGGACGCGGCGCTCCCCGCGTGCCTCTCTGAGGCCGATGTCGACCCGCTCGTAGGCCGCTGGGTCGGCCACCTTCAAGATCTCGAGGATGGCCGTGGCCGGCGGCAGCGCCCCTTCGAACGCAGGCCGCTCGTTGACGACGGTGCGCGGCACCCCGGAGACCTCGTAGCGTTCCACCAGATCGGGGAATTCGGCGGACTCGACCATGTCGGCGCGGACGCGCTCGTTGGCGATCGCCAAGCGGTGGGCGAGCTGCACCATTCTCGGGCAGTAGGGGCACGTCAGCGTGACCATGACCTCGAGATGGGTCGGCTGGGTGATCATCTGCGCGAGCTGCTCGAGCTCGGGGCCGAGTCCCGATTCGCCCTTCGAGACCGCCGTGATCGCCTCGAGCAGGGACTCGAATTCGTAGCCGGCGGTCACCCCGACGAAGCGCACCCCGACGTCGCGCTCGGCCATCACCGCGGTCGTCGGCACCCGGACGACCGCGAGCCGTCGCGCTTCGGGGGCGTCGGCGACGAGGTCCTTCACCTCCAAGCTGAGCTTGTCGGAGAGCGCGACGACCTCCTCGAGCAGCTGGCGCTGCTCCCGGCAGGTCGCGCACGCGGCGGTCGCCTGGGTGAACAGGACCAGCCGGACCGGACGGTCGAGCTCGCCCAGCGTTCGGCGCACGGCTTCAGCCGTCGGCTCATCGATCAGACGCTCCACGCCCCTCCCTTCCGGCCTCGATCCCTGTTGCCCTGGGCTCTCGCCGCCGCCGTTCCGCCGTGCGCGCCGCCGCCCCGTGCCCTTCGTCCTGGGGCACGGGGCGCCTGACGGCGTCTCACGACATCTCGACCGTCAGCTCGCGAGCGGAGCGGCGATCGCGTGCTCGTCCTGCGACGAGCGCACCTCGATCCGGCGAGCCTTGGCCTCCTCTGCGACCGGGATGCTGAGGTGCAGGACGCCGTTCTCGTACGAGGCGGCGATCTTCTCGGTGTCGAGGCTCTCGCCGAGGAACAGCTCTCGGCTGAACGTCCCCGTGGGGCGCTCGCACACGAGCGTCTCGGCGTCATCGGTCTTCCATTGGCGCTCCGCCTTCACGCTCAACACGTTCTTCTCGACCGTGACCTCGATGGACTCCGGCTTCACGCCGGGGAGATCGACGTCGACGTGGAACGTGTCGCCGCTGCGGTAGGCGTCCAGAGGCATCCAGCGCAGCCGGTTCCCGTCTTGGAGCTGGGCAGTGAGCCCGTCGAGCTCGCTGAATGGGTCGAATCGCATCAACATGGCGCAACCTCCTCTGATCCTGCTCGGGATCCTGCCGTTTCCTTCAACGCTCCGACCCCGCCCGCGCATGCCGGCCGAAGGTCACGATCTCCACGGTCGAACGTCACAACTTCGACGGTCGGCGATCATGTCGTCTTGGCGAGCCGGCTGAGAGCGTTGCCGATGAGCCGCCGGGCGTCGTCGGCGACGGACCGGATCTCTTCCTTTCCGACCAGGTTGGACATGATGCCCGGGTCCATCGCTTCGACCAGCACGCCGTCTTCCGCTTCGCGCACCACGACGTTGCACGGGAGGAGCACGCCGACGCGCGGCTCGATCTCGATGGCCCGGCTCGCAAGGGTCGGATTGCAGGCGCCGAGGATGACGTAGCGGGCGATCTGCTTGCCGATCTTCTCCTCCAGGGTGGCCTGGACGTCGATCTCCGTGAGCGTTCCGAATCCTTCGGCCGCGAGCGACTTCTTCACCTCCGCCACAGCCTCGTCGAACGGCACGCTCAGCACCACGCTTTCTTCGAAGACCATCTCGCACTCCCTTCGCTCTCGCTCTTGCCCTCTGCCTTCTTCTCTACTCGTTTCTTCGCGCGTTTCAGGTCGATCTTCCGTCTGGTCGGGTACCATCGATCACCGATGCCGGGTGGGAGGGGACGGCTCGTGGGGCGGCGGTGGCTCGTGGGGCAGCGGGGGCTCGTGGCGCAGCGGGGGCGAGCAGCCATTCCCGGCACGTGCGAGGAGATCCGAACGGCGCGCGCCGTGCTCACCGATGCCCGCCCGCTCACGGGCTCGCCCGCGTCTGGCGTGCGCTGCTCGGCGGTGACGACGCTGGTCGGGAGCCGCAGCGGCCTCGAAGTGCTCGGCACCGACGGCACGCGGCTGCGCGGGTGGGGCTGGTCGGAGATCGTCGGGTGGGATGCCGACGGGGCGGCCTCGGATGGCGAGGGACGGGTCCGGCAGCTGCTCACGGTGCGCACGCGCAGCGGCCCGTTCGCGGTGCTGGCGGACGCGCGGGCGCTGGGTGGGTTCCTGGCGACGACGGCGGCACTGGCGGGCGCGTTCGGCGCGAGCTCACGTCGGGGTGCGCGGCTGGGCCACGGAATGTGGCTGAGCCGTGGTCCCGCGGGAGCCGGGCGCCGCATCGGCGTCGCGGTTGCCTGCGTGGCGCTGGTTGGCAGCGTGATTGCCGCCATCCCGGGGCTGTTCGCTCGTCCGAGGGCTGCTGCGCCGCCGGCACGACAGGTGGCCCAGACGGTCGGCCCGGCAAAGCCGGTCTCTGGGAGCGACGCGGTCCACCTCGCCAGAGCAGCTGCGGCACCGGCTCCGGCGCCCACCTCGCTGGCTGCTTCCCCTCTCGCACCGCGTGAGGCATTCGGCTTCCTCCCCTACTGGACGCTGGGGGATCCTGCGAGCATCGACCTCTCGTCGCTCACGACGGTCGACTACTTCGGCGTGGACGTGAACGCGGACGGGACCGTCGACGAGTCGCCGTCGAGCTCGGGATGGGCCGGCCTTCAGAGCGAAGCGCTCGCAGAGCTGGTCAGTGAAGCGCATCGCGACGGGGAGCGAGTGGTGCTCACCGCGTCGTGCTTCGACCAGGCGGCACTCGACGTGCTGACCCACGACCCGTCGGCCCAGGCAACCCTTGCCGACACGCTCGTCACACTGGTGCGCGCCAAGAACCTCGACGGGGTGAACCTGGACCTGGAGGGCACCGGCCCGACGGACCGGATCGGTCTCGACCAGCTGGTCGCGCGAGTCTCGCACGCGCTGCGCACCGCTGATCCGGCGTGGCAGCTGACGGTCGATACGTACGCATCGTCGGCCGACGATCCCGGCGGTTTCTACGACGTCGCCGGTATGGCGCGGCTGGTGGACGCCTTCGTGGTCATGGCGTACGACATGGGCGACGGTTTCGCCGCAGGTGCGACAGCCCTGCCCTCGGAGGGGACGGGCCTGACCGACCAGCAGGTGGTCGCGGACTACGCCTCGGTCGTCGGCCCGTCGAAGGTGATCCTCGGCATGCCGCTCTACGGCGAGGACTGGCCCACGACCGGTCCGTCAGCCGGAGACCCCGCTACGGGTCCGCCGACGCCGGTCGCGGACGACCAGATCGCACCGACGGACACCGTCTACTGGGATCCGTCCACGGGCGGTCCCTGGGCTGTGTACCGGACCGGTCGGCAGTGGCACCAGGTCTGGTTCGACGACCCGGCCTCGCTCGCAGCCAAGGCCGACCTCGCGCGCGCCGCGGGGCTGCGCGGCGTGGCGCTGTGGGCGCTCGGGATGGCGGCCGGCACCGGAGATCAGGAAGCCGCGGTGAGCGGCGTCTCGCCGATCCCCCAGCCGCCCGACGGGCCGGTCACGCCCTGGCGCGGGCCGCTGCCGCAGTGGCCGGGATCGCCCGGCGCAGGTGCGGAGCCTGGTGCGGCGCCGCCGGTCGCCGTCGGCGCCCCTTCGGCAGGCGTCATCGGAGCTGGCGGAGCGGCCGGCGACGCGGCTGGGAGCGCGACCGGGGGAGCGCCCTCCGCACCGCCGCCGGCGAGCGGGGTGTTCGACGGGGTCCACGTGCCGCTGGTGCCATGGCCCGGAGGGCTTCCCTCGGACGTCGCCGCTGCGGGTTCGCTCGGCACATTCGACGTGTCCGGGACGTCCTTCGCCTGTCTGGTGAGCGCTCCGCCACTGCCGGTGGTGCGGATCGACGGCACCAGCGCGTACCTCGTCCAGGCGACCACGCCCGCGGAATGCACCAGCGGGACGTGGGCCTTCGTCGTGCCGCCGGGCAGCGGCACAGCGGACCCCGCGTCGCCGGCGGGATAACGTGTCATGGCTCGTGACGCGGCGCTGTGCGACGCGTGCGCTGAGGGGAGGGGGTAGCGATGCCGATGCCAGCCGTTGTCGAAGGGGCGCTCGTCCAGTGCAGCTTCGGGATGGCGCCCGCCTCGTTGATCGTCATCCCCGAGAGCCAGGTCATGATCGAGGGCCGGCCCGCTGCGGACATCAGCTGCTCGACGCCGGCCAACCTCCCGACCTTCGGAATGTGCACGAGCCTCGCGAACCCCGAGGTCGCCGCGGCGACGTCCGCTGCGTTCGGCGTGCTCACGCCCATGCCTTGCGTGCCGGTGCTCATGCCGTGGATCCCGGCGTCGACCACCCTTCTCGGCGGCAAGCCGGCGCTCGTGGCGGGCTCCACGTGCATCTGCGCGTACGGCGGCGTGATCGAGATCCTCGACCCGGGCACGACCAAGACGCTGGTGTAGCAAGACGCTGGTGGAGCCAGCGCACGGCTCGGTGCGCGCGCTGGCACAACCCCCACACGCGCGCGGCCAGGTGCGCGCGCTGGCGCACCCCCACACGCGCGCGGCCCGCGAGGATTTCGTCATCCGGGGGGATCGCGGCGTTTCCTCCTCGAACCAGTGGAAGGGACAACGTTCTTTGCTATCGTTGTGGGACTACGCGGGATGGAGAGCGGCCGAAGGTGGAAGCCGCAGATCTCCCTTCGCGCAGGGAAGCCCTAGGTCCGTGACGAGGAGGGGGTTGGGACTGTGCCGACCTATGCAGCGCCTGGTGTCTACGTGGAGGAGGTGCCCTCTTCCCAGAAGAGCCTGACGGCGGCGGCGACGGCGATCGCCGCCTTCGTGGGGTTCACGGAGCGGGCGCCAGCTGACGATCCATCAGACCCCGATGGGGTGAAGCCCCGGCTCGTGACGAGCTGGACGCAGTTCGAGCAGCTCTACGGCGGGTTCGCCCCTGGCTGCATGCTGCCGCTCTCCGTCTACGGCTACTTCCAGAACGGCGGGTCGATCGCCTATATCGTGCGCATCCCGAACACCGCGCCCCCCGAGGAACCGGCGCAGGCCGCCTTGCCAGCCGCAGACCGTGCGTTGGGCACCCCGATCTCGGTCTCGAGCATCGAGCCGGGCGCCGCGCTCACGATCGCCGTCGAGTCGGTCGATCTCGGCGAGGATGCGGTCGAGAGCGGCGAGCCGGCCCCGTTCACGCTGACGGTTCTCGAAGGCGACAAGCCGGTCGAGACGTTCGAGGCGCTCACCGTCACTCCGAGTGAGCGCAACGTGGAGAAGGTCGTGAACGCGACGTCGACGCGCGTCAGGGTGAAGCTCGACCTCGACAAGGACGTCGACCTCGCGTCGGTCATGGAGGTGCTGAAGCCCGGGGCATACCCGCTCGTTGCGCCTGCACCAGTGCCGGTCCCCGTCTCGGGGCGGAAGTTCGCCGGGTCCGAGTCGGCGCGCACGGGCATCAACGGACTGTCCATCGCCGACGAGGTGACCATGGTCATCGTTCCCGACCTCGTGACCGCGGCTCGCAAGGAGGACGGGACGGTCGACCTCGGGCTGTGGAAGCAGGTGCAGACGGCGCTCATCTCCCACTGCGAGCAGCAGGGGAACCGGATGGCCATCTTGGACTCCCCGCCGGGAATGACCCCCCAGCAGGTGAAGGAATGGCGGAGCGACGTCGCGATGTACGACTCGGCGTTCGCGGCCTTCTACTACCCGTGGATCAAGATCGAGAACCCCGCGGCGACCAACGGAGACCGCGAGGTGTTCGTGCCACCCTCCGGCCACGTCGCCGGCGTCTGGGCGCGCACGGACGACACCCGTGGCGTCTGGAAGGCACCGGCCAATGACACGATCCGCGGCTGCCTCGATGTCGAGCGGCCGATCACGAAGAACGAGCAGTCGCTCTTGAACCCGATCGGCATCAACTGCATCCGGCCGTTCGGGACCCGCGGGATCCGCATCTGGGGCGCGCGCACGCTCTCGTCGGACAGCGACTGGCGTTACATCAACGTGCGCCGCCTCTTCAACATGGTGGAGACGACGATCCTCGACGGCACGCAGTGGACCGTCTTCGAGCCCAACGACATCAGCCTCTGGGAAGGGGTGAAGCGCACCGTCACCGCGTTCCTGACCGGTCTGTGGAAGGAGGGCGCGCTGTTCGGGACGTCGGCCGATCAGGCGTTCTACGTGAAGTGCGATGCAGAGACCAACCCGCCCGAGTCCATCGACGAGGGCAAGCTCGTCGTGGAGGTCGGCATCGCGCCGGTGAAGCCGGCCGAGTTCGTCATCTTCCGGATCAGCCAGCAGAAGCAGGTAGCGGCCTGAGGGAGCCGGCGGCCTCCGCCGCGCCAGGCGACAGCGTCACCACCGCCGTTGAGGCTGGGAGGACCGATCTCACCCCAGTGGCACCGAATTCACCACAGGACAGTCACCCAGAAAACGGAACCCCGACACCCACCCAGGACACCTAAGGAGCGTCGATGCCCTCATTCAACCTGTTGAAAGAAGACCCGCTGGTCGCGACCAACTTCTTCTTGGAGGTGAGCGGCGAGGTCATCTCGAACCTCACCTCGATCGACGGCATCGCCGTCGAGCTCGAGAAGCTGGACATCAACCAGCGAACGTCCAAGGGCCAGCTCGTCCAGCACGTCGCGTACTCGAAGCCGAAGTGGACCGGCGAATTCACGGTGAAGCGCCTCTCGCCACTGACATCGGCCAACGACCCGCTGTGGAAGTGGTTCATGACGATCAGGGACAAGGGGATGTCTGCCGACAACCGGAACCAAGAGCGCAAGAGCGGCTCGCTCGTGGTCTACGACAGCACCTTGAAGGAGATCTCGCGCTGGAACTTCACCGAAGCGTGGCCATCGAAGATCTCGGTGGACTCCTTCGACGTGACGAAGAACGACCCCGTCGAGGAATCGATCACGTTCCAGTACGAGTCGCTCACCCGGGTCAAGTAGCGAGTAGGCGAGGGTGCGGACCGAGTACGAGTTCGTCCTCCCGAGGGGGTACGTCGACGAGTCGGGCACGGTGCACCGTCGCGGGGTGATGCGGCTCGCGACCGCCCGCGACGAGCTCGAGCCGCTTCGTGACCCCACGATCCTCGGGCCCGACGACCCTCGGCTCACGATCGTCGTGCTCTCCCGCGTGGTGACGTCGCTCGGCTCGCTGCCGATGGTCACGCGTCACGAGATCGAAGGGCTGTTCGCTGCCGACCTGGCGTACCTCCAGGACTTCTACGGCGTCATCAACTTCGGCTCGGACGAGGACGTGGAGGCGCTCCTCGATGCCCAGCACACGGCCGATGTGACAGGTCGCGCGCAGGGCGGTGAGACCTCTGCGGGGAGCGGGTCAGCTGCGCGGCCCTCGGCGTCCGACGAGACCGCGACGGCGAAGCACTCGGGGGAGGCGGCGGGGGACACGAGCCCCGACGACCGGCCGCGCCCTGTGGGTCGGCGGCACGCCATCGAGGAGGTGCCGAGCACCGGCAGGTGAGCCCGGGGTCGGCGCCACGGACGCGAAGTTGACGAAGAAGCCGAGGACCGGCGGATGAAGCAGTACCCGATCGACACGCTCTGGCAGGAGCTCATCTACCTCGCGTACCACCTGCACTGGCCGCTCGACGACCTGTTGGACCTCGAGCACGCCGACCGTGCCCGCCTCGTCTATGGCGTCGCATCGTTGAACGCCAGGGCATGGGCAGAGGCGAGGCAGATGTGACCGGGTGCGCGGCGACGCGTCGACGCGTCGAGGAGGCACGTCGATGTCGATGACGACAGGGATCAGCGGTCTCGTTCCCACCAGGTCGAACTTCCTTTTCGAAGTCGACGGCGAGAGCATCGGGCTGTTTGCCGAGGTCTCTGGCCTCGAGGTGAACGTGGACACCGTCACGTACGCAGAAGGAGGCGAGAACGGGTACGTGCACAAGCTCCCGGGCCGTCTGACCTGGCCCAACATCGTGCTGCGGCGCGGCATCACGAACAGCGACGCGCTCTTCGAGTGGGTGAACAAGTCCGCAGGCCCGCGCTTCGAGTCGAACCGCGACAAGCTCGAGCGCACGACGGCCGCGATCACGCTGATCGCCGACGACGGCAAGCGCCTTCGCTCCTGGGAGATGCAGGGTGCGTTCGCCGTGCGCTGGAGCGGTCCGACGCTCTCGGCAGGAACAGACGGTGCGGCGAGCGAGGAGCTCGAGATCGCGCACCACGGCTTCACGTCGAAGACGTTCTGAGGCCAGGCACGTGCCCGATACCGCCGCCACCAGCGCAGCTCCGACCGAGGTGAGCCCCGATGACGCCCCTGCCCCGGCGCCGCCGTGGCTTGGACGGTCGATCGGCGCCCGGCTGGCGTGGCACGCTCGGCTCCCCTCCCGTGCGCCGGATCGCTCGGTGGGGCTCGTGGTGCGTCGCGGCCAGCGGTTCTCCTCGGCGATCGGGAGGTCGCTCGCCGCGCGCTCGTCGCTCGGCATCCGCTCCGCGGTGACGAGACGAGTAGAGGGCGCGCCGGCGACGGGTCCCGAGATGGCCATCGTGGAGCCGCCCGCCGTGCCGAGGCTTGCGGCCACCCGCGCGGCTGCGCTGGCCGCCGAGCTCGCCCTGAAGGCGAAGGCGCGTGCACGCCTGACGTGGGGCGATCGCGCTGTGCCGCGGGTCGCAGCGGGCACAGGGCAAGACCAGGCCTCCGTCAGCACGCTGCGCGCGGGAACGCTGCCGCGCGCCGCTCTCGCGCCGAGCGCGTGGGGATCGGCTGGTCCGGGAGGCTTCATGGCGCGCTTGCGGTCCGAGGCCCTTCCGGTGCGCCCGCTGCCCGACGTGGCCGCGGTCGGTCAGGTCCTCACGACCCGCGAGGCCCGCCATTCGGATGCGTCGAGGGCTCGACCCCCCCAGTCGCGACCCCCGCGGCCGTCGCTGTCCTCGCTGGCGCGCCAGGCCGCAGGACGCACTGGCACCCCTGCGGACGACGCGGGCCCGGCGAGGGCAGGGGGAACCAGCGCGCCGGCAGGCGACGCGGCCCTTCGCATGGAGGACGCTCGAGACCCAGGCGGCTCCCAGCGGGGTCGAAGCTCCCCGCCGGTCCGGGACGCTCGCTCCGGCGGGGTCAGCCCATCCCCGCCGGTCCGGGACGCTCGCTCCGGCGGGGTCAGCCCATCCCCGCCGGTCCGGGACGCTCGCTCCGGCGGCTCGCAGGGCGACGACCTCGGCCGAAGTGAGAAGAATGGCAAGGCCAGTGCTCGGTCCGAAATGCGGACCGGCCTCCAGGCGGGCGGTTCCGCCGCCACGCTGGCGGGAGCATCCACCGGCCTGCAGACTGGCGGGTCGGCCGGCGGAGCCGTGCTCCTCGCCGAACGCCTTGCGGCTGCCCCTGCGTGGCCGAGCCAACCCGCGCACATCGCGATGGCGATCGGCGAAAGCCTTTCGTCGAGCGGGCCGCGCTGGGTGGCCGACGGCGACAGGGGCCGACCGCGCCGGGGACCGACGGCGCCAGTAGGCGGCGCGCCGCCTCGGGCACCACAGCACATGAGCGTCCGGCGGGTCCCGCAGGCGATGTCGCGGAGCCCCCGAGAGGCGATGTCGCGGAGCACGGCGCGGGACATGGCACAGCTCGTGCCCGGTTTGCCATCGAGCTCAGCGGCACCGTCCGAGGCACGTCGGGGCCTGACCAACCCGCGCCCTGCTCGCCGGCTCGGCGATGCCCCTCGCGATCGGGATCGGCAGGTCTGGAGCGGGAAAGGCGACGTGCGCGCAGTGCCCGAGGCGTCACCGCTCACGACGGCGATCGGGCACCTGCAGTTCGCACGCGACCGCACCGGGACGCGAGTCCAGGCCCGGCGGATGCCGCCGCTCGGCATGGCGCCACCCGCGCCAGGGTCCCTGTCGCGCACGGCGCCCCAGGCGCCCACGTCGCGCACGGCGCCCCACGCGCCCACGTCGCGCACGGCGCCCCACGCGCCCACGTCGGCCCTGTCGTTCTCGAGGCTGGCTCGTGCCGCCGGTGAACGTGAGGAGGTCCGCGCACCGACGGCTGGGTGGGTGGCGCTCCCCTTCACGTCTCGACTGCCGGTCGTCCGTGTGGCGCAGCCTGCGGGGACACTGGGCGAGACGGCGTCGCGCACAGCGGGGGCCGCAGCGGCGTCGGAGGCCAGGCCGTCAGGAACGACGCCGGGAACGGGATCGAGGCAGGGGACGCGGTCGGTGCAGGGAACGGCGTCGGGGCTGGGGCGCGTGTGGGAGCACCATGCCGCCCGTCCGGCCGCCAGGGGCACCCAGAGCGTCCGGGCGGGGAGGCTCGTTGCCGAGCTCGCCAGGCGCGCGCCGGACCCGGTGGTCGCGCTGCCGCCGCGCCTGGAGCCGCTTGCGCGCGCGCTTGGAGGCGCAGGTGCGTTCGAGCTGCGCGCCGGTCCAGCGAGCGCTGCCGCGCTGGCCATTGCCGGGCGTCCTGCAGCGACGATCGGGCGGGTTGTGCACCTCGCGCGCCGGCCCGACACAGCGCCGGCCTCCGTCGGCGTCGTGGCGCACGAGCTTGTGCATGCGAGCCGACGCCGACGCGACCGTGCGGGGGGCGCGTCGACTTCCGCGCCGGTGCCGCGCTTCTTCCACGACGACGTGCACGATCACGAGGAGGGGCTTGCGCGCCGGATCGGCTCGCTCGTCCGCGAGCTGGCCGCCTCCGACGCGGCGCCGCTCGTCCCGGCCGGGTCGTTCGTCGTGACACGTGGCAGCGCCGCACCCGGTCGCGGTGCAGGCGAGGGCCGAGCGCGCGGCGCGAGGGGCGGCGGCGCGAGGGGCGGCGGCGCGACGGCAGGCGGCGCGACGGCAGGCGGCGCGACGGCAGGCGGTAGTGCCGTGGACGGTGGTGGCCAGGGAGGGGCACTGGGACAGGGACGCAGTGCCTCCTCGTGGGTCCCGGGGCGTGTGGGCGCGGAGAGCCCCATGCGTGTGCGGCCGCCGAACGGGGCCCTGATCGGCACCCGCGGCTCGCCCGGCGCGGGCCCCATACCCCCCGGAGCACGGTTCGCGTCTGCCGGCGCGGGTCCCATACCCCCCGGCGCAGGGTTCGCGTCGCCGCCGAGCAGATCGGCGACGTGGACCGGCCGCGCGCAGACGACGGCGCCAGCGGGGGCGGAGGCCGCTGGCGCGTCGGTGCGGCTCGAATCGGTGGCACGCGTGGACCCCGGGTTGGCCGCGCTCATCGAGAGGGCGAGGGCGGTGGGGATGGGGTCGATGACGTGGGGCCTGCCAGGCCTCCCAGACCTCCCAGGCCGTCCACGTCCCCCTGCCGGCGCCGGCGGAGGTGATCTCGCTACAGGCAGTGCCGGTGGCGGCGCTGGGGCGGCAGGCAGCGCCGTCGGAGACGCCGCCGGCCACGTCTCGCCGGGGTTTCTCCCGGTGCCGCTGCACCTCGGCGCTGCACCCGTGCCGGCCATCGCATCGCAGCTCGGGAAGAAGGGAGCACCCATGGTGGAACCGGTCCCCCCGACCGTACAGCCCTCGAGCGCGCCGGGCGCCGCGGAGATCCTCGAGTGGATCGTCGAGCACGTGGAGCGGCGCGTCCTCGACGAGCTCGAGCGCCGCGGCCGTCGCCACGTCCCCGAGGTCTTCTGATGCCGAGCACAACGAAGGCCTTCCTCCAGACCGAGCGCGGCACAAAGATCCCGTGCCTCTTCAACCCCTCCGAGCTCGTGCTCGCGCAGGCGAACGGCTGGGCCGCCGACGCCGTCCCCGGGCGGGGGGTGCCAACCCTGCGCTACACGGGCGCAGGGTCGGGAGTGCTGCGCCTCACCCTCTTCTTCGACACCACCGACACCGGGAAGCCGGTGACCACGTACACCGCGAAGATCGTGGGGCTCATGGACGTCGACCCCCAGCTGCCGGGGACCTCGCAGGCGACGAACAACGCGCGGCCGCCGTGGGTCGAGTTCCACTGGGGCACGTTCCACTCGTTCAAGGCGGTGGTCTCCTCGCTCGACCTCTCCTTCGAGTACTTCAGCCGCGACGGCACCCCGCTTCGTGCCCGCGCCGCCGTCGTGCTCACCCAGTACCAGGAGACACTGGCCTTCGGGCCGCAGAACCCGACGTCGGGGACGCCGCGGCCGCACCGGGTGCACCGCGTGCAGCCAGGGGAGACCCTCGACCGCATCGCCGCGATGCATCTCGGGGACGCCACCCGGTGGCGGGCGATCGCGGAGGCGAACGGCATCACCGATCCGCTGGCGCTGCGCCCCGGCAGCCTGCTCGCCATCCCGGGGGCGAGCTGATGGCCGACGCGATCACCCTGTCCCCCCGCGTGAGCGTCGGCGGCAGCGCGCTCACCTCGGTGTGGCAGGCGGCGCTCCTCGAGGTGCGCGTGGAGCGCGCGCTCAACGTGCCCGGCCGTGCGACGTTGCGGTTCGTCGACCCGGGGTACGCGCTCTTGGACTCCGGGGTGGTCTCGCTCGGGGCCGAGCTCGACGTCGCGGCGCCCGGCGGGCCGAGCGCGCTCTTCCACGGGATCGTGACCGCGCTCGGTTGCGACCAGCGCGAAGGCGAGCAGCCCGAGCTGGTCGTCGTCGGGTACGACCGGAGCTACGAGCTCGGGCTGACCTCTCAGGTGAAGACCTGGAGCCAGGTCACCGTCTCCTCGGTGCTGCGCGACCTCGTCTCCTCTTCGGGACTCCGCGTGTCCGGGGACAGCGTCGGCCCGTCGGCCCAGGCGTCGCTCGACTATCTGCTGCAGCTGGACACCGACCTCGGGTTGCTCGGCGAGCTCGCCCGCCGGAGAGGGGCGGACTGGTGGGTGGACGGGGCGACGCTGTGCTTCGGGAAGCCCGACGAGCTCTCCGCGAGGCGCGCGACCGTGAAGCTGACGCTCGGTGACGGCCTGCTGTCGTTCTCTGCCCGCGCGCTGCCCGTGCCCGAGAAGGTCTCGGTGATCGGTTGGGACCCGGCGCAGCAGCAGACGGTCACAGGCGTGGCGACGTCCGCGTCCAGCGGGGTCCTGCCCAGCTCGTCGCTCGCCGGAAAGGCGCATCCGAGCGCGAGCTTCGTCGCGGCTGCCCTCGGCGCGCGCAGCGCCGAGGAAGCGAGCACCCTCAGCCAGGCGCTCTTCGACCTGCGCGCCGCGGCGGCCGTCGAGGCGACCGGCACCGCCGCCGGCGACGGAGCCATCGCTCCCGGGGGGCGGGCCACAGTCAGCGGTGCCGGCCCGCTCAGCGGCGAGTACCCGCTCAGCGCGGTGGAGCACGTCTACCGCCCGCGCCGCGGCTTCGTCACCCGCTTCTGGAGCGGGGACCGACGCCCTGCCGGGCTCGTCGAGGACTCGTCGAGGGGGAGCGGCTCGGGCGTCAAGGGCTCGATCGTCGGCCATCACGGCCTCACGGCGGGGATCGTCACGAACATCAACGACCCCACACGCCAGGGTCGCGTGAAGGTCCTCTTCGCAGGGATGAGCAAGGCGCAGGAGAGCGCGTGGGCGAGGATCGTGGCGACGGGCGGGGGCGCTGCACGCGGCAACGTGTTCATCCCCGAAGTCGGCGACGAGGTCTTGGTCGCGTTCGAGGACGGCGACACCCGGGTGCCCTTGGTGCTCGGCGGCCTCTACGGGTCGCAGTCGACGATCCCGCCGCCCGACGTCGCCGACGGCAAGGTGCAGAAGCGCGAGCTGGTGTCGCGCCTCGGCCACACCGTCCGGCTCCTCGACGGGGAGGCCACAGACCAGAAGGCCATCGAGCTGGTCCTGGCCGGCGGGCTCAACGCGGTCCACCTGGGGGCGGACAAGACGACGGTGACGGTGCAAAAGGGCAAAGCTCTCAGCATCACGGTGGGATCGACGGCCATCACAGTTGCGCAGGGCACGGGCGAGGTGTCCATCAAGGCACCGTCGATCAGCCTGCAGGCCGACCAGCAGATCCAGCTGCAGGCGCCCACGGTCACGGTCAATGCCGACACGAGTCTCGAGCTGAAGAGCCAGATGTCTGCGAGCCTCCAGGGGCTCACGGTGGAGCTGCAGGCCGAGGCGAGCATGCAGGTGACCGGTACGCCGGTCATGATCAACGGTTGACAACGGTGCCCTCGTTCGAGCAGCTCCCCGCCAACCGCGCGCACACCGGCGAGCTGGATGCGTCGTTCGTCGGGCGCGGGATCCGCTTCCCGCTCGCCGTCGACGCCAGTGGCTCGCTCTCGCTCGCCGATGCGGGGGAGAGCACGGACAGCGCCATCCGGGTCATCCTCTCGACGGCCCCGGGCGAGCGGGTGATGCGCCCGGGGTTCGGCTGCCGCATCTGGGAGCTCCTCTTCGAGCCGGTGAACGCCAACACCCTGGGGCTCATGGCAGAGGCCGTGCGCCAGGCGCTCGCCCAGTGGGAGCCCCGGGTCGAGGTGGAGGACGTGGCAGTGGTCCCCGACGACGACCAGGCGCTCGTGCGCATCCACGTGACCTACCGGATGCGCGCCACGAACGACCGGCGCAACCTCGTGTACCCCTTCTACGTCATCCCGCGCGAGGCCGCAGCTGCCACAGCGCGCGCGGCGACCGACCGACCCGACAGAGAGCCCGACAGAGAGCAGGCCTGATGCCCCTTCCCGCGCCCGAGCTCGACGACCGCCGCTTTCAGGACGTCGTCGACGAGACCAAGCGCCTCATCCCCCGCTACTGCCCCGAGTGGACCAACCACAACCTCTCGGACCCAGGCGTCGCCTTGATCGAGCTGTTCGCCTGGATGAGCGAGATGGTGCTCTTCCGGCTGAACCAGGTGCCCGACCGGCTGTACACGAAGTTCCTCGACCTCGTGGGCATCCAGCCGTTCCCCCCGTCGGTGGCGCGCACGGATCTCACCTTCTGGCTCTCGACCGTGCGCGACCATCCAGTGGTCGTGCCCGCCGGGACCGTGGTCGCCACGGCCGGCACCGCGGCCGGCGACACGTCGGGCGGCGAGAGCGTCGCCTTCACCACGGTGGAGGACCTGGTCATCGCACCCTTGGAGCCCATGGCCGCCAAGGCCGCCGTGGCCGCGGCCGAGGAGCGCTACACCGACGTGTGGGACGATCTGCGCTTCGAGGGAAGCGACGTGACGTGCTTCGCCTCCGAGCCGCCGGCACCCGGCGACGCCTTCTACGTCGGCTTCGACGGCAGCCTCGCCGGAGCGATGCTGCGGCTCTCCATCTCGGCGGAGATCCAGGGGATCGGCGTGGACCCCCTCGACCCGCCGCTCGCCTGGGAGGCCTGGACCGGCGAGACGTGGGCCAGCCTCCCGGTGCGCTCCGACACCACCGGCGGCCTCAACCGCGACGGGGAGGTGGAGCTTCGCCTGCCCCGGCGCTCGGCGCCGATCACCCTGGGGGACACGAGGGCGCACTGGGTGCGCGTCCGGCTGGTGGCGCCGCGCGACGGCCAGGCCGGCTACCGCGCGTCGCCGCGCATCCGGGGCCTGCGTGCCGACGTCCTCGGGGGCACGGTCGCAGCGGAGCACGCCGTGGTTGTCGGCCCCGAGCACCTCGGCAGGAGCGACGGCAGCCCTTCGCAGACCTTCACCCTCAGTCGCACCCCGGTCCTCGCGCGCCGCGAGGGCGAGCAGGTGCGGGTGGTGGCTGCCGGGCGGTCGGAGACTTGGATCGAGGTGCCCGACTTTGCCTCCTCGGGGCCTGCCGACCACCACTTCACGATCGACGACGCCTCGGGGACGCTCTCGTTCGGCCCGGCGGTCCGCTACGCGGATGGTACGGTGCGCCAGCACGGCGCCATCCCACCCGACGGCGCGGAGATCGTCATCGACCGCTACCGGCAGGGCGGCGGGGCGGCGGGCAACGTCGGCGCGGGGACGCTGTCGGTCCTGCGCACGACCATCGCCTACGTCGACCGCGTGAGCAACCTCGAGCCCGCGATCGGCGGGGTGGACGCCGAGACCCCGGCGAACGCGAAGATCCGCGGCCCGCTCTCCCTGCGCACCGGCCAGCGCGCGGTCACGGTGCGCGACTTCGAACGCCTCACCCTGGAGGCCTCCTCGGAGGTGGCCCGCGTCAAGTGCCTCGTCCCGCGCCAGGTGGGCGAACCCGTGCGCCTGCTCGTGGTGCCGAGGCTCACCTCGCGTCCCGAAGAGCGTGCGCTCGACGACTTCGCGCTCTCGGACCCCCTCGTGGACGCGATCACCGCCCACCTCGACCCGCGCCGGCTGCTCGGCACGACGGTGGACATCGGCACCCCCTTCTACCAGGGCATCTCCGTGGCCGCGCTCATCCAGGCGCTCCCCGGCCGCCCCGCCGCGCTCGTCCGCCAGCGCGCGCTCGACCTCCTCTACCGCTACCTCGACCCGCTCGTGGGGGGGACCACCGAGGACGGGTGGCCGTTCGACGCGGACCTGAACGCCTCCATGCTCGCCGAGCTGCTCCAGGCGGTCGAAGGCGTCGAGCGGGTGGAGGAGGTGCTCCTCTTCGAGTACGACCTGCGCACGGCGGCACGGCACGGGAGCGGCAGGGAGCTGGTGCACCTCGACCGTGAGTCGCTCTTCCTCTCCGCCCGGCACCAGGTGGTGGTCCGTTGAGACGTCGCAGCGACTGGCTGCTGGCCCAGCTGCCCATGGGCATGCTCGACGACGAGCTGTTCGTCCGGTTCGTCTCGATCTTCCAGGAGGTCGCGACGACCCTGCTCGAGGACGCCGACAACGTCCCGAACGTGGTCGACCCGACCGTCGCGCCCGTGCCCGCGCTCTCGTGGCTCGCGTCCTGGCTCGGGGTCACCTGGATCGAGCCGTCGCTGCCCGACGATCTCCAGCGCCGGTTGGTGCGGGAGTGCGGGAAGGCGCTCGCCTGGCGGGGCACGCGCCGCGGCCTCGAGATCCTGCTCGAGGCGGTCACCGGCGCCGAGGTGCTGGTGGAGGAGAGCGGCGGCGTCCGGCGCGCCACCGATCCTGCAGCTCCCGCCCCCGGCCCGAGCGTCCGCGTCTCGGTGCGATCGACGGGGTGGATGAGCGACGACGACTTCGTCGAGCTGGTGACCGACGAGGTGCCGGCCAACGTGCGCTGCCAGATCGTGGTCGACGGCAGGCAGATCTGGCCCGGGTCCGCCGGTGCGGGCGGACCGTTCGGGACAGGCGGGAGCGGCGGGGTGGCCCCAGGCGGGGTGGCCCCCGGCGGGAGGGCCCTCGGCGGGGTGGCCCCGTGAGCACGCAGGTCACCTGCCCGACGTGCGGGACGGTCAGCTACCTGGAGGAGCTGGCGCGTGAGGCGGATGCCTTCTGCCGCGTGTGCGACTTCCCGCTCTTCTGGAGCCGGGGCGAGCGCGTGGTGGGCACCGGCGAGGGGGGAGGCGTCGGCCTGCGCCGGCTCCCGGGGACGGCGGGACGCCTGGACGTGGCGACCATCGACTGCCCGAGCTGCGACGAGCCGAACCCGGTCGCACGCCGCATCTGCATCCGCTGCGGCGCCGACCTCCGCCCCGCGCCACCGCCTCCACTCGCGCCGCCCCCGCCTCCGCCCCCTCCCGAGCCGGAGCCCTTGCCCGAGCCCGAGCCGGTGGTGGTCGAGTCCCGCTCGTGGCTGTGGCTCTGGGTGCTCCTCGGGGTGGCGGGAGCCGTGGCGATCGTGCTCCTGGTGGTGCTCCTCGCCTGAGGCACGGGGGCGCACGGGCCCAGGGCCGCAGTCGCGCGGTCGCGCAAGCCTGGGACGTCGGCCTGGTCCCCGTTCATTTGATCGTGACGTTGACTCCAGTCGTTGTCTTTGTGTCGGTGACCTTGACTGTGTTGACGGTGGCGGCGGTGTAGCTGCTGCTGCTCGGAGTGAACGTCAGGGTGTAGGTCCCCGGCGGCAGCACGCAGGTGTACGTCGTGGAGGAGGAGTGCGCGGCGACCGTCGCCGTGGTGCAGGTCACCGTGCCGATCGCAACCGTCACTGTCACCGTCGGTGTGGGCTTCGGCGTGAGGGTGATCGTGCCGGTGACGGTCCCGGTCTGCACCGACTTCGTGAAGCTGTGTGTCGCGGTCGTGACCACGACCGTGCCCTCGTTCTCCTGCGTTGCGACGGGCAGGTTGGGCGTGAAGAGCACTGTGTAGGTGCCCGCGACCACTGTCGCGAACGTCGCCGTGTCGGTCGCCTTGCCTGTCGAGCTGGTCGAGGTGGTCGAGCTGGTCGTCGCGGTGTACGTGCGCCCGGAGCTCGTGTTCGTCAGCTTTATGGTCGCTGTGGCGAGCGACGCCTTGACCGCGTAGTCATTGGCTGTCGCGGTCATCGTGACCGTGACGTTTTTGACGATCCGTGCGAGCGTCACCGTGAGTGTCTTCGTGGCTGCCGTTGTCGACAGGGTGACGCTCGTCTTCTGTGTCGCATAGCCGGTGGCCGAGAAGGAGACTGTGTACGTGGTCAGGTCGGTGACGAGGTGCATGGTGCAGCTCGTGGTCGTCGACCCCGACGCGGGCGCGGGGGGTGTGCACGTGGTCTCGAGCGTGCCCGCGCTCATGGTCACCTGAGGCGGCGTCGAGGATGCTGTCGTGAGGGTCACCGTGGCGGAGATCTCTCCGAGGTCGAGTGTGAAGGTGGCGGGCGACGGTGTCGTCGCAGGCGCCGAGGCGCTGCTCGGGCAGACGACGAGGGTGTCGGTGGTGGGCAGCGTGGGAGCGTCCGTCGTCGTACCGACGCCGCTGAAGGACACCGTGTAGACGTCCGGGACGACGTCGCTGAAGGAGGCCGAGGCGCTCAGCGCCGTGCCCACCGCGGTGGCGGTCTCCTTGGTCCCGAGCCCTTCTTCGAGCAGCGTGTGCGTGCCGCAGGCGGCCTTCGTGACGGCGCCCGTGCTGGTCGGGGGCGTCAGGGTGACCGTGGTCCCGTTCGCCGAGGCGGCTGTCACCAGGCTCGTGACGTCGACCGTGAGGGGGATCGCCGGGGCGAAGACGGTGAAGTTCTCGACGAATGTGGAGGTTGTGCCCGTCGAGAAGCTGATGGGCGAGAGCGTTGTGTATGTGTCGCCGACTGTGATCGTGTAGTCCCCGACCGGCGCAGGGGTGAAGGCGTAGGCACCTGTGCTGGCGGTGTGCGTCGTCTGCTTCGTGCCCGAGCTCGAGGTGAGGGTGAGCGGGAGTGCGGCGATCGGCACGGCGCCGCTCTTTCGCCCTGTCGCGGACACGGTGACCGTGCCCTTCACCGTGACGAGCCGCTGGGTGAGTGTGTAGCTCTTCTCGGACGGCTGCTCGCCGGGCGCGTAGGGGATCGGGCCGAGCGTCACCGACTCGTAGCTCGGCGCGGAGATGGTGAAGCTGTATGTGGTCGGATCGAGCTGGAA
>JAKAQM010000224.1 GCA_021822565.1 Actinomycetes bacterium | reverse complement strand
CACCCAGGGCAAGCAGCACCAACCGATGGGGCTGCGCTGGCCGGTGGAGCGGACCAACTCCTGGCTGTCGAACTTCGGCCAGCTTCGCCGCAATACCGACCGCAAGACCCGCCACCGACTCGCGCAGCTCGCCCTCGCGGTTGTCTTCATCATCACTGCGAAGCTCATCGACTGGCGGAATCGGTGGTCACCGGGGTGCGTGCCTATCCGCTGAGCCTCTAAGGGGTCCGTTCAGGGGTCCGTCCTCCCGCCACTCCAGAGAGGACCCCCTCTGCGCGCGTCCTCGCACGTGGGCGGCGCTCCACCCCCGCCAGTGGAGAACTCCGACTGTATTGGTGATTGTGCATGACTGCGCCGTCTTCTCGCCGGAGGCGGAGGATCACGGATCGGTTGATCATGGACGTCGCCTCGTCGTTGACCGATCGTGATCGACACATCCTTCGTCTCCTTCGTTGGCATCGGGTGCTGACCACCTCCCAGATCCACGTGATGTTCTTCGGTGACCGCAACACCGCCCAGCACCGGATGACCCGCCTTCACGAGCTGCGTCTCGTGGAACGCTTCCGCCCCCTGCGCGCCGGGCGCGACAGCGAGTACCACTACGTGCTCGACGTGCTCGGCGCCTACGTGGTGGCGGCCATGGCGAACCGTGACCCCGACCGGGAGATCAAGATGCGCTGGCGCACCGATTGGGCCATGTCGATCGCCACCAGCCAGCGCCTCGCCCACACCGTCGGGGCCAACGACCTCTTCGTCCGCCTGGTGGCCGCGGCCCGCACCAAGCCGGTCGCCGAGCTGTCGACGTGGTGGGGCGAGCGGTACTGCACCGACCGCCTGGGCGAGGTGGTCCGCCCCGACGGGCTCGGGGTGTGGCGAGAGGGCGAGGCCACCGTCGCCTTCTGCCTGGAGTACGACCGGGGCAGCGAGCAGCTCTCCCGGCTCCAAAAGAAGGCCGGCGAGTACGCCCGGCTCGAGGCCGCCTGGGGCGTCGCCTTCTGGCTGTTGGTCGTGGTGCCAGGTCCGCGGCGCGAGGCCGGCGCACGTTTGGCCCTGTCCGGCTAGGGACTGGCGGTCGCCACGACCACGCAGGCGATGGCGGTTCGGCCGACAGAGGGCATCTGGACGCCTCTCGACGCCGAGGGGACCCGGCTGCGCCTGGCCGAGCTAGCAGGCTGGCCCCGGCCGGCCGAGTCGCTGGCGCGTCTGGCCCGGGCCGCCCGCTCCCGGCAGGCCGGCGATCGCTGCGAGGAGGCCAGCTGACGACGACGGACTTGCACCCTGACGAAGAACGAGCCCTCATGGGGGGATCGGCGAAGGAGGCTGATGCGATGTGCTGTGTGATCTACCTGCGGGTCTCGACCCGCGAACAGGCCGAGAAGGGCGAGGGGGAGGAGGGCTTCTCCATCGCCGCCCAACGCGAGGCCTGCACCCGCCACATCCGCGACGCCGGCTGGAGCCTCGTCGACGAGTACGTCGACCGCGGTGAGTCCGCACGTAGCGCCGACCGGCCGGCCCTGAAGGAGATGCTGGCCCGCGTCGTCGAAGAGCGCGACGTGGACGCCGTCGTCGTCCACAAGATCGACCGGCTCGCTCGGAACATGGAGGACCACGTCGCCATTCGGGCGCTCCTTCGCCGGCGGAGCGTGGCGCTCGTCTCGGTGACCGAGAACGTGGAGGAGACCGCGTCGGGCAGGTTGGTCGAGGGCATCCATGCGCTCATGGCCGAGTTCTACTCGGCCAACCTGGCGAGCGAGATCCGAAAGGGCCTCAGCCAGAAGGCCAAGATGGGCGGCTTCCCCCACGGCGCCCCACTCGGCTACGCGAACCTGCGCGAGGTGATCGCCGGTCGCCAGGTCGCCCGCATCGTCCCCGACGCAGAGCGCGCTCCGCTCATCTCGCTCGCCTTCAGCCACTACGCCACGGGCGAGTGGACGCTCCAGCGTCTGGCGGGAGAGCTGGCCCACCGAGGCCTCACCAACCGGGCCCGGCGCGACCGGACGCCCAAGGCCATCACCTGGCAGGGCCTGGCCAAGATCCTCGCCAATCCGGTCTACGTCGGCATCGTCGAGTGGAACGGGGTCCAACACCCTGGCACCCACGAGCCGCTCGTCACGCCTGAGGTCTTCCGCCGGGTCCAAGAGCTGCTCGCCGCGCGCGCCGCACGGGGCACCCGCGAGCGCAAGCACCCCCACTACCTGAAGGGTCTGCTGCACTGCGGGGTGTGCGGCCGGCGCCTGTCGATCCAGCACTCCAAGGGCCGCTACACCTACTTCTTCTGCTTGGGCCAGAAGAACGATCCCTCCGGCACCTGCCGGGAGCGCTACATCGCAACCGAAGACCTCGAAGCCCAAGTGGAAGAGCTGTACGGGCGCATCCAGCTGCCGGCCTCGTGGGCCGACCGGCTGCGCGAGGAGATGACGGCCGAGATCGTGGAACGTCAGCACGCCGATGCCGCCCAGCGCGAGCTGCTCACCCGCCGCCTCGCCAAGGCAGAAGCCCAGCGGCGCAAGCTTCTCGACGCGTACTACTCGGGCGCCATCGACGTGCCGACCCTCAAGACCGAGCAGGCCCGCATCGGCGCCGACATCGACGCCGCCAAGGACCGGCTGGCCGACCTCGACGCCAACCTGGGCGAGTGGCAGGAGATCCTGGAGCTCGCCGCCACCCTCGCCACGCGCTGCGGCGACGCCTACCGCAAGGCCACCGACCGCACCCGCAAACAGTTCAACGCCGCGGTGTTTGAGCGCCTCGACGTGAAAGACGGCCGGCTCTGCCACGAGCAGTACCGGCCGCCCTTCGACGGGGTCTTCACCGTGTCCGAGTTCGAATACGGAACACGAGTGGAGGTGGCGGGAATCGAACCCGCGTCCTCCGGCTTCTCACTGGGCCTTCTCCGAGCGCAGCCGGTGAGAGATTGTCGAGAGCGGCACCTGCACCGGCATCGATGCCGCTC
>JAKAQM010000074.1 GCA_021822565.1 Actinomycetes bacterium | reverse complement strand
GCGTGTCCATCCAGGCGATCCCCGCGGGCTGTGTCCCCCCCGGAGGGACGAGCGCGGTCTCGAAGACCGCGGGCTGGCCGTCGACCGGGCGGCCCGCCGGCGCCCACGTGCCGGCCCCCGCGACCTGGGGCGCTGTCGGGAAGGGGCTCACGGACGCCGGCTGCGGCAGTCCCGGCGGTGCCGTCGTGGTCGTGGTCGTGGTCGTGGTGGTCGCGGAGGTCGTCGGGGGCGCCGAGGGGGGCGATGCCGACGCGCCGGAGCGCGAGGGGGCAGACGTGCTCGACCTCCCGAGCGGGGACGACGAGCGCGTCTGCACCGTGCCGCCGCACGAGGCGAGCAGCACGGCGAGCGCGGCGCACGCGACCATGGCGGCGGACGTGCGGGCGCGCCGCGTGGCGCGTCGTGCAGGGTGCACGGGGTGAGGCTACGCAGGCGACGCCACCGTGTGCTCGCGCCCTCGAGCTGCCGGCGCATGGCGGCGGGCACCCCGGCTGCGGGGTGCCATGGCTGCGGGCGCATGGCTGCGGGCCGTTCCCTTCGCGCGCCTCCTCAGAGCCGCGGGAGGCCCGGGCTGGACGCGCACCCGGCCACTACCATGGCTCTACCATGGCTCCGTCGATGCGCGGACCTGTGAGCCCGCCGGCCGCCGAGTGCCGGTGGGCCCCGCACCCCGGCGACCTGGCAGGCGCCGTGGGCCGCGCGCGCTCGGCGCCTCGGGGCTCGCCGCGGTTGTCGCGCTCGTCGTCGTGGTCGCCGTGGTCGCCGTGGTCGCTCACGGGGTCGGAGATCCCACGGGCCGCCGCCCCGCCGCCGGGCATACGCACGGGCGCGGCTCGGTGGCGCGCTCGCGCTCGACATCGCCGCCGCGCACGCACTGATCGGCAGCGGGGCCACGACAGCGCAGCTCGTGCAGGTCATCGTGCCGACCCAGTACGCGCACTGGGTCACACCGGGGGTCTGTTACAACAGCATCGGGTACTACGAGGTGCCCAACGCGCGCGTGGTCTACCGGACCAAGGGCGTGGTCCGCTCCTTCGGCATCGCGTCGATGATCTCGTGGCGCGGGCAGTGGTACGTCGTGCACCTCGGCGCGGTGCTGCGGACAACAACAGCCGGCCACGGTGAGGTCGATGCTCCTGCGACAGGTCCTGGAACGCCGGCGTACTCGTCGACGTGCTGAGCGGCGGGCGCTTGTACGGGCGCCGCGCGCAGAACGCGACCGTTCTGTTCACAGACAGTGGTCGCTTGTCAATGCGGTCCATGTCGAGGAAGCCGACAGACGCGTTCTCCATGAGACCGTCCCCCACCAAGCACAGCCTTTTCGCCCTGGCGTCCTCATCGTGCTGAGGAAGATCCCGGTCGGAAGGGCTGAGGCCACGCCCCGCTCGCTTCAGCGCGCCTGGCGCCAGCGGAGCTCTACGGGGCCGGCTGTGAGGTCCACGCGCAGCGAGGCGGGAAGAGCGATCGAGATGCTCCGGTTGGGCACCAGGCGAGGGCGACGCACCGCGTGGAGCACACGGTCTGATTGGACGAGCTCGATGACCCCTGGCCCGAGGAAATGGCGGACCCGGGTGAGCAGCCGGCCGCGGGTAGGGCGCTCCAGCGTGCTGGTCAGCTGGGAGGGGTGCGTCCACATGAACGGGTCGGAAGCCACGAGCTCGACGCCGCGCTCGGGCCATTCGCCGTGTGTGAGGTACTGCACGATCGAGCGGGCAGCCTGCCGCCCCCCGAGCGCGCAGACATCGGCGGGCTCGGCTGCATGGACGAGGTTGCCCGCGGCGAAGAGGCCCGGGCGCGCGGTACGAAGCCACTGGTCGACGCGCGGATGCGGCCCGGACATGGCGACTGGGCTCGTGCGGGCCAGCTCGTAGTCCGGCACCCAGGCACCGGTGAACACGACGGTGTCGCAGGGAACGGACCACCGGGCGTGTGACCGGCGGTCCTCGAGCTCTACGCCCCGGACACGTTCGGAGCCCAAAATGGCCACGACGTCGGTGTCGACGTGGAGGGGCAACCGATGGCGCCCGCAGGCGAGCGCCCGGAGCAGGGTGTAGGACTGGGAGGCGGGCTGATCCGTGACCATGGCGGCGACGGCGACGCCATGGGTGAGGAGCGTGTGCACGGCGGAGAAGCTCACGTGCTCTGCGCCCACCACGACCGCGCGCTCCCCGATGGGGAGGTGGAAGAGGTCGGCGAGCTGCTGGAGCGTCCCAGTGGTGAGCACGCCAGCGGGGCGATCGCCGGGGACGAGGCGCGCGCTGCGGGGTCGCTCGCGACAACCGGTCGCGAGCAGCACGGCTTTGGCTGCCCACTGGACCCTCCCCGAGGGGCTGGTGGTGACGAGGTGGCCCTCGGCGGACCAGTCCGTGGCCGTGGTCGTCAGGTGGATCTCCACGCCGGCCTGCTCGGCGAGCGCCGCGTAGTGGGCGGCATAGGAGGGACCCGAGAGGACGCGGTGCAAGTCGCGCAGCCCGTAGCCGGTGTGCCGCGAATGGCGGGGGATGCCTCCGAGCGAGCGCTCGCGTTCGATCAGCGCGACGTGCACGCCGGCGCTCCGCAACATGAGCGATGCGGCGAGGCCCGCGGGCCCGCCGCCGACGATGAGCGCGTCCACCTGGCGCACCCTGCCTGCCCAGTGCGCTCGGTGCGCCGGTGTGGTCATCGGTTGCGAGGGACTTGCGACGCGACGAGGTCGTCCGCGTCGCGAGACTGGGCGGTTGGCGGCTCCCTGCGGTCGTGGAGCAACGCGCTGATCGTTGCCGAGCAGTAGAAGCCCTGGCAGCGGCCGAGCCCTGCGCGGGTGCGCCGGCGAAGGCCGTCGGTGCTGCGAGCAGGAAGCGGTCCGGCGAGCGCGTCGAGCACCTCGCCACGCGTGACTCGCTCGCAGAAGCACAGGATCTCGCCGTACTCGGGGCGCGAGGCGATCGCGTCGTTGTCCCGGAAGGGCCGCTGCTGGGACTCGCCGACCGGCCGCATGCGGACCTCGCGGTGTCCCGCAGCATGTCGGAGAACGACTCCCGCGTCCTGGAGCAAGTCGACGACGTGGGCGGCGATGCCCATGGCAGCGGAGAGCCCCGTGGACCGGATGCCTCCGACGCACACGTAGCGCTGCGCCGCGTCGCAGTGGATCTGGTAGTCGGCGTACTCCGTCGCCGCCCGAAGGCCGGCGTACGTGGCGGTGACCTCCTCGTCGACGAGCGCAGGAAGGATCGTGCGCCCCTTGGCCAGGAGATCGTCGAGGCCCTCCCTGGTGGTCTGGGTCCCCGTGCGGTCGTCGAGGTCCTCGGCCGTGGGTCCCAGGAGCACGTTACCGAACACGGTGGGAGCAATGAGGACGCCCTTGCTCACCGGCGTGGGCACGGGCAGGAGGATCGAGGACACCAAGGGGCTAGCCAGCTTGTCGAAGACGATGAGCTGACCTCGCCGCGGATGGATCGTGAAGCGCTCGTGCCCCATCATCCGGTCCACGAGGTCGGAGGAAAGGCCCGCGGCGTTCACGACCCAGCGTGCCCGGACGCGCCCTCGGGACGTGACGAGCTCGTAGGCGCCAGCGTCGGGCTCGATGGACTCGACCGCGGTGTCGAGCTCGAGCCGCACGCCGTTGATGACCGCCTCGGTGGCGAAGGCGAGCGGCATGGTGAAGGGGCAGACGATGCCTTCGCCCGGCACCGCGAGGCCACCCAGAGCCCCTGGCCCGAGCTTGGGTTCCGCGGCGTAGAGGGCTTCGGCGCTCACGGCGTGAACATCGTCACAGCCGTTCACCTTCGCCTGGAGCCGGAGGGCGTCGATGCGCGCGAGCTGCTCGGGGCTCCACGCCACCAGCAGCGCCCCCGGAGTCTCGAGCGGGATGCCCGCCCGGGCGGCGTAGTCGCCGAGCAGGGGGTAGGCCCGCTTCAGGAGCGTCGCCTCCAACGAGCCCGGTTTGGCATCGAAGCCCGTGTGGCGGATCGCCGTGTTGGCCTTGGAGGTCCCGGTCCCCACGTCGTGCCCGGCCTCCAGGACCACGGTGCGAAGCTCGTAGGTGCTGAGCTCCCGCGCGATCGCAGCACCTACCACGCCAGCGCCGACGATCGCGACGTCGTAGGTGAACTTCCCGTCTGCGGCGCCCATGGCGGTCACTCGCAGGTCTCTGCGGTACCGACCCCCTGGGCGACCGCGTCTGCTGCCCGGAGCCACCGAGCCATGCGGTGCTCGGCTTCTCCGGTGGAGCACGCCGGCTCGTAGGTGGCCGTGGGCGCCCACACCGAGACCGCATCGCGAGGGGTGGCGGCGTGGCCGAGGCCGATGCGGGCGAGCGCGGCCACGCCGAGGGCCGTGGCGTGGGGGGTGGAGTACACGTCCACGGGCACCTGGAGCAGGTCGGCCTGGATCTGCATGAGGGCTTCGGAACGAACCAGGCCGCCGTCCGCTCGTAGGCGCTCGATGGGCAGGGCCACGTCTCGCATGCCCACGCGGGCCAAGTGGGTGACGTTGGCGGCGATCCCCTCGATGACCGCTCGCACGAGCGCTGCCCGGTCCGTGTCCAGACCAAGACCCACCCAGCCAGCGCGGGCCTGCGGGGCCCAGTAGGGCGCTGCCAGACCGCTCAAAGCCGGCACGAAGATCTCCGATCGGTGCCGGGTCTTCTGGCTCGATGCCTGCGAAGCGCCCAGGACCAGGCCGTCGAGATCGGCGGCCGACCCGAGGATGCCCGTCGAGACGAGCCAGCTCACCGCGGAGCCGGCGGTGTACACCTGACCGTCCAGGCAGTACGTGGTGGCGTCACCGATGCGCCACGCCACGCACGTCGCGAGGCCCGCCTTGGAGCGGGGCGAAGAGCTTCCGAGGTTGGTCAACAGGAAGGCACCGGTTCCGTACGTGCACTTCGCCTGGCCCGGTTCGAAGCACGCCTCAGCGAACAGGGCGGCCTGCTGGTCGACTGCCGTGCCCACCACCGGCAGCTCGGATCCGAATGCGCGCGTGCGCCCGACCATTTCGGTGTTCGCCACGATCCGGGGAAGGGTGGACATGTCGACGCCGAAGAGCGCGCAGAGCTCCTCCGACCACTCTCCCTTGTCGAGGTCGAGGAGGAGCGTCCGAGACGCGGTGGCCGC
Organism: Actinomycetes bacterium; assembly: GCA_021822565.1. Lineage (GTDB taxonomy): Bacteria > Actinomycetota > Acidimicrobiia > Acidimicrobiales > RAAP-2 > JAJYVT01. The sequence goes on along the minus strand of JAKAQM010000074.1, from coordinate 9,402 downwards.
GTCGGTCACGTAGCTCCCAGTCAGCCGGTGGAGCAGCCAGGTGTCGGTGGTGGTGATCACCGCGTCGCCTGGAACCTGCGGACGGAGCCAGGCCATCTTGGGCGCAGAGAAGTACGGGTCCAGCTCGAGCCCGCTCAAGGCGCGCACCGCATCGCGCTGCGGCGTGAGCGCGTCCGTGACCGAGACAGCCCGCCGGTCCTGCCAGCCGATGGCAGGGGAGAGCGGCTCCCCTGTGGGGTAGCGCCACGCGAGCACCGTCTCGCCCTGGTTGGCCAGCGCCACGGCTGAGAGCTCTGCACCGGCCTGGGCTACCGCATCGCTGCCGGCCGAGAGCACCGAAGTCCAGAGGTCTTCGGCCTCGGTCTCGACGCCACCTGTCCCCACTGCTCGGAGCGCGACCGGGACTTCTACTTGGGCGGCGATCGACCCATCTTCCATCACCACCAGTGCCTTCGTCGCGGACGTCCCCTGGTCGAGCGCGAGTACCGCGGTGCTCACTGGGCGTGGGGTGTCTGCGGATGGCGGACCGAGACGGCGACCGCGCCGGAACCCGCTGGTGTGGCCTCCTCTCGAGGCGCTTCGCCGGGCATGACGAGCGAGCGTCGGGTCAGGACCATGTACGCAAAGTACAGCAGGCCGATGCCCGTCATGATGCCTGCGTACTCCCACGGCGTGGTGAATGTGCTCGCCCGGAAGATGGAGAGCTCGAAGGCGAGCCACACGAGCGCGACGAGGATGACCGGGACTTCCCACCTTTTGAGCGAGAAGCCGTGCGCCGAAGGCAGACGCTTGCGCGTGAAGACGTAGAGGAGCACCGTCACGAGGTAGATCACCGCCGGCATGAGCGTTGCGGCGCTGAAGAGCTTGAAGAGCGAATCGGTGCGGGTCGCGAAGATCGCGAGCACGATCTCGATGAGCACGCCGACCGTGATGGTCGCGAAGAGCGGGCTGTCGGTCTTCCTGTCCACTACGCGGAGCACCTTCCAGCCTGGGAAGCGCTGGTCACGCGACATGGCCCACGTCACGCGGGTCGCGGTCACGAAGATGACCAGCCCGCAGGCAAAGATCGAGTAGAGCACGACCACCAAGAAGATCTTGCCCACCGCTGTGCCCAAGATCCGGACCACCACGTCGGCGATGGGCGTCGGGGAGGCCGCGAGCGCCTTCAGGTTCCCGGTCGCCGCCGAGATCGCCACCAAGAAGGCGAAGCCCAGTGCTCCTGAGAGCGCTACCGAGGTCCACATGGCACGCGGCACGACCTTCTCGGGCTCCTCGGTTTCCTCCGCGAGGTTCCCCGCAGCCTCGAAGCCCACGATGGTGAAGGCGCCGATGAGGAACCCCAGCATCCAGGGGCCGTCGGCGGACCCGGTCCCCAAGTTGAAGTACCCAGCGTGCGGGATTGCTGCAGTCGACACCACGTGCCCCCAGTTGAGGAGTGAGCGTGCTGCGCCCACGACGAGGAGGAGGATGGTGAGCAGGCCGATGCCCGCGATCTCGGTGCCGACGGCGCCGTTGTTGATCCGCTGGGTCAACCTCGTGGAGAACATGATGAGGAGCCCCTGCGCGACCACGATGAGCGCGGTGGCCAGCCAGACATTGTCCTGGGTGCCCGTGTAGCCGAAGAGCGCGGGAGCGACCGTCGAGGCGAGGGCGTAGTCCACCGCCACCACGTCGACGACCAAGAAGGCGAACACGAACCAGCCGAGGATCCATCCTACGTAGGGGTTGGCGAGCCGGGACATCCATTGGTAGGAGTAGCCCGCGAGCGGGATGCGCGAGGAGAGCACGGCGAACACGAGGGCAACCATGAGCACGCCCACGACAACCAAGGGCCACGTCCAGATGCCGAGCGGGCCGCTGGAGCGCAGGGTTGTGCCATAGGTGGTGAAGATGCCGGTCGTGATCGAGATGAAGGACATCGGGATCGCGAAGGAGGCGAAGCGACGGAAGCTGCGCTTGAACTCCTGGCGGTAGCCGAATTCCTCGAGTCGCTTGGCTGCTTGTGTGAGCTCGGTGGTCATGCGCCCCCCCTGCGGTGTCGGCTGGGCCCGGTCAACCCAGTCGGTGATCGTCTGCAAACTGCTGCTCTGTCGACTCCTGTCCCCTGGCCGCTACGCCTCTGCACCTCCCTGGGTCTCCTCCACGTCTGCGACCAACACGGTCGCACCCGACGCGCGCAGCTCGGCAAGCGATCGCTCCGTCACCCGAGAGTCCGTCACGACTGCGCTCACGTCCTCGAGGTCGCAGACCTTGCACAGGGCGATGTGGCCCAGCTTGGTGGCGTCGGCGAGCACGTAGGTCTCGGCAGCGTGCTTCAGCATGATCTGACGCGCAGCGACCTCGGCGGGGTAGTAGTCCGTGAGGCCGGCTGTGGGGTGGACCGCGCCGGAGCCGAGGATCGCCTTGTCGACGTAGAAGTCGCCGAGGAACCGTTCCGCCTGGCGCCCTGAGAGCGCCATGTCGCCGCGGCGCATCTGCCCGCCGGTCACCAGCACCTCGACGCCCTCGTGGTTGTCCAGCGCTGCGGCGACCGGAAGTGATGGCGTGAGCACACGCCCGTGGAAGTCCCACGGCAACTGGCGCGCCACCTCAGCGACCGACGTGCCCACGTCGAGGAGGATCGTGTTGCCGGGCGAGAGCAGGGAGACGACGAGCGATGCCATGGCCCGCTTGGCAGGGAGCTCTCTACGCCGGCGCTCGTGCTCTGGCGGCTCGAACGTGCGCGCCGGCACGCCACGGGCGCCGCCATAGACACGCTCCAACACTCCCTGGCTCTCGAGCGCCACGAGGTCCCGACGCACGGTCTCCACCGACACCCCGAAGCGGGCGGAGAGCTCCCCGGCACGCACCAAGGGCTGTCGTCGGATCGCCGCTGCGATCGCCAATCGGCGCTCTTCGGGGATGGTCGCCGCAGCCATGCCCACCTCCATGTGTGGACATCCGAGGGACAACGAGGATGTATGTGTACTTATAACCGAAACCGTGGGATCTTGCAAGGTGCCGACGGCGTGCGCTACTTCGACGTCGGGATCATTCGGGATCATGGCTGGCGTCGCGTACCAGTAGATCAAGAGGGTGTCCACGACGAGCTCGAAGCGAGCCCTGCGCCCGACCGCTCGGTCCAGCCGGCAGCAGGCGTGGCCGGTGGTGACGACGGCGTTGCCGTAGCCGTCATTCGGTCGGACCGATGTCAGAGCTTGAAGACGCAGCCGTCCCAGAGCGCGACAGGCCGCCGACGAACCACACCGCGCAGTTTGATCTCGAGTCGCTGCGGGCAGCCAGCAGCGGCAAGGAAGAAGACGGTGACGGGGCCTTCAGCCGGGAGCGGCGCATAACGTGCGGCGTCCCTCGGTCGACGAGTGGTCGAACGGAGCCACGTGGTTCCGTAACAGCAGCGCTGGCGCGAGGAACGCACCCAGAGCGCGCCGCCATGGGCTTTCACGTACTGGCTCGCAGCCTCCTCCACGTGCAACTGCACGACTGCATACTAGAAATGCGCGGGGGTTCGTCATCGCCCGTGACGGTCACGGTGCGTGCCGACGCGGGACGCTCGTCGCCCAGCCGCGGTTCGGCTCTTGCGGCTCTCGGGTCAGGGGACGAGCGTGAGCGACGGCACGTGACGGGGCCGGATGGTGGCGAAGTGGCGACGATCGAGCGTCGCAACGACCTCTGCGCCATGGCGCTCTGCCAGCACGACGACCGACGCGTCCACGATCCCGAGCGGAAGGTCGAGGTACTGCTCGGTGAGCTCGGCAACACGTCCCCACTCCGAATCGAGCACCGGTTCGACGACCAGCTCGCCGTCGGCGATCGAACGGCTGAACGCGACCTCGGCGTGCGTACCGATCCGGTCGGCGAGCAGGTAGGCGACCTCGGTGACGACCAGCGCCGGCACGAGGATCGGGCGCGGTGCGGCGGAGAGCAGCTCCACGCTTCGTCGGTGGTTCCGGTCGCTTCGCGCCGCGGCGGCGTACAGCGGGCCGGCGTCGACGATCAGCACGATCCCGAGCGGGGCAGCTCGCGACGGCGCCCCGGGGTTTCCCGGTGCCGTTCGATCGCCTCGGCGACGTAGTCGTCCACCCGTTCGGACACGTCAGGCGGCCCGCCCTCGCCGACGGCGAAGAAGCCCAGCGGTCCGCCGGTCGGAAGCGGCGGGACGGACCGGTCGATCGCCTGCCGGGCGACGTCGGCGATGGAGACGCCTTGCCGCCTCGCCTCCAGACGAAGCCTCGCGTCGAGCTCGTCGGACAGCATCACGGTGGTGCGCCTCATGATGCGAGCATAACGCCTCACGCCTCACGGCGGTTTCCGCGAGCGGCTCGGCCTCCCCGAGGAGCGCACGGTCACCGACGATCCCGAGGTGGCCGCAGAGGCGGGAGGGCTGCTCGCCGTCCCTGGCCAGCCAGTCATCTCCGACGCCGCCGAGATGGTGCTGCGGCGCGGCGATGCCGGCTGGCGCCGGCTCGACCGGCCCCCTGCTCCCCCGCCGACACGCGACCAGCTCCAGGAAGCGGCGCGCGAGCAGTTGGACGTCAGTTCGACGTCGACCACGGCCGCATCGGCGTCGAAGACCAGGCCACGTCGTGCTGGATCCCCGTCCTCCACGCGGCTGCGCTCTTGGAGGTGCGAGTCTCGGTCGAGGAGCGCTACGAGGAGCGCGCTGCGGTCTTCGTGGATGCGCGCGACGGGGCGTCCGCGCCGAGCCCGAGCGACCGGGGGCGGCTCTACGACGCGCAGGAGGAGGCCACGCGGACCGAGTGGGCGAAGTGCCGGGAGGAGACCGAGGACAAGTCCGCCGGCAGCCGCGAGGCGCTTCCCTTTCGCCTCCACCTCATCGACGCGCCCGCGCTCCACGTCCCAACGACCATCCGCGGGCCGACGGCGGCGGGCCCCGGTGCGCACGCAACGCGACAAGCGGATCGACAAGGTCTGGCGGAACATTGCCCGGGGGTTCTGCGGTGGGCCTCACCTCCGCCGCCATCCCCAGGGGGATGCATGCCGCCCTCGTCGAGGGTGACGGGGACGACACGGACGTGCTCTCGACCGTCGGGACGCTGACCACGACGGAGCGGCTCGCGCACTTCGCGTTGCGCTGGCGCCTCGTCGGCAGGGACCCGTCGGTGGAGGAGGTCCTCCCCTTCCGGCCGTCATGCGGAGGGCGGCCGCTCCCCACGCCACGCCACGCCGCGGCCGGGGCATGACGGGACGCGTCCCCGGGCCTTCCCGTCGAACCAGTCGTCCACAAGAGCCGCGCTCGGCCTGGTCTGCGTGGAGCAGGTCCGGCATCCCGTCGTTCTCGTCGAGGCGCACCTCGGACGGGATGCCCCGGATCCTTCGGATCGCCGGGACGGCCACCACGGCGCCCAGGAACGGGATCGCCCGCTCACGGGACAGGACCAGGTACGGGCGCCGCTTCTGGCTCGGCGAATCCGCCCACGAGACCTCACCGCGATTCACCACGGATCTTCCTCCATGATCGCAGCGGCCAGGGAGACGAGGTCGGGGGGTTGGCTGAGCTGTTCCTGATCGGTCGCGCGCCGGCCGGGACGCGCCGGTGGCCTGCGACGATCGCGCTTGTCGAGCGCCTCCCTCGGCGCGATCGAGGCGAAGCTCTCACCTCGCGCCCCGTAGTGCTACCGGGCCTGCAGGATGACGAGGTCCTCTCCGCGAACTTGGTAGACGAGGCGGTGCTCCTCGGTGATGCGCCGCGACCAGGCGCCGGCGATCGCGTACCTGAGCGGCTCAGGGCTTGCCGATCCCGCCCGTTGGAGTGCGCAACGCGTCGTCGATCAGGCGGTTGATCCGCCTGAGGGTGGCGCGGTCCGTCTGCTGCCAGTACGTGGAGTCGTCCCAGCCCTGAGGCGTGGAGACCAGCTTCACGCGCGGTCGAGCGGGTGCTCGGCCGTCTCGCCGCGCTCGGCGGCCTCTGCAGCATCGAGCAGGCGCCGAGCGCTGGCGGGCGAGCGGAAGAGGTACGCCGTCTCCTGCCACGCCGCGTACTCTTCGGCCGACATCAGCACGGCATTGCCGTGCTTGGACGTGATCTCGTTCGCCGCCCGGTCGTCGTTGACCTTCTCGATGAGCGGGAACAGCTCCCGACGGGCCTGGCTTGCCGTGACCGCCACGACTCCCTCCTATGACTGGTACCACATCGTGCACCAGTGCAGACGTTTTCGCTGCCCCCGGGCGCGCGCCTCGTCTCCGGCCGCCGCGTGATGGCCGCCCGGCCAGCTGGCCGGCTCGCGTCGGCGGCTCCGGCCTCTCCGCCACTGCCCCAAACTCTCCGCCACTGCCCCATAGCGGTGCCGGTCGAGGAGCCCGACGGCCATCCCGGACGGCTCGGATGACGCTGAAGCCGCAATGGGCTCCCCGATGGGCTCCCCGAGCAGGGGCCGCAAGAGCACATCGATGTAAGATATGGCCGCTGAGCAGGACTTTTGGAGTCGGGCTGGCCGGATTTGAACCGGCGACCTCTTGACCCCCAGTCAAGCGCGCTAACCAAGCTGCGCCACAGCCCGTGTGTACTACGACCCTCTGACCTGGACTTTTCTCCCTACCCATTCCTTCCCGAGGGGTCAACATCCGGTCCGAACGCCCCCTCAGACCCCCGGATTTCTGGAGGATTTCTGGAGAAACCCGGGTTGCGCGTCTTCGAGACGCCTCGCGGATCGGCCATGCCCAGAGCCTACCGGACCGATCGGACGGCTCCTGATTCCGTCGGGGAAGCACGGCGGGAGCGTGGACGTGAAGCGATAGGACGCACTCAGCTGTGCCGTCGGATGCTGGGCGGCCGGGGATCCCTCCCAATCCGTGGGGCACGTCGGAGGACGCTCTTGGGCCCCTTCGAATTGAGCGAGGTCCGCCAGTGGCGGCCTCGGAACGCTCGCGGTAGTTGCGTGCCCATGAACGGCACCTCGGGTCAGTGGGGCGGCGCCGTACTGGGGCAGCGCGGCTGCACGATAGGGGCGACCGTCAATCGCCGTACGGATCCCACTCACCAACGAGCGCGACGACCCAGCGGGACACGAAGGCGGCCATCTCTCTCCGGGTTGCCTGGTTGTCGTCGACGCCTGGCCATGTCCTGCCGTCGCGTTCGCCGCCAAAACCCAGCACCGAATGCCAGTCGACCTCCAGCCTCGTCGAGCCAGATCCATCGTCTCCCTTCCGCCGTACCACGACGTCGACGGTGCCCATCGAGGTTGAGAGGGCCGCGTCCCCATACTCGAGAGCCTCATCGACGACCTCGGCGGCACGCTCGAGGACCCAAGGTTCGACGCAGGTGACCGGCGCGTCCACGGTCACCGGCAAAGCCTCGAGCGTGGGGTCGGCGGCAAGGCGGGCTACGAGCTTCTCCGGGCCGGCGACGTAGGTCCAGAGGAGCTCGGGATGGGAGCCGACACACCAGGCGCGATCGTCTGGCCACCACAGGGTGGCCGTCTGGACGGGCGGACGACCTGGGTACCCGGTCAGCGCTGTGGCGATCGGACCCTCGTAGAGGAGGCACGTCGTAAAGGGCAGCTGGAGCTTGGCCCTCGAGTAGGCCATCTCGGGCATCGGCGTCTCGACCACGAGCCGGCCACCCTCCGGAGGGTGCATCAGGTCATAGCGCCGCGTGCCGTCGGCAAGGACGACCACGGGCTCGTACCCGTACATCGCACCAAGGCAGAATCGACAGGTTTCCGGCGTGGCGGTGGACGCACGGAGAATGGGAATGAGGGTGCTGGCATCTTCTGGCGTCAGCGTCCCCTGGCGAGGGCCGTACGGATGCCGCCAGGGCGGGGCGGCGTGGCGCGGCTGGACCGGGAGAGCGACCGAGTGGAACTGCGAACGCGGCAACAACTCCGAGCCGCTCCATGCAGCGATCTCGCGCCAGCGGACCGGTCCAGGTAGGTGCCCTCGCCCCGACCGCTTCGCAGGATGGAGGATCCGGACGTAGGCGTCGAAGCCCGACGGGACGATGTCGGTGACTCGGTTCTTCCGGACGGTAAGGCGCGGGGTGATCCAGCTCGCAGCTTCGATGCCGGCGCTCCATGCCAGCTGGTCAACCGACGGCACGGCACATCTTCGCGCCGGCTCGGCGTCTTGCGAAGCAATGGTGTCCTCAGCAGGTAAAGATGCAGTTCATGTCAACGTTCGACGCTGGCGACCACGTCAAGGTGAAGCGGCTGCTCTACAGGCACCATGGGATCTACGTGAACGACTGTCGGGTCATCGACGTCAGCGGCGGCCGCAACATCTTCGAAAAGCCCAAGGCGCTCGTGCAAGCGGGAACGCTCAAGGGCTTCGAAGGAAAGCGCGGCACGGCTGAGAAGGTCCCGCCGGGAGGGAAGTTCCTCAGGTCTCCGCTACCCAGGGCGCCTACCGGCTGAGCGGCTCCAACTGCGAACACATCGCGAACTGGTGTAAGCCACGGCCCATGCTTCGAGAAGCGGCCAGTTCGAGGTGCGCCTGTCTCCGGGTGCCGAGGAGCTCAGCGTCCCAGGCCATCGATACTGTGGGACCACAGTCGAGCATCGAACGAGTAGTGCCGTCGTTCACTCCCTGCAGGAGACCGACGTATCAGTGGCAGCGTCAGGTGCCTTGATCATGACGCCACGGTGGTCGCGACTTCGCTGGCGGATAGACGTATCGAGCGATCGTGGCCGACGTCCATCCCATGCACCAGCCACCGAAGACGGGAAGGATCTTGCGCAGCTTCTTCCTCTCGCCGCGTGCGGCGAGAACTCCCAGGATGGCTGCCCACACGACGGCGCAGCCGATGCTGTAGGAGCCGTAGCTTTGTCGATGCTCTCTCACCTGTCCTCCTCCTGGTCCAAGGGTTAGGAGACCACTGTGCCAGCAACGTTCAGGCTGATCCGAGAAGGGGTCGGGATAGAACTCCGACGTGGTTCGTTCGACGTCACACTGGACGGCAAGGTCGTCGCCAGGATCGAGCGCGGCGCCGCGACCGAGGTTCCACTCGAACCCGGCCATCACCGCCTGCGAATTCGGGCAGGGCGCTACTCGAGCAGACCGGATGACTTCGACTGCGCCGATGGCGAAATCGTCAACTTCCGCTGTCACGGAGTGATGATGTGGCCGCGCTACGTCGCTTCCATCGTCAAGCCGGACTTGGCGGTGTCGCTTCATCGGGAATAGCCGACCCAGCCGCCTGAGGGCGACAGCGCAGCTGAGAATGCGGCACGGCGCCAGGCTCGGACCGACGCGTCGGAACCTGAAGCGCGGGCCGCGAAGCACTCCTCATCCGCGTCCTTGAAGATCATCGACCGGCGTCGGCGATGACAGCCCCTGATCGCCGGCCATGGAGGTGATCCGGCCTATCGAGATCGGCGTTCACGGATGGAACGCCTCATCGCTTCGAGTTGCGCCTACGATCCGATGACATGCCGGATGAACAGCTTG
>JAKAQM010000223.1 GCA_021822565.1 Actinomycetes bacterium | reverse complement strand
GTCGTCGGCACCGACATCCCGCTTCTCAAGGCGCGGCATCTGCACGACGCCTTCGCGGCGCTCGCCGGCGGGGCCGACGTGGTGCTCGGCCCCGCCTACGACGGCGGCTACTACCTCGCCGGGATGAACCGGCCCGTGCCGTCACTGTTCGACATCACCCCGGAGCTGTGGGGCGGGCCGGACGTCCTGGCCGCCACCGTGGCCAGGGCCGAAGCGGACGGGCTGCGGTGCCACCTGCTCGAGGAGCTCCGCGACCTTGATACCCCCGAGGACGCCGTGGCGTTGGCTGCAGAGCCGTCCCTGCCGTCGGAGCTTCGCCCGCTGCTCGGCGGCCCGGTCGCCGTGTCGCCAGGAGGCAGCTCCCATGGCTAACCGAGAGCCGACCATCGCCGGAGGCGCGTCTTCCTCTCACTGCGGCCCAGCCGATCCTCTCCCGGTCGCCATCGTCGTGCCGACGCTGAACGAAGCGGACGGGATCGTCGCCGCGCTCCGACAGCTGCGTCGCGACTTCCCCGGCTGCGAGCTGGTCGTCGTCGACGGCGGGTCCTCCGATGCCACGGCAACACTCGCCGCCGGCCACGCCCGGGTGCTCCACAGCCCCCCCGGGCGGGCCGTCCAGATGAACGCCGGCGCGTCGGCCACCTCGGCCCCGGTGCTGTGGTTCGTCCACGCCGACTGCCGCATCGACCCCAAAGCCCTCGGCCAGGTTCGCGCCGCGCTCGCAGACCCCGCCGTCGTGGGCGGCGGCCTGTCGCTGCGCTTCGACCGGCGCAGCATCGGTCTCGACTACCTGGCCTGGAGCTCCACCAAGCGGGCCCGTCACCTCCACCAGGTCTTCGGCGACCAGGCGATGTTCGTGCGACGCGACGCCTTCGAGATGCTCGGCGGGTTCCCTGAGATCGCCATCATGGAGGACCTCGAGCTCTCCCGGCGCCTCGCCCGCCGCGGCCGCCTCGTCGTACTTCGTGCCACCTCGACGGCGTCGTCCCGCCGCTTCGTCGCCCACGGCACCTGGTCGATGATCGTCTTCATGCAGGCGCTGAAGGCCTGCTACTTCTTCGGTGTCGCACCCGAGAAGATCTGCCGCCTCTACCGCGCCGGGCCGCCCTGGAAGCGGCCATTGAGGCGGACCCGACGCCGACAGCGGCGTCAGAGATCCACGAGGCCGGCGGTCTCTGGCTGGGGAGACCCGGGCGTCGCCGCACCTCGGCCCCAGATCGAGCGCACCCGGCCGGAAGCGGCGAGGTCCGACCGGGCCCCCGTCCCCGACGAGGCCCGATGACCCGCCGCGCACGCACGACACTCCCGTTGCATCCCCCAAGGAGGAGACACCGGTGACGAGACCGCTCACCCAAGCCGAGGTCGGTGCGCGCCTCGACCGGCTGCGATGGAGCCCCCTGCACACGACCATCCTCGTCGCGCTCGGTGCCGGGTGGCTGTTTGACTCGTTCGAGGTGCAGATGTTCTCCAACGCCGTCGGGCCGCTCGGCGACCACTTCGGCGCCAGCGTGTTCGAGCGCGACGCCATCCTGGCGGTGTGGCTCGGGGGGATCCTCGTCGGCGCCCTGGCCGGTGGGCGCCTCGCCGACCGCTTCGGTCGCCGGCGCCTGTTCGTCGCGACGCTGCTGTGGTACGCCGGGTTCACGGTGCTCACCGGGCTCAGCCCGGACCTCGGCGCCGTCTACGTGCTGCGCTTCCTGGCTGCGCTCGGGGTCGGCGCCGAGTACGCCATCGTCAACGCGGCGATCGCCGAGCTGATCCCCGCCCGCGTCCGGGGCAAGGCCAACGCCGTCGTCATGAACTTCTGGCCCGCCGGCGCGATCGCAGCCGGGCTGCTGGCGTACCTGGTCCTCGACACCCTCGCCGTCGGCGCCGCCACCTCCTGGCGCTACCTGTTCGTCTTCGGGGGCCTCGTCGCCCTGGTGGTGCTGGTCTTTCGCCGGCGGATCCCCGAGTCACCCCGGTGGCTCGTCGCCCGAGGTCGCCACGACGAAGCGGAGCAGATCCTGGTCGCCCTGGAGGCCCGAACCGGCCGCCGGGTCCGACCGCCGCTCGCTCCTGCCGTTGCGCCATCTGATGCGCGGCTGCGCCAGGGGCTCGGCGAGCTCCTCCGGCACCACCGGGGACGCCTCGCCCTCGGGGCGCTGCTCGACCTCGCCGAGGCGTTCGGCTACTACGGGATCTTCGCCCTCTTGTCGGTGGTCGTCTTGCACCAGGTCCACATCTCAGACCGGGATATCCCGTTCTTCTACATCATCGGCAACGTCGGCGGCCTGGCGGGCGGGCTGGCCATGGCCGCGGTGTTCGACCGGGTCGGGCACCACCTGACCGTCGGCGTCACCTACCTGGCCGCGGCCGGTGGGATCGGCCTGCTCGCCCTTGCCACCTCCAGCCGCAGCGCCACCCTCGTGACCCTCGCCTTCGTCATCGCCAACGCCGCGGGCACCGCCGCGTGGACGTCTGCGTATCCCACCTTCACCGAGCTGTTCCCTACGCACCTGCGCGGGGCGGGCGTCGGCACGTCGGTAGCCGTCGGCCGCGTCGGCGCCATCGTCGGCACCCTCGCCCTCCCCAGCATCGCCACCCACCTCGGGGCCACCGCCTCCTACCTGCTGGTGATCGGCTTCTGGCTGGCCGGGGTGGCCGCGATCGCCGTCTACTCCGGTCGGGGAGGCGTGGAGCCGGCCTGCCAGCCCTTGGAGCTCGTTGCCTGGCCCGGTGCGACCGCGGTGCCCGCCGAGAGGCCGGCGTGAGAGCAGTCGCTGGACTCCCACGTCCTGCGGGCGATGTGCACCACCGGTCAGAGGATGTGGCAACCGAGCGGCCACGGCGGATCGCGGTCTGCGGCGGCCCGTACGCCAACCCCTACGCGCTCTCCGCCTTCGTCGCCGACGCCCGCCGGCGCGGTTGCGAGCAGCTCTGGTGCCTGGGCGATCTCGGTGGCTTTGGCGCCGAGATCGACGCACTGTGGCCGATCCTCCAAGCAGCCGACATCA
>JAKAQM010000222.1 GCA_021822565.1 Actinomycetes bacterium | reverse complement strand
GGATAGAGCATCTGACTACGGATCAGAAGGTTGGGGGTTCGAGTCCCTCCGAGCGCGCTGGCATGAACTCCCTGGTAGCGCAGGGGGTTTCTTCGTCTTCGGGGGACGGTGATGAGCCCCCACCAGCCCGCAACGCACACAAGGGCGACTTCTCAGCGCACACAAGGAGCATGGTCCCGGGCACCGTTGCGCGCGCCAGGGACCCGGCCGGGGGGCGAGGGAGTGTCGGGAACGGCGGCGTCGGCACTGTCGGCGGCGTGGAGCAACTCACCTCACCGAAGGGCGCCGTCTGATGGCCGGCCGGCGCGCGCTCGGATACGCCACGTGCCCAGCGTGTGAGGCGGCCACTGCGCCAGACGGCGAGACCGGCACTGTCGCCGGCGTGGAGCACCTCATCTCGTGCGGGCAGGCATGATGGACGCCCGGCGCGCCCCGGGCAAGCGCTGGTCGGCGCGCTCGAGCGTCCAGGGCTACCTCGCCACGGGAGAGCGCAACTCCGACAGGGCGAGAAGCCGCGTCGTGAAGCTCGTCGTGCGCTGGCGCCTCGACGGGGCGAGCCGTAGCGCCACCTTCTCCGGCCGGCGCATGCTCGAGGAGGCCCGGGCCTTCAGGTCGCAGCTGTACTGTGCCTACGAGGGGGACTGGGACGCCGACGAGCACCATCGGCCCGTGCCGCCGGGCTGGGCGGGTTCCCCGAGCCTCGGCAGGCCGGCCCGGCCCGAGGAGCCCGCAGCCAACGTCGTCCCCATAGGCCGTCGTGGCGCCTCCCTCGCGCCGCCGGTGGCCGTGCCTGGCCCGCGCGCGGTCCCGGTCGCCGGGGAGGCGGCCCCTATCCCTGATGTTGCCGAGCTGGCGCGCCGGTTCGTCCGCCACGTGCGGGCGACCAAGAAGCGCCGGGGCGGGGCCAAGCGTTCGCCGACCACGACGATGGGCTACGAGAAGACACTCACTTCCTTCGTCGAGGTGGCCGTCTACGGGCCCGGCGACGGGCGCCTCGGTCGCCCCGGCGTCGAGGTGGGCGTCCCGCTGCGGGTCGACGACCCCGAGGCCGGCGTCGGGCCCCGCGACCTCATCGCCGCCATCGGCGTGCGCGAGCAGACCAACCTGCGGGTGCGCGCCGCCAACGAGCGGGCGCTGCGCCGGTGGGCCGCCGCGGTGGACAGGGAGCAGCGCTTGGCGGACCGCCAGGGCCGGGCCCCGGTCCTGCCCGAGCCACCCGAGCTGCGCCCCGAGGTCCCCGAGGCCCGGACCATCGAGGAGCTCTGCCGGGCGGTGAAGGCGATGTTCACCGAGGCCTACCGGCGCGGGAAGCTTTCCTACCAGCCCTGGACCGCCGAGGTCGACGACGCCGTGGTCCACGCCGGTCCCATCCGGTTCACCACCCGCAACGTGGCCAACCGCTCGCAGGTCTGGCGCGTAGCCGGGGAGATGGCGGGCTTCGAGCGCGCTTCCACCAGCAAGGACCGCCGGCCCTGCGTTGAGACGGGCGAGCGTTACGAGGCGCTCGTCGCCTTCGCGGGCATCACGGCCGCCCGGCCCGAGGAGACCGCCGCGGTGCGCGACAGCTGGGTGGAGCTCGACGGGGACGACCCGAAGGTCGTCCTCCGCGGCGCCGAGGTCTACCACCCGCTCACAGGGCGCGATGGCGGGCGCGAGCGGGCCCGGGTCGAGCTCAAGCACCGCCCCGATGGTTCGGTGCGGGTCCTGCATCTGCGCGACGAGCCTGAGCTCGTCGGGCTTCTGCGGCGCCACCGTGAGCGCTTCGTGGCGACCCCGGAGCCCGGCTCCGAGGACCCCGAGAAGAGCGACCCGCACTTCTTCACCACGCACCTGGGGCTCCCCATCGACCTCTCGAACTGGGGACCGAAGTGGTGGAAGCCCGTGGTGGCGAAGGCCCTGTCAGCCCCGGGCGAGGAGCACCTCGCCGACATGCCGTTCCGTCGGCTGCGGCCCGCAGCCATCACGCACTGGCTGGTACAGGGCAGGACCCTCTACTGGTGCGCCCGGGAGGCGGGCAACAGTCAGGCGGTCATCGAGGCTCACTACCAGGGCGTGCTTGGCGAAGTCGAGTACAACCCCTCCGTCGGCCGGGCCGCCGGGCTCGCCGCGCCCCTCGGCACCGGGGAGGTGCAGGCCCTGGTCGAGAGCGCCGGCAAGGCGGAGCTAGCCCAGCTGCTCGGGGCAGCGACGGTGGAGCTGCGCCGCCGGCTTGACGCCGAGGACAGCGAGACCGCCGGAGCGACGGCGCGACTGCGCTGTGAGCGAGGAGGGGAACGGTGAGGTCCATGACCGCGACAGGGACGGCCCTCACGAGGACGGCTTCCACGGCGGCCCTCCGCCGGGGCCGGCGTGCCGCCAAGGAGTACGTCGGCGTGCTCCAGGCATGTGCGCTGCTCGAACAGCCGATGGGGGCCGCCGCGTTCACCCTCCTCACCACCTTGCTGCGCCCGCATGAGATGATGCGCAGCTCGACGGTCGTTGTCGACGGGATGCTGCACGTCGTGCAGGGGCCGGCTCACCATGGCCCCGTCTCCGCGCGCGTCGTTCCGCTGCCAGAATTCTCCGCCTCGGTCCTCGCCGGCGACGAGGGCCCGTTGCCCGGGCTGCTCTGCTTGCCGGGCCCCCAGCCGGGGCTCTTCCTGGCCGAGCTCTCGAACGCGCTCGAGGCGGCCCGGGATGTCGCCGGTGACCCCGTTGTCGCCCGTCACCTGCAGCTCCACCAGCTGCTTCCCCTCGCGCTCGACGCGCTGCTCGCAGCGGCGTGGGGACCCGACCAGCGCATCGCGGTGATGGCCTACGCCGGCGTGGCCCCGCTCGGGGTACGTGCAGCCCGGGACCGAGCGGAGCTCGATGAGAGAGACCTGCGCTTCGTTGCCCGCCTCGTCGACGAGCTGGTGACCGGTGCCGGCTACGCGGTCATCATCCCAGTGGGAGCGGCGAGCGCGTAGCAGCTCTGCACCGCCGTTCGGCTTTTCCGGCTCGCTGCCGGACGTGCGGGGCCCGCCCGGCAGCCTCCGGGCGGCCCTTGGGAGAGCATCGGGCGTGCGCG
>JAKAQM010000073.1 GCA_021822565.1 Actinomycetes bacterium | reverse complement strand
CCAGCACCGACATGCCGATCCGCTCGATGCGGAACCCTGCGTCCAAGGTGATGCCGAACGCCGTCTTGTGAAGGTCCGCCGGGTCGAGCGCGAGCCGGTAGTAGAACTGGCCGTCGTACCCGGTGCCCGCGAAGACGTGGAGCCCTGCGGGCGCAGCAGCCGGGTTCACGAAGTCCCTCCCGGCCATGACGAACCGGCTCAGGTCCCCTTTCGCGACCACGAGCAGGCGCGCCAGCACGAAGAGCGTCCCGGCGACTGCGGCGGCCGCGGCCGGCACGCCGACGCGGTCCGTCCGGCTCAGCAGGCTCGCCGCACGCTGTCCGCGGGCGCCTGCGGGCGTGTGCGCACTGCGCTCGGAGACCACCACCGTCCGCTCCCCCTTCCCGTCGGTCGAAGCCGCGGGAGCCTACCAAGCAGGGCAGATCCCGGGCTTCGGGTCCCGGGCTTCGGGTCCCGGGCTTCGGGTCCCGGGCTTCGGGTCCCGGGCTTCGGGTCCCGGGCTTCGGGTCCCGGGGTTGCGAAGCGGGCTCGCCCGGGCAATAGGCTCGTCGAGAGGTGACGCCGATGCCGACGAGCTGGAACTACGCGGACGTCTGGGAAGCCATAGCCGACACCCAGCCCTCCGCACCTGCGCAGGTGCAGGGGAACCGGCAGGTCAGCTGGGAGGACATGGACCGCCGAGCCGACGGCATCGCCCAGTGGCTGCTCGGCCAGCACGTCGGTCACCAGGACAAGGTCGCGCTCTACCTGTACAACTGCATCGAGTACCTCGAGGCGCTCTTCGGCACCGTGAAGATCGCCGCAGTCCCGGTCAACACGAACTACCGGTACGCCGACGACGAGCTCGTGTACCTCTGGGACAACGCGGACGCAGTCGTGGTCGTCTTCCACGGCGCCTTCACCGGGCACATCGAGCGCGTCCGCCACCGCGTGCCGAAGGTGCGCTCGTGGCTCTGGGTCGACGACGGCACCTCACCGTGCCCGACGTGGGCAAGCCGGTACGAGGATGCGGCGGCATCCGCCCCGACGCGGGTGCGGTCACCGTGGGGGCGCCAGCCGGACGACCTGATCATGCTCTACACGGGCGGGACGACCGGCATGCCCAAGGGCGTGATGTGGCGGCAGGACGACCTCTTCGCCCGCACCAACGAGGCAGGCTTCCGGCGCTATGACGAGTCCAAGGGCGTCGCGGGCATCGTGGCGACACTCAGGGCGAACGGCCCCGGCATGGCGCTTTTGCCCGCGTGCCCGCTCATGCACGCCACCGGTGGCTTCACCGCGATGGAGTGCCTCGGCGAGGGCGGCAGGGTGGTGCTGCTCGAAGGCCGCCATTTCGACCCGGTGGAGCTCTTCGAGACCGTCGAGCGCGAACAGGTCAACGGCATCGTCATCGTCGGCGATCCGTTCGCGCGCCCGATGCTGGCCACTCTCGACGCCAACCTGGGGCGCTGGGACCTCTCCTCGCTCCTCGGCATCCTCTCCTCGGGTGCGATGTGGAGCGAGGAGGTGAAGCAGGGGCTCCTGCGCCACCGGCCCGAGATGGCCCTCGTGGACTTCTTCTCCTCCACCGAGGCGGTCGGCCTCGGCACGTCGATGTCGCTGGGGCATTCCGCGTCGGGCACCGCAGAGTTCGTGCTCGGCCCGGACGTCAGGTTGCTCGACGCGGACAGACGCCCGGTCGAGCCGATCGCGGGAGCAGTGGGCATGCTCGCCCTCGGCGGGCGCAACCCGATCGGCTACTACAAAGACGAGGTCAGGACCGCTTCGACCTTCGTCGCCATCGGCGGCGTGCGCTACTCGGTCCCCGGGGACTACGCACAGGTGCGTGCGGACGGCTCCTCCGTCCACGTCCTCGGGCGCGGCTCCAACTCGATCAACACCGCAGGGGAGAAGGTCTTTCCCGAAGAGGTGGAGGAGGCCCTGAAGACCCATCCCGCCGTCCGGGACGCCGCGGTCCTCGGCGTGCCCGATGCGGACTTCGGCGAGATGGTCGTCGCGGTGGTGGAAACCTCCGGCGACATCCAGCCCTCCGAGGGCGAGCTGATCGCGCACGTCAAGGCCCACCTGGCCAGCTTCAAGGCGCCCCGCAGGGTGCACCTGGTCTCCTCGCTCGGGCGGTCACCCAGCGGCAAGCTCGACTACCGCCGCCTCTCGGACCAGACCGAGCACTGGCTCACGGACGCCAAGTCCACGGTGCCGGCGCAGTCTTGACCGCTCGCGGCCCCACGCCGCCCGCACGCACGTACGACGCAGTGGTCGTCGGCGCAGGCCCGAACGGCCTCGTCGCCGCCAACGTGCTCGGGGACGCAGGGTGGCGCGTCCTCGTCCTCGAGGCGCAGGCAACGCCAGGCGGCGCGGTGTGCAGTGCCGCGTACCTCGGCGAGGACCTCCCTGCCGACGCGTTCAGCGCGTTCTACCCGCTCGCGGCGGCGTCCCCGGCGTTCGCCTCGCTGCACCTGGAGGAGCACGGCCTCGAGTGGTGCCGCGCGCCGGTCGTCCTCGCCAACCCGCTCTCGGAAGGACGAGCCGCGGCGCTGCACTCGGACCCCACGGAGACCGCCGAGAGCCTCGACACCGCATCCGCGGGGGACGGCGCGGCATGGCAGCGGCTGTTCGACCAGTACCGGCGCGCCTCGCCGAAGATCCTCGAGGCGCTCTGCACCCCGTTCCCTCCCCTCCGGCCCACGGCGGGCCTCGTGCGCGAGCTCGGCTCGAGCGAGCTCATCCGCTTCGCCCGCCTCGCGCTCCAGAGCTCGAGGCGCCTCGGCGAAGAGGAGCTCTCGGGGCCCTACGGGCGGCTCCTTCTCGCAGGGTGCGCGGCGCACAGCGATCTCTCGCCCGAGTCCGCAGGCAGCGGGTTCTTCGGATGGTTCCTCGCCATGCTCGGGCAGGCGACCGGCTTCCCGGTGCCCAGAGGTGGGGCCGGCCAGCTCGCAGCGGCGCTGGTGCGCCGGCTCGAGGCCGGCGGCGTCGAGGTCGCCTGCGGCGAGCGGGTCGTGGCGGTGACCGTGGGGCGGGGTCGCGCGCGGGGGGTCGAGACCGCAGACGGGACGCGCTACCGAGCCCGCAGGGCGGTCGTCGCCGACGTCACCGCTCCCGCGCTCTACGGCGAGCTCCTCGACGCTCGGCACCTGCCGTCCCGGATGCCCGACGACCTCCGGAGGTTCCAGTGGGACCCCGCGACGGTGAAGGTGGACTGGCGCGTGCGCGAGGGCATCCCCTGGCGAGCCTCGGTGGTGCGACGCGCCGGCACGGTCCACCTCGCCGAGGACGTCGACGAGCTGACCAGATCGAGCGCCGAGCTCGCCACCGGTGCCATCCCCACCAACCCCTTCGTCCTCGTCGGCCAGCCCTCGGTGGCGGACCCCACGCGCACCAGCGGGGGGGACGTCGCGATCTGGGCGTACGCGCACGTGCCCGCTTGGGTGCGCGCCGATCCGTACGGGGTCCTGCGGGGCAGCTGGGACGAAGCGGGGCTCGCCGAGCTCGCCGACCGCCTCCAAGCGCGGATCGAAGCCCATGCCCCCGGGTTCGGTGCCCGGGTGGTCAGCCGGCACGTCATGGGTCCGCTCGACCTTGCGCGGCGCGACGCCAACCTCCTGCACGGCGCGCTCAACGGTGGGACGGCCGCCCTCCACCAGCAGCTCGTGTTCCGGCCGGTCCCTGGCCTCGGCCGCCCCGAGACCGCGGTGGGTGGGCTCTACCTCGCCTCGGCCTCGGCGCATCCTGGCGGCGGGGTCCACGGTGCCTGCGGCTGGAACGCCGCACGTGCGGCTCTGCGCACGAGCAGCGGCGCCAGCAGGCTCGTGGCGAGGGCGCTGGTCGACCTGCAGCGCCACCTGGGCACGACACGGCGGCGAGCCCGCCGGCCGTGATCCCCGAGGTGCCGCACCGGGCGCCGAGCGAGTAGACCGTCGTCGTGACCACCGAATCGAAGCCCACCGCGTCCGATTGGGTCCAGCTGCTCGCCGAGGAGCTGGGCACGGCGCCTCCGACCGACGACGAGATCAGCGACCTCCTGGCGATCGCAGGTGTCGCCGCCCACGCCTCCGAGAGGACCGCGGCGCCGTTGACCACCTGGCTCGTCGGCCGCGCCGGGCCCTCCCCTGCGGAGGCCAAGGAGATCGCGGCGCGCCTCGCGTCGAGGCTCGACTCCTCGGGGTGAGCCGACGTGCTGCCGCTTCGACGAGCGAAGCCCGCTGAGCGGGTCCTGCGTCCTGGTACGGTCGACCCCGTGACGGGCGTGCTCCGTGGCGGGCGTGCCGATCTGGTGGGTGTGGTGCCGTGACGGGCGCGACGGGGGTGGTCCACCGTGCGCCGCCGGCCGAGCGGGTCATGATCACCGCGCTGGCCGAGGGACGCCGCGCCGAGCGCCCGGACCTCGTCGCCGGCGAGGAGCCGCTCGAGATCCGGCTCGAAGGCCCGTCGGGACCCGCAGAGCCCGTCGCGGTGACCATGCGCACCCCTGGGCACGACTTCGAGCTCGCGGTCGGCTTCCTCCTCGGAGAAGGCCTGCTCGCCGACCAGTCTGACCTCCGCACGGTCAAGTACTGCGACCTGCCCGAAGGCGACCCCCAGGCGTACAACGTCGTCACCGTCGCCTCCTCCCGGTCGGTCGAGATCGGCCGGCGACAGCGCAACGTGGTGGTGCACGCGAGTTGCGGGGTCTGCGGCACCACGACGCTCGAGGAGCTGAAGGACCGCTGCCCGCCGGTGCCGTCCGGCCAGACGCTCCCCGCCAGCCTCCTCACGGTGCTCCCCGCCCGGCTGCAGGCTCGCCAGCGCGTGTTCGCCGAGACGGGAGGACTGCACGCAGCTGGCCTCTTCGACGCTCGCGGCGCTGCGGTGGCGGTGCGTGAGGACGTCGGGCGCCACAACGCGGTGGACAAGCTCGTCGGGTGGGCGGCGATGCAACGTCGCCTGCCACTCACACGGTCGGTGCTGGTCGTCTCGGGCCGGGTCAGCTACGAGATCGTCCAGAAGGCGGCCGTCGCCGGGATCCCCGTCCTGGTCGCAGTATCCGCGCCCTCCAGCCTCGCGGTCGCGACCGCGAGGGCGCTCGACATGACGCTCGCCGGCTTCGTGAGAGAGGGGCGGGCGAACCTCTACTCGGGGGCATGGCGGATCGAGGGAGCCCCGCGATGACCGGCGGTGACCCCTCGACCACCGGCGGCGACCCCTCGACCACCGGCGGCGACCGGGATGCGGGTGCGCCGGACGACCACGTGTTCACCCACCTCGACGCCACCGGTCATGCCCACATGGTGGACGTCACCGAAAAGCCCGTGACGCAACGCCAGGCGACGGCGCGCTGCGTCGTGCGGGCGGCCCCGGGTGCCTTCGAAGCCGTGGCCAAGGACGAGGATCTCTCGCCGTTCGCTCGAGCCGCCGGGATCCACGCGGCGAAACGAGCCCCTTCCCTCATCCCGCTGTGCCACCCCCTCCCCCTCGACGACGTGGACATCCGCGTCGAGGTCGACGTCGCGCGCGGTGTCGCCGACGTCCGTGCGTCGACCTCGGTCGTGGCGAGGACCGGGATCGAGATCGAAGCGCTGACGGCGTGCGCCTTCACCGGCCTCACCCTGCTGATGGCGCTGCGCGAGAACGACCCGGACGCGCAGCTTTCCACACTCGCCTTGTGGCACAAGTCCGGTGGGCGCTCGGGCACGTGGGTCCGGGCGACAGGGCCGAGCTCGACCCCGTCGTAGCCCGTCCTGGCCCCGAGGCACCCTCGCCAGGACGTCAGTCCGTCTTCCCGAAGGCGTAGATGGCGATGCCCAGGAACAGCGCCGCGAGGGCCGCCGTGAGCCCCAGCTCGAGGCCGATCGGCACGCTCCAGCCGTTCCAGGTGACGCCTCCGGCGAAGAGGGTGCGCACCGCGGGAGCGGCCCGGACGTGGTCGAACACCTCCCTGCGCATGGGGTCCACCACGTACGCGAGCGGATCGAACTTCGTGAGCACCGCGAGCCAGGCGGGAAGCGAGCGCAGCGGGAAGAGCGCACCCGATAGGAAGAAGAGCGGCAGGACGACGAACTGCATGACCACCTGGAACGACTCCACCTGCGCCATGCGGGACGCGAGCGCGGTGCCGAGCGCGGTGATCATGACCGCTGCGAGCACCATCTCACCCACGAGCGAAAAGATGAGCGACGGGGCGTACGGAACGTGGACCAGGCCGGCGAGGGCCAGCATGATGAGGGCCTGGATCGTGGCGACGGTCGCTCCCCCGGCGCACTTGCCCACCACGAGGGCGCCTCGGTGGACCGGTGCGACCAGCATCTCCCGAAGGAACCCGAACTCCCGGTCCCACACGATGGAGACCGACGAGAAGATGGCGGTGAACAGCACGGTCATCGCGACGACGCCAGGGAACATGAACGTCTTGAAGTCGGACCCGCCTGCGCCCAGCCCCCTGCCCATGAGCGACGACAGGCCCGTGCCCAGGACGAACAGGAAGAGGATCGGTTGGACGAGCGACGTGATGATGCGCAGCCGGTTCCTGCTGAACCGGATCAGCTCCCTGCGCCAGACCATCGTCACGGCGCGCACGTCGTCTTGCCAGCGCCCCCCGGCGACCCGCACGGCCGCGAGATCGGCGCGGTGGCGCGCCTTCACCGTCGGCGTCCCCGTCGCGCCGGAGCCGGGCGGTCGAGACGGCGGCTCGTCACGGCGCGCGACCTCGTCGATGGGCGCTTGGCTCATCGCCGCCTGGCCCTCATCCACGGGCTGGACGCCATCCGCTCGCTCCCCGACGCCTCGGCGTCGCGGATGGTCCGGCCCGTGTAGTTCATGAAGACGTCGTCGAGGGTGGGACGCGCGATGCTCACGGACTCGATCGCCACGCCCAGCTCGGCGAAGAGACGCGGGACGAACACCTCGCCGTGGGCGACGTAGAAGGCCACCGTCCCCTCGCTCATCGCCGCGTCGAGGCCGAAGCGTTCCATCAGCGCGGAGATGGCCGCCTCGTCGTCGGCCGTCGAGATCTGCACGCGGTCACGACCGACGCTCGCCTTGAGGCGCTCCGGCGTGTCTTCGACGACGATCTGACCCCCGTCCATGATGGCGATCCGGTCGCAGTGCTCGGCCTCGTCCATGTAGTGCGTGGTGAGGAAGATGGTGATGGCCTCACGCTGGCGCAGCTCCTCGATGTACCCCCAGATGTGGGTCCTCGTCTGGGGATCGAGACCCACCGTCGGCTCGTCGAGAAAGAGCACGCGCGGCGAGTGGAGGAGCCCGCGCGCGATCTCGAGGCGTCGCTTCATGCCGCCCGAGAACGTGCGCACGAGGCTGCCGCGGCGATCCACGAGCCCGACCATCTCGAGCACGTCGTCGATCCGCGGCCCGGTCTGGCTCCGGGGGACGCCGTAGAGCTCCGCATGGAACCGCAGGTTCTCCTGAGCGGTCAGGTAGTCGTCGAGCGTGGTGTCCTGGAACACGAGGCCGATGCGCTTTCGCACTTCGGCGCGGTCGGTGACCACGTCGTACCCGGCGACCCTGGCGATGCCGGACGTCGGGGTGAGCAGGGTGCAGAGCATCGAGATCGTGGTGGACTTGCCCGCTCCGTTGGGACCGAGGAAGCCGAACGTCTCGCCCTGGGCCACCTCGAAGCTGACGCCTCGCACGGCGTCGAGCGTGCCGAACCGCCGCACGAGGTCGCGGGCCTCGATCGCCACTGCGCCCTCGGCGCCCTCGGCCCCGTTGTCTCGAGCCGGTCCGCTCGCAACCTCGCGTCGGCCGGTGGCAGAGGACACCGTCCCAGGGTACCGAACGTGCCACCAGAGCGAGGGTGCAGACGAGCAGTGCCGCGAAGAGCCAGGGCGCGTCATGAGTAACCTCGGCATGCAGTCGGCGGGGCGAGCGTCGTCCAGCCGTTCGGCGGGCGTCGGACGTGGGCGCGCCCGTGTCCGAGCTGCCCTGTGCCACTCGAGGAACGAGCCAACGAGGAAGACGAGGTCTCCAATGCCCGAAGCCGTGATCGTCGCCACGGGCCGCACGCCCATCGGAAGGGCCAACAAGGGATCGCTCGCCAGTTGCAGGCCGGACGATCTCACGGCGCTCGTCGTGAAGGCGGTCCTCGACAAGGTCCCCGAGGTCGAGCCCCACACGATCGAAGACCTTCTGGTCGGCTGCGGAGAGCCCGCCGGCGAATCGGGGTACAACATCGCCCGGGTCGTCGCGGTGATGGCAGGGCTCGACGAGGTGCCCGGCGTCACCGTGAACCGGTACTGCTCCTCGTCACTGCAGACCATCCGCATGGCCGCGCACGCGATCCGGGCCGGTGAGGGAGACGTCTTCGTGGCCGCAGGGGTCGAGACCGTGAGCCGCTACGGCAACGGCTACGCCGATTCCGGCCCACACAACGAGGCGTTCGCGGAGGCCGAGCAGCGCACGCTCGCGCGTGCGCCGAGGGTGACCGAGCCGTGGGAGCCGCACGGCGGGCTCGACGACGTCTACATCGCGATGGGCCAGACCGCGGAGAACGTCGCCGAGTACATGAAGGTCAGCCGGCAGGTCCAGGACGAGTACGCGCTCATGTCGCAGACGCGCGCCGTCGCCTCGGCGGAGGACGGCTTCTTCGATCGTGAGATCGTCCCGGTCACGACGCCGGAGGGCATCGTGGTCTCCAAGGACGACGGCCCGAGGCCGAACACCACCTTGGAGGGTCTGGCTCAGCTGAAGCCCGTGTTCCGGGAGGGCGGCACCGTGACGGCGGGCAACGCCTGCCCGCTGAACGACGGCGCGGCAGCCGTGGTGGTCATGAGCGACGCACGGGCGAGAGCGCTCGGCGTCACGCCGCTCGCACGGATCGTCGCGAGCAGCGTCTCGGCCCTGAACCCCGAGATCATGGGGCTCGGACCGGTCGAGGCGGTGCGACGGGTGCTCCAGCGCGCGGGGATGACGATCGACGACATCGACCTCGTCGAGATCAACGAGGCGTTCGCCGCGCAGGTCGTCCCTTGCGCCGCCGAGCTCGGCATCGAGTGGGACAAGCTCAACGTGCACGGAGGGGCGATCGCTCTCGGGCACCCCTTCGGCCAGACGGGGGCCCGGATCATGACGACGCTCATCAACGGCCTCGAGACGATGGACAAGACGCTCGGCCTCGAGACGATGTGCGTCGGCGGCGGCCAGGGCATGGCCATGATCGTCGAGCGCCTCAGCTGAGCGATCCGTCAGCCGCCCAGGCTCGCACGAAGATCGTCCAGTCGCCGCCGCAGCATCTCGAGCCCGGCACGCAGCGAGTCGACCTCCGCACGGATCGTGCCGACGTCGTGCCGGAGCTCGTCGACCTCGGCGCGCAACGTGTCCGCCGGCGTGCCGGGAGCCTGACCGAGCGAGGCGCCGGCGAGGGAACGGGACCCGTCGATTGGCGGCTCCTCCACGCGTAGGACCCCACCTCGCGCGTCGCCGGGGAGCGGCTCCGAGAGCAGCGACTGCCACCGGTCCTCCTTCTGACCGGGACGGCGGGCGACCTGGGCGGCGAGAGGCTCCTCGCGCGACGCGAGCAGCTCCAGCTCGTGGTCGACCGGGCCGACCGCCGCCAGGCGCTCCGAACGCACCCGGAGCTCGGCGACCGTCTGGGGCCCGCGGAGCTCGAGGACGGCGAGCACGGCCAGCTGCCCTGCGTCGAGCCCGAGCGTCTCGTCGAGCACGTGCCGGTAGCGGACCACGGAGCGTCCGTGCGACGGCAGCACGGCGCGGACCATCCGCTTCGCCCTGAGGGACTCCACCGCGTCGAGCACCTCCTGCTCGCTGTAGGCGCTCACCGGATCGCGGCTCGTGGACTGGTTGCACGCGGCCACGAGCGCGTTGAGCGTCAGCGGGTAGTGCTGCGGGATCGTGAGCTGCTTCTCCACGAGGGAGGCGACGACGCGCCCCTCGCGTGCCGTCAGCCGCTCCATTCCGCCAGGTGTCGCTTGAGCTCCCCGAGCACGGGGACGGGGCCGGGGTCCACGCCTTCGGCGGCGGCCAGGTGGAGCGACACGAAGTCTCCGAGCATCGTCAGGTCGTAGAGCGCCGCGACGTCGCTCACCGCGTCCGTGCGCACGTCGAGCACGTTCGCCACCACCTCTGTCATGAGCTGCTCGGCAAGCTCGATCCGGCGGGCCACGCGAGGGTGCTCCCCGCGGAAGCGCAGCACGACGGCAGTCAGCGTCTGGCGCGTGACGTCCCCGTGCTGACCCCAGCCGGCCACCTCGTTGTGGCACAGCTCCGGCTGGAGCGAGTAGAACGCGGGCGACTTCGCGTTCTCGTTCACCTGGGTCTTCCAGCGCATGGCCGCGACGCCGGTCGGCCCGGGCGCCCCGTGCACGAGCGGAGTCGTCCTGCCGATGCGCGTGGCGAGCTCCTGGGCAGTGCTGCCAGGGCGCACGAGCCCGTCGCGACTGTCCGACAGGGTCTCGGCGGCGTCACGCAGCAGCCGCTCCATCCCGTCGAGGAGCCCGAGCCGCTCGAGCACGACGAGCGGAGGGACCGAGAGCGCGCCGAACGCGGCGCGCGGCTGGGGGACGTCATCTGGCACGGGGACGATGGGCCATCCCGCCTGCGTGGCGAGACCGGCGAGCGCGCCCTTGCCGGAGACCGCCACGACGGATGCCCCGCGGGCACGGGCGTCCTCCGCCGCCGCGAGCGTCTCCTCGGTGTCGCCGGAGCACGACACGGCGAAGACGAGCGTGGACTCCCCCACGTACCGCGGCAGCCCGTAGTCCTTCACCACGTGCACGGGGAGACGGCTGCGTGGCCATGCCAGCGCGGCGACGACGTCGCCGGCGATCCCGCTTCCCCCCATCCCGCACACCACGATCGTGTCGAACGGCGTCCGGCCGACGTCCTCGAGGTCGATCCGCAGAGCTCGATCGATCGCCTCGTCGATCTGCTCGGGGAGCCCTGCGGTAGCCCCCCACATGTCGAGCGAGTCGACGGGGAGCGGCGGCGACGGCTCGCTCACGAGCCCGGTTCTCCTTCTGGCTGCTCCCCCCCGGGCAATCCTTCTCGCTCGGGCCGTCCCCCCTCCTCGGGGGGTCGGTGAGCCGCCGACCCCGTCTCGGGGACGCCGCCGTTCGCGGCCTCGGCCATGAGACGGTCGTGCTCGGCAGCCCCGACGTCCCTCGCCTCGTCGACGAGGAGGATGGGGATGTCCTCGCGCACCTCGTAGGCCTTCTCGAGCCGCGGGTTGTAGAGGAGCTTGTGCTCCTCGAACCACATGAGCGGGCCCTTGTCGATCGGGCACGCGAGAACGTCGATCAGCAGCTGGTCCAGCGGCACCTGCCCCTCCTCCCTTCCCTCTTCCGGCGTCCTCAGCCCGCCGCGGCGTCCTCAGCCCGCCGCGGCGTGCACGAGGTCGAGGACCTCGCGCACGTGCCGGGCGCACGACTGCTCGTCGCGCGCCTCGACGTTCAGGCGGAGGAGCGGCTCGGTGTTGGACGGCCGCACGTTGTACCACCAGTCGCCGTGATCGACGGTGACGCCGTCGAGCCGGTCGATCTCGCCGCCGCGTGCGGCTTCGATGGCCGCCACGGCCTCGACGGCTGCAGCGGGATCAGGCACCTCGGTGTTGATCTCCCCGGAGTCGGCATAGCGCCGGAACGGCTCGAGCAGCGCGGAGAGTGGGCGGTCGCTCGTGCTCATGAGCTCGAGCACGAGGAGAGCCGTGATGATGCCGGAGTCCGCGTTGTAGTTGTCGCGGTAGTAGTAGTGGCCCGAGTGCTCGCCGCCGAAGACGGCCCCGGTCTCGGCCATCACCTGCTTGATGAACGAATGGCCCACCCGCGTCCTCACCCCGGTGCCGCCGTGCTCGGCGATCACCTCGGGGACGACGTGCGAGCAGATGCAGTTGTAGAGGATCGTGGCACCGGGGTGCTTCTCGAGCATGGAGACCGCGACGAGCGCGGTGGTGAGCGAGCCCGAAACCGGCTCGGCGCGCTCGTCGACGAGGAAGCAACGGTCTGCGTCCCCGTCGAACGCCAGTCCGACGTCAGCGTGCTTCGCCAGCACCGCAGCCTTCAGGTCGCGGAGGTTCTCCTCTTGGATCGGGTCGGCAGGATGGTTCGGGAACGTCCCGTCGAGCTCGCCGAAGAGGATGTCGAGGTCGAACGGAAGCCCCTCGAGGACCCGGGGGACCACCAGCCCTCCCATCCCGTTGGCGGTGTCGGCCACCACGCGCAGCGGCCGCAAGGTGGCCACATCGACGAAGGATCGCACGTGCTCGGCGAACTCCCCCAGGATGTCGCGGTGGTCGAGCGCCGCGAGCGGGCGTGCCGGGGGTGGCGGCGCCGACAAGAGCTCGTTCGTCAACGACTCGATCTCCCGCAGGCCCGTGTCGCGTCCGATGGGCCTCGCCCCGGCCAGGCAGAGCTTCACGCCGTTGTAGGCCGCCGGATTGTGCGACGCGGTGAACATCGCGGCCGGCGCGTCCAGCTTCCCCGACGCGAAGTACAGGCAGTCGGTGGACGTCATGCCGAGGTCCGTCACGGCGCTGCCCTCGGCTCTGGCGCCTTCGGCGAAGGCCTCCGACAAGGCGAGCCCCGACTCGCGCATGTCCCGGGCGACGAGGAGGCGAGGAGCCTGCGTGAAGCGGGCCATCGCCCCGCCGATGGCCCGGCACATCGTGGCGTCGATCTGGTCGGGAACGGTCCCGCGGATGTCGTACGCCTTGAACACCTCGGACGTCGTGCCCATGGGCCGGTCAGCCTATCCGCGCCCCTGCACGCCGCCGCCCGACCGCCCGCACGATCCACGCGGCGAGCAGTGCCATGAGCGCGGCCACTCCCGCCCAGGTCGCCGCGTCGCCGGCTTCTGTGACGGGCGTGGTGCCGTACGTGAGGACGACGTGGTGGCGCGTGGGGAGGACCACCATGAGGTTCGGAGTGGCCCGCCAGGGGCCGCGAGCGCCCTGCACGTGCCAGTTCGGGAAGTAGGAGACCTTCACGAGCACCGGCCTGCCCACCGACGCCACGTCGAAGCTGATCGACTCGGGCTCGACCCGGATCCGGGTGACGCGCGTCGGGCGAACGGGGAGAGACGGCGGGTCGTCGGCTCGTGTGGGGCCGATGTGCGGCCAGCGGTTCGGGCCGCCCTCCAGCAGCTCGGTGCCCCACACCGCCGGATCGAGGTACCAGCGCAACGACGGGCCCTCCGTCATCCTCGCCCCTGGGCCGATCCGGCCCAGCCATGTTGTCTGCGCCTGGCCGACGCCGTCGAGCACGGCCGGCTCGTCGACGAGCGGCGTCACGATGGACGAGCTCGCCACCTGGTAGATCCGCCAGGTCACCGAGAGCCGCTCACCTTCGTA
Organism: Actinomycetes bacterium; assembly: GCA_021822565.1. Lineage (GTDB taxonomy): Bacteria > Actinomycetota > Acidimicrobiia > Acidimicrobiales > RAAP-2 > JAJYVT01. Next base: position 1,541 of record JAKAQM010000073.1, on the reverse strand, counting down.
TGTCGAGTGCCAGGGGCCGCTCGTGGCAAGCAGGTGGAGTGTCGGGTCCGCAGACGCCTCCTGGACCACCTCTGTGCTGTAGGCCATGAAGTAGCGCACGCCGAGCAGCTGGAGATGGCGGACGCCCAGCGGCACTGTGACCGGCCCGTAGGGCAGGCCGACCATCGCCTCGGACGGTGTCGCCGAGAGCTCCGCCTGGTTCAAGAAATGGTACGGCGTCGTGGCGGAGGACTCGAAGAGCAGCCCCTCCATCGAGTCGACACACCCGTGGGTCCAGTACGGCAGGAGCATGAGCGCTTCAGGCGTCCCGAACCGGTTCTCGTTGGCGTTGTACTCCCACATCGCACGCCCGCAGCCGTGCGTGCGTCCGATCCTGCCCATCAGCCGCATCAAGGCGTGGTACTCGGGGTAGGCGGGCTTCCCCTGGTACCCCGAGTAGTTCCAGCTCGACCACACCGCGACCTGGTTCGGGCCGGGCCGTATGCCGATCCTGGGGAGCGCGGCGCTGATCACGGGCACGAACGGCGGCACGACGACGACCAGCGCCGCGAGGATCGCGAGCAGGGGCCCCGCGACGGCGCCGGGTGGCCACGGCGAGCGGCGCGGCGGCACTGGGGTCGCCCCAGCTCCTTGTGCCCTCCACGCGCGCGCGACGCGGGCCCTTCGCAGCGCGCGGGCTCCGGCGGCGATCGCCACGCCGGTCACCCAGCCGACCATGAGGTACACGCACAGGAACCACAGTGGCAGGAACCGGACGTTGTACAGGCTCCGCAACGGATCGGCCACCACGACGAGCGCCGACACACCTCCGAGCACCGCGACGACCAGGCCGAAGCGGCTACGCGTCAGCACCGCCACGACGAGCGCGACGCCGGCGAGCGCGAGCGCCCAGAGGTCCGCTCGCGGGAAGAAGATCGACACGTAGGTGGTGACCTTCGTGTAGTTCATCGACGTCGAGAACGGAAGGCGAAGGCCGAAGGGCACGATCCACCACGCGGTGAGGAGCAGCCCGATCGCCACCGTGGACGTCGCCCACCACAGCGTCGATCGCGCCGGGCGAGCCGGGCCGGTCCTCGGCCCGTCGGCCACACCGAAGCGAGCCGGGAGGAGCTCGATGACCGTGAGCACCGCTGCGCCCGCCAGCCCGAGGAGCCCGGGGACGACGTGCGCGAGGATGCAGACCGCGAGGGTGATCGCCGCCCACGCGCGGTGCCTCCCGCTTCGGACCCCGTAGGCGAAGAGACCCAGGAAGAGGAGCAGCGCGGCGACCGAGAGGGAGTAGGAGTACTCGCCCGCGAGCGTCGAGAACAGGTTCCCCCCGTAGATCGTCCAGGTGGAGTCGAAGAGGAAGGGCAGCGTCGCGGCAGCCAGGGCTGCGGGGACCGGCGCGCGCAACCCGAAGAGCCGGCCGAGCGCCCACGCGGTGATCGGCATCAGGACCGAGCCGAGGACGGTGCCCAGCTTGAACGCGACGTCGTAGGAGATGACGTGCGACGCGAGCGCGACGAGGACGTCGGGCAGGACGAAGTAGAAGGTGTACG
>JAKAQM010000072.1 GCA_021822565.1 Actinomycetes bacterium | reverse complement strand
CGCTGCGTGCGGGTCTGTGGTTGCAAGTCGATGCCAGTCGCAGGCGAAACGACCCACGTAAGGCAACTCGTGGTTGCTGAGCATGGTGCGGCTTAGGAGTAAGCCCTGCCCGCCCCGTTCCCCCGACCCGCGGGGGAGGGCGGTGACGGGGGGATGCGAGCCGAGGACGGAACCGTAGGACGCGAGGTCGCCGGTGCCGGGCCGCCACCCCTGCAGCAGGCGAGTGTGGGGCCAAAGACCAGGTCAGCCGCACGCAGCACCTCCGTGCACGGTTCGCGGTGGCCGATGGCCGGTAGCATTGACGCGCCATGTCAGTGTTCACCAAGGTCCTGCGTGCCGGCGAAGGGAAGAAGATCCGCCGCCTGGCCGAGCTCGTGCCGCTGGTCAACGGTCTCGAGCCCGAGATGGAGGCCCTCTCCGACGAGGAGCTCCGGCACAAGACGGTCGAGTTCCGTGAGCGTCTCGAGGACGGCGAGACACTCGACGACCTCCTCGTCGAGGCCTTCGCCGTGGTCCGTGAGGCGTCGTGGCGGGTCCTCGGGCAGCGGCACTTCGACGTCCAGCTCATGGGAGGGATGGCGCTCCACTTCGGGTGGATCGCCGAGATGAAGACCGGCGAGGGCAAGACCCTCGTGTCGACGCTGCCGGTGTACCTGAACGCACTCGCCGGTCGAGGCGTGCACGTCGTCACGGTGAACGACTACCTGGCCACCCGCGACGCCGAGTGGATGGGCCGCGTCTACCGCTGGCTCGGGCTCAGCGTGGGGCGGGTCGGGCCCGACGTCACGGACCCGAAGGACAAGCGCGTGGCGTACCACTCGGACGTCACCTACGGCACCAACACCGAGTTCGGGTTCGACTACCTGCGCGACAACATGCAGACCTCCCGCGACACAATGGTCCAAAGGGGGCACGTCTACGCGATCGTCGACGAGGTCGACTCGATCCTCATCGACGAGGCGAGGACCCCGCTCATCATCTCGGGCCCGGCGGACGAGGCCGCCCGTCTCTACTACCAGTTCGCCGGCATCGCCCGCACGCTCGAGCGCGACGTCGACTACGAGGTCGACGAGGAGAAGCGGCACGTCGTTCCCCTCGAGTCGGGGATCGAGAAGGTCGAGCGCGCCCTCGGGCTCGAGAACCTCTACGACGCGCTCTCGGTCAACTACGTGCACCAGCTCATCAAGGCGCTCGAGGCCAAGGAGCTGTACCACCGCGACAAGGAGTACCTGGTCGACCAGGGCGAGGTGAAGATCGTCGACGAGTTCACCGGTCGCACGCTCGAAGGACGCCGCTGGTCGGACGGGCTGCACCAGGCCGTCGAGGCGAAGGAGCGGGTGCGGATCAAAGAGGAGAACCACACCTGGGCGACCGTCACCCTGCAGAACTACTTCCGCCTCTACGAGAAGCTGGCCGGGATGACGGGCACCGCGGAGACCGAGGCGGCGGAGTTCGCGAACACCTACAACCTCCCCGTCGTCCCGATCCCCACCAACAAGCCGATGATCCGCATCGACGAGCCGGACCTCATCTTCAAGTCGGAGAGCGCCAAGTTCAATGCGGTCGTCGACGACATCGTGGAGCGTCACGAACGCGGCCAGCCGGTCCTCGTCGGCACCGCTTCGGTCGTGAAGTCCGAGGTGCTCTCTCGGCTCTTGGAGAAGCGAGGCGTCTCGCACAGCGTGCTGAACGCGAAGCAGCACTTCCGCGAGGCGGAGATCGTCGCGCAGGCGGGGAGGCCCGGTGCGGTCACGGTCGCCACGAACATGGCAGGACGTGGTGTCGACATCATCCTCGGAGGCAATGCCGAGCTCCTCGCGGCCCAGCGGGCGGCAGCCGATGGCGTGGACGTGGAGACGGACGAGGGGCGCGAGGCGTACGAGCGGCTGCGCGCGGAGATCGAGGCCATGTGCGCGGCCGATGCGGACAAGGTGCGTGATGCCGGCGGGCTCTACGTGCTCGGCAGCGAGCGCCACGAGAGCCGCCGGATCGACAACCAGCTTCGGGGCCGCTCCGGTCGCCAGGGGGACCCCGGCGAGAGCCGCTTCTACCTCTCGCTCGAAGACGACCTCATGCGGCTCTTCGCCACCGGGGCGATGAGCTGGGTGATGGGCAGGACGTTGCCCGAGGACATGCCGATCGAGGCGAAGATGGTCACCAAGGCCATCGAGCGCGCACAGACCACCGTCGAGGCGAGGAACTCCGAGATCCGAAAGGAGGTCCTCAAGTACGACGAGGTCATGAACGAGCAGCGCAAGGTGATCTACGCACGGCGCCTGCAGGTGATCGACGGCGAGGATCTCGAGGAGCACACGCGCGAGCTCCTCGCCGCGACGGTCGAGGGGATCGTGCAGGCGGCCTGCCCGAGCGACTATCCGGAGGAATGGGACCTCGAGCTCCTGGTGAAGGAGCTCACCCAGTACTACTCGACCGAGTTCACCGTCGAGGACCTCATGGAAGGGACGAGCGCCGCCCACGTCACCGAGAGCGTGCTCGCAGAGGCGCTGGACTACTACGAGCGGCGCTCCGCATCGCTCCCCGGCGGGGTGGAGCAGGCCCGGCAGGTCGAGCGCGAGGTCATGCTGCACGTGATCGACCGCCGTTGGAGGGACCACCTCGCCGAGATGGACTACCTGCGCGAAGGCATCAACCTCCGGGCGATGGGGCAGCAGGATCCCCTGGTCGCCTGGCAGCGCGAGGGTTTCGAGATGTTCGGTCAGCTGATGGACGCGATCGAGGACGACTACCTGCGCTTCGTGCTGCACGTCGAGGCGGTTCCCGAGCCGGTCATCGAGCTGGACCTCGGTCGCGCGGTCTACGAGGCGGCCGACGATCCGGTGGCCGGGACGGTCGCCCTGGCCTCGACGCTGCTGGCCGATCAGGGGGTCGACGTCGCGGCGCTCGAGGTCGCCCAGCGTCGGGCGGCTGCGGTGGCGGCAGCGGGCGGGGGCGGGGGCGGCGGGAACGGCTTCGGCGCACCCGCGCCCCGGGGACCTGCACCCGCAGCGCCAGCCCAGCGCGCTGCCCAGCCGTCCCAGCCGTCCCAGCCGGCCGGACGGGGCGACGTCCGAGGCACCGACGCGAGCGCCGTGCCCGCTTCTCCACGAACCGCCACCGCTGCTGGCGCCAGCCAGGCGCCGAAGCTCGGCCGCAACGATCCCTGCTGGTGCGGGAGCGGAAAGAAGTACAAGTTCTGCCATGGCGCCGCCTGAGGGGCGCGACCTCGCCGCTGAGATCGAGGAGCTCGGGGCGCGGGTCGACGAGGCCAAGGAGTACCTCGGGATCGAGCCGATGCGGGCCCTGCGCGACGAGCTCGAGCGCGAGGCGGCGGCGCCCGACCTCTGGGACGACGCCGAACGCGCAAGGTCGGTCACCACCAGGCTCGGTCGGGTCGCTGACGACCTCGCGCGGTTCGACGCGCTCTCGGCGGCAGTGGACGACGCCAGGGTGCTCGCCGAGCTGGTCGCCGAGGCGGAGCGCAGCGGTGCCCCAGACGAGGGGCTCGCCAAGGAGCTCGTGACCACCGTTGACGGGCTGGCCACCAGGGTGGGCCAGCTCGAGCTCGAGTCGCTCTTCTCGGGGGAGTACGACGACCGTGACGCAGTCTGCGAGGTCCACGCCGGCGCGGGCGGGACCGATGCGCAGGACTGGACCGAGATGCTGCTGCGCATGTACCAGCGGTGGGCGGAGCGGCGCGGGTTCGGCGTGGAGCTGGACGAGGCGACCCCCGGACAGGAGGCAGGGCTCCTGTCGGCCACCTTCATCGTGCGGGGCCGGCACGCCTACGGGCTGCTCGCCACCGAGCGCGGCGTGCATCGGCTGGTGCGCATGTCGCCGTTCGACTCCCAGCACCGCCGGCAGACGAGCTTCGCGTCGCTCGACGTGGTCCCCTTCCTCGACGACGTCTCGGAGGTGGAGATCGACGAGAAGGACCTCCGGGTCGACACCTATCGCTCCTCCGGGGCCGGCGGCCAGCACGTCAACAAGACGGACTCGGCAGTGCGGCTCACGCACCTGCCGACGGGGATCGTCGTGGCGGTGCAGAACGAGCGCAGCCAGCACCAGAACAAGGCCAAGGCGCTTCAGATCCTCGCGGCCAAGCTGGCGGAGCGGGCCCGGGCGCAGCGCCAGGCGGAGCTGGACTCCCTCGGCGGCGAGCGGACCGAGATGGCCTGGGGGAACCAGATCCGCTCCTACGTGCTCGCTCCCTACCAGCTGGTGAAGGACCTTCGCACGGGCGTGGAGACCGGCAACGTCGAGGCGGTGCTGGACGGGGACCTGGACGTGTTCATGGAGGCGGAGCTGCGGCGGCTCAGGGGCGCCTAGTCCCCGAGGCGCAGGTCAGGGCGGAATTCCCCGGTAAATGGTGACCTGCGAGGCCGAATTCGGTAGGATTTCCCCGATCCCACGTCCGCGGCTTTTCAGCAGACCGCCGCTCACGCGCCACCTACCTGTCGGACGGAGATATTCCCCAATGATCCGATTCCAGAACGTCACGAAGACCTACAAGAACGGGACCGTCGCCCTGCGCGACGTGTCCGTCGAGATCGACAAGGGGGAATTCGTCTTTCTGGTAGGAGCGTCGGGGTCAGGGAAGACCTCGCTGATCCGCCTCTTGCTGCGCGAGGAGCTGCCGGACTCCGGCAGCATCTGGGAAGCAGGTCGGGACATCGTGCATCTCCCGAAATGGCGGGTTCCCTACCTCAGGCGAAACATTGGTTGCGTGTTCCAAGATTTCCGCCTCCTGCCGAACAAGACCGTCTTCGAGAACGTGGCATTTGCGCTCGAAGTCATCGGACGGCCCAAGCACGTCGTGGCCAACCAGGTCCCCCAGGTGCTCGAGCTGGTCGGCCTGGCCAAGAAGCGGGACAACCTGCCGAGCGAGCTCTCCGGGGGGGAGCAGCAGCGTGTCGCGGTCGCCAGGGCCTTCGTCAACAGGCCGTTGATCCTGCTCGCCGACGAGCCGACGGGGAACCTCGACCCGACCACGAGCCAGGGCATCATGCAGCTCCTCGATCGCATCAATCGCACCGGTACCACCGTCGTCGTGGCCACCCACGACGAAGTCCTCGTGAACTGGATGCGTCGGCGTGTGGTCGAGCTCGATCACGGCACCGTGGTGCGCGACCAGCAGCGAGGCGTCTACGGGATCGACGGCGGCGCTGCGGCGAACGCCACGGCGGCTGCTGCCGCAGGCGGTCCGCCCAGCGGGCGAGTGGCCGCCGTCGGTGGACCCCCCAGCGGGCGAGTGGCCGCCGTCGGTGGACCCCCCAGCGGGCGAGTGGCCGCCGTCGGTGGGGGACGCGCCCGCGGGAGAGCCCAGGAGCGCGCCTGATGCCGATCTCCGCCGAGTACGTCGCCAAGGAGACGGCGTCGAACCTCTGGCGCAACCGCCTCATGACCGTCGCCGCGGTCCTCACGGTCGCGGTGTCGCTCTCCCTCGTCGGTGCCGCGCTCCTGCTCAAGCAGGGTGCTGCTCGTGCCGAGGCCGAATGGCAGCGCGGCACCGAGGTCATGGTGTGGATGAAGCCGACAGCGAGCAGGAACGAGGTCGCCGCCGTCGGCCATCAGCTGCACGCCCTTCCCTACGTCGACGGGTGCGTCTTCAGGACACACCAGTACGACTACCGCGAGGCGCAGAGGCTCGTCGGCGCCGTGTACGCCGAGTCCGGCGTCACCCCCAAGCAGACCCCGACGTCTTGGCGTTGCACGCCGGTGCGCCCGCAGGACGCGACGGCGGTCATCCACACGTTCGGTGGTGAGGCAGGCGTCCTGCGGGTGACCGCGCCACTCGCGCAGATCCGCACCGAGCAGCACGTCATCAACATCCTTCAGTGGGTCTTCCTGCTCGTCGCGCTGGTGCTGCTGGTGTCCGCGGCGGTGCTCATCTTGAACACCATCCGCATGGCGATCTTCTCCCGGCGACGAGAGGTGTCGGTGATGAAGCTCGTCGGAGCGACGAACTGGTTCATCCGGCTCCCCTTCATGTCCGAGGGCATGGTCCAGGGGCTGCTCGGCTCCGGCGTCGCTGCGGCCATCGTCTACGGGCTGCACGTCGTGTTGGACCGGATCGGGTCGAGCACAACGGGCTCGGTCCTCGCACAGATGCGGATGACCGGCTGGGAGGTGTTCGCCACCGACGTCGTCGTCGTGGTGATCGGCATCCTCATCGGCACCGGCGGATCGGCGCTCGCCATCAGCCGCTTCCTCGACGTCTGAGGGCCGCGGCCGGCGCACGCCGCGCTGCGAGGTCGCCAGCGAGGTCGCCGGCGAGGCACGCGGCGCATCCTGCTCGGGTCGGACGACCGTCCGGCTTTTCGAGCAAGGAGCGCACGATGAGCACGCACACCACGGTCACGGGCAACCTGACGCGCGATCCCGAGGTCCGCTACACGAGAGACGGGCAGGCGAGCGTCCTTCTGGGCGTCGCCGTCAACCGTCGTTGGCAGGACCGCGAGACCCATGAGTGGGAGGAGTCCACCTCGTTCTTCGACGTCGTCTGCTGGAGGGAGCTTGCCGAACATGCAGCCATGAGCCTCGTGAAGGGCATGCGCGTGATGGTGTCGGGCCGGCTGGAGCAGCGCAGCTGGGAGTCGGAGCTCGGCGAGCGGCGCACCAAGGTCGAGATCGTCGCCGACGACCTCGGCCCCAGCCTGCGGTACGCCACGGCGGAGGTGCACAGGCAGGAGCGCTCAGAGCCCGCTCCGCACCCCGCAGACCTCGAGCCGGCGGACGCATGACCGGTGGTCTGGCTGCCGGTCCTGGTGCCGGATGGCTCGTGGTCGCCGCCGGCGCTCGCGGCAGCCGCCGTGGGCGCGCTGGTCGCGTGCCTTCTTCACCGGCACCGCTTCGGATCCCCCAGTTGGTCTTCTACGCCAAGCAAGACGTCTTCGACCTCTGCGACACCCTCGCCCGAGCGGAGCGCGCCCTGATGCGAGCAGGGGAGCACGAGGAGGCGGCGCGTGCTGCGCACGCCTTCGGGCTCCTCGAAGCCGGGCTGGCCCGACCGCCCGGCCCCGACGTTCAGTCGGATCCCGGCTCGAGCTCGATGGCGAGGGAATTGACGCAGTAGCGGCGGCCGGTCTCGGTGGGACCGTCGGGGAAGACGTGCCCGAGATGGCCGCCGCAGCTTGCGCACACGATCTCGGTGCGCACCATGCCGTGGCTGTGGTCGGGGCGTTCTTCGATGGTCCCTGCCGAGATCGCTCGGTCGAAGCTCGGCCATCCCGAACCCGAGTCGAACTTGGCGTCGGTGGAGAACAGCGGGGCGCCGCAGCCGGCGCAACGGAAGATCCCCTCGTCGTCCACGTGGAGGTAGGTCCCCGACCAGGCTGGCTCGGTGGCGCCGTTGCGCAGCACGTCGTAGCGGTCCGGTGAGAGGCGCGCCCGCCACTCCTCGTCGCTCAGGTCCAGCTTCGGTGCTGCCATCGGGCTCCTCCTCGCGACGCCACCAACAGCCGGGCCACGCCCGGCCACGCCCCGAGGCTACCGGTCTCCACGACCGCCCTGACCAGCGCTGCACGGGCGCAGAGCTAATTTCGACCCGTGGCGACCACGTCCCCGTCGACTCGGCGCGGCCCTCTCCCTGGCCACGTCGCCTGGGTGGTCGGGCCGGTGGCGGCCCGCCCACCGGGCGCCGGGCCCGACCGCGAGGAGCAGGCGTTGCGGGCGCTCGTCGACTCCGCGCTCGAGCTCGGCATCGGGTGGCTCACGATCCAGGATCCTTCGGGCGGGCGGGCGCTGCGCGAGCGCGCCCGAGAGCTCGCGGACCGGAACGTCGCGGTGGCCGATGCAGCTCGCCCCTGCTCCGGCGGCTCCTCCCGTCCCGAGGACGTCGTCCGCGTGGAGTCGCCGGTGCTGCGGGTGCTGCTCGCGGGCGAGCGCTCAGGGCGCCGGGAGATCGTGGCCGCGGTCGAAGAGCTGGCGGCACGGGGCGCGCAGCCGGACGACGTCAACGAGGGGATGATCGGCGACGCCCTCGGGGTCCCCGACGTCGACCTCTTGGTCCTCACGGGAGGTGACCGCCGGGTGCCTGATCTGTTGGTGTGGCAGGTGGCCTACAGCGAGATCGTCGTCATCGACGATCCATGGCCCGAGGTCGGCGAGGATCCGCTCCGCGCGGCGGTCGCCGAGTACCAGCGCCGCGATCGCCGCTACGGTGGGCTCGTGGCACCCCGATGACGTTCACGAAGATCGCCGTCGCGATCGGCCTCGTGCTCCTCGGCTTCGCCTGCTGGCTGGCCGCGTCCGGCGTGGGCGCGGCGCGAGAAGGCCTCGTGAGCCTGGGCGCGCTCGTGGCTCTCGTCGCCGGCGGGAACCTTCTCAGCGGGTGGGCACGCCCCGTCGCGAAGCGTTCCGCCGCGGCAGCCCGGGATCCCGCAGCGGCCGAGCCGGCCTCGGGCCGGAGCCCGGGCGACGAGCCTGCCTCGTGACGCTGGTCCGCGATACGGGGGTGGTACTGCGGACGTACCGGCTCGGGGAAGCGGATCGGATCGTGGTGCTGGTCACCGAGACGCGCGGAAAGGTCCGGGCGGTCGCCAAGGGGGTGCGCAAGACGACGAGCAAGTGGGGCGCTCGCCTGGAACCCCTCAGCCATGTCGCGCTGCTCTTGTGGCAGGGGCGCGGCGACCTTGCCGTCGTGAACCAGGCCGAGGTCATCGACCACTTCCCAGAGCTGCGCGGCGATCTCGACCGTGTCGCGTCGGGGCTGTCGATGCTCGAGGTGGTGGACCAGCTGGCGCAGGAGGGCCACCCCGACCCAGGGTTGTACCGCATGCTCGTGGGTGCGCTGCGCGTGCTGGCCGACGTGCACACGGACCCCGTGCTGGTTGCACCGGCCTTCTTCCTGAAGGCCCTCGCCCACGAAGGCGCAGAGCCGGTCCTGTACGCCTGCGCATCGTGCGGGCGGCCGGAAGGAGCGGTCGAGCTGGTGGCCTTCGACCTCACCGAAGGCGGCACCTTGTGCCGGGAGTGCCGGCGGGGCCGGGCGGTGAGCCCCGACGCGCTGGAGGTGGTGCGCGCCCTGCTCGGCGGGGCGCTCGGACGGGTGCTCGCCGCTCCGCGACCCGCCTGTGCCGGCGAAGTGGCCAGTCTCGCCACCGAGGCCATGGAGGGGCACGTCGACCGGCGGCTGCGCGCCGCGCACACGGCAGCAGGGCTCACCTGGTGACCGAGCTCGGCGTGTACGTCCACGTGCCGTTCTGTCGGCACCGATGCGACTACTGCGCGTTCGCCACCTACACCGATCGGGACGCGCTGATGGAGCGCTACGCGGCCGCATGCGTGGTGGAGCTGTGCCGCAGCTTCGAGGCGGGGGGCCACCCTGCGGCGACGAGCGTCTTCTTCGGTGGCGGCACGCCCTCGCGCCTTCCCGCGGAGTGGCTCTGCGACATCCTCGCCGCGGTGCCGCGTGCCCCTGGCGCCGAGGTGACGGTCGAGTGCAACCCGGAGGACGCGTCGGACGATCGCCTGGCCACCTACCGCGAGGCAGGGGTCACGCGGATGTCCTTCGGTGTCCAGTCCACCGTCCCCCACGTTCTGGCGTCCCTCGGCCGGCGCCACGACCCCGAGTCGGTGAGCCGTGCGCTCGAGGCGGCAGCGGCTGCTGGGTTCGACCGGGTGAACGTGGACCTCATCTACGGGGCGGTGACCGAGACGGACCAGGACTGGGCACGAAGTGTCGCCGACGTCCTGTCGTTGCCGCACCCGCCGGGTCACCTGAGCGCGTACGCGCTCACCGTCGAGCCGGGGACGCCACTCGCCCGAGACGCGTCGCGGCACCCCGACGACGACGTGCAGGCGGCTCGCTACGAGCTGCTCGACGCCACGCTCGCGTCGGCCGGGTACGCGTGGGAGGAGGTGTCCAACTGGGCGCTCCCCGGGCATGGCTGCCGCCACAACCGGCTCTACTGGAGCCAGGGAAGCTACATCGGGATCGGATCGGCGGCGCACTCGCACCGAGGCGACGCCGCGGCGGGTCGGAGGTGGTGGAACGTCCGCACGCCGGAGCGTTACGTGGCGGCGGTGGAGGGGGGGCGTTCACCGGTGGCGGGTGAGGAGCACGTGGCAGGCGAGCGCCGAGTGCTCGAGAGGCTGATGCTCTCGCTTCGCACCCCTGCCGGCGTGCCGGATTGGGCGCTCCCGGGCGACGACCGGCTCGAGGGGCTCGTCGAGCAGCGCGGCGAACGGGCGGTCCTCACCGTGAGGGGGCGTCTCCTGGCGAATGTGGTCGCCGGCATGCTGCGGGCCGGCCCGGTGGGGCATTCTCCGGCGGCATCCTCGGAGGCCGCCTCCGGCCGGTATCCTGCCGTCCCATGACCGCAGAGCCCGAGGTGCCCGGTGCACCTGCGCACGTAGCCGCACCCGAGCCGGACGGTGCCACCGGCGGTGTCACGGACGGCCTCATGGACAAGGTCGTGAACCTCTGCAAGCGCCGCGGCTTCATCTTCCAGTCCGCCGAGATCTACGGCGGCTTCCGCTCGACCTACGACTACGGGCCGCTCGGCGTGAACATGCTGCGCAACGTGAAGAACGCGTGGTGGCGTTCGATGGTCCAGTTGCGCGACGACATCGTCGGCATCGACGCGGCGATCCTCTCGCCCCCTTCGGTCTGGGAGGCGTCCGGCCACCTCCAGAACTTCACCGATCCGCTGGTCGAGTGCCGCCAGTGCCACAGCCGCTGGCGAGCGGACAAGCTCACGGGGCCATGCCCGAACTGCGGCTCGACGGACTTCACCGAGGCGCGTCCGTTCAACCTCATGTTCAAGACGCACGCCGGCCCCATCGAAGACGAGGGCGCCGTCGCGTACCTCCGACCCGAGACCGCCCAGGGGATGTTCGTCAACTTCGCGAACGTCCTCCAGGCGACGCGCAAGCGCCCTCCGTTCGGCATCGCGCAGATCGGCAAGTCGTTCCGAAACGAGATCACGCCCCAGAACTTCGTCTTTCGGACCCGCGAGTTCGAGCAGATGGAGATGGAGTACTTCGTGCCCCCCGACGAAGGCCAGAAGTGGCACGAGTACTGGATCAACGAGCGCTACCGCTGGTACCTCGAGCTCGGCATGCCCTCCGAGAAGATCCGGCTGCGACCGCATGGAGCGGACGAGCTGTCGCACTACTCGAGTGCGACCTCCGATCTCGAGTACCTCTTCCCCTGGGGTTGGGACGAGCTCGAAGGCATCGCCAACCGCACGGACTACGACCTGCGGCGCCACGCAGAGGCTTCCGGGGCCCACCTCGACTACTTCGACCCCTCGACGGGCGAGCGCTACTACCCCCACGTCATCGAGCCGGCCGGCGGAGTGACCCGCACGATGATGGCGTTCCTGCTCGCGGCCTACGACGAGGACGAGGTGGGCGGCGAGGCTCGGACCGTGCTCCACCTGCACCACAGGCTCGCTCCCTACCAGGTGGCCGTCTTGCCACTCTCGAAGAAGGAGCAGCTCGAGACGATGGCACGCGAGGTGCTCCATCAGCTCCAGCCCCACTTCATGTGCGACTACGACGTGACCCAGAGCATCGGGCGCCGGTACCGTCGTCACGACGAGATCGGGACGCCGTGGTGCGTGACGGTGGACTTCGACTCGCTCGGCGACCGTGCCGTGACCATCCGCGAGCGCGACACCACCTCCCAGGTGCGCGTGCCCGTCGACGACCTCGTGGCCGAGCTGCAGCGCCGCGCGGACGAGCGCTGAGCGTCGCGCGGCTCGCAGGAGCGGCGGGGCGCGTCGTAAGGTTGGGTGCGTTCCCGGCGAAACCGCAGCCGTGCCCCACGGATCGCGCGCCGGCCACGGCCCTGCATGGCGAGGAGGCCCAATGCCGTACATCTTCGACTTCGACCACTCGCACCGCCGCCCGCCGATGGAGATGAAGGATCTCCTGGGCGGCAAGGGTGCCAACTTGGCGGAGATGACCTCCGTGCTCGGGCTTCCCGTGCCCCCGGGGTTCACCATCTCGACCGACGCCTGCCGGGCCTACATGGACGGAGGCTGGCCGGGCGGGCTGAGCGACGAGGTGGACCGTGCGAGGCGCCGGCTGGAGCGGGCGATGGGCAAGGAGATCGGCGACGCCGTGGACCCCCTCCTCGTCTCGGTGCGCTCGGGGGCGCAATTCTCAATGCCCGGGATGATGGACACCGTCTTGAACCTCGGGTTGAACGACCACTCGGTCGAGGGGCTCGCCAAGCAGACGGACGACGAGCGGTTCGCCTACGACTCCTACCGCAGGTTCGTCGCCATGTACGGCCGGATCGTCCTCGGCATCGAGGGGCAGCAGTTCGACGCGTTGTTCGACGCGGCCAAGGAGCTCGCGGGGACCAGCTCGGATGCGAGGGTTCCCACCGAGCTGCTGCGCTACCTCGTGGACTCCTACAAGCAGGTGGTCGAGCGCCACACGGGAGAGCCGTTCCCCCAGGATCCGGGCGACCAGCTCCGCGGGGCGATCGAGGCGGTGTTCCGCAGCTGGAACGGTCCCCGCGCGGTCGCCTACCGCGAGCGGGAGCGCATCCCCCACACCCTGGGCACGGCCGTGAACGTCCAGGCGATGGTCTTCGGGAACCGCGACGACCGGTCGGGGACCGGTGTCGGCTTCACGCGCGACCCCGCGACCGGGGAGAAGGGCGTCTACGGCGACTTCCTGGTCAACGCCCAGGGGGAGGACGTGGTCGCAGGCATCCGGAACACGGAGCCCCTGTCCGCGCTCGAGCGCACCTTCCCGGCCGTCTACCGGGAGCTGATGGACGTGTTCGACCGGCTGGAACGCCACTATCGCGACATGTGCGACACGGAGTTCACCATCGAGCAGGGAAAGCTCTGGATGCTCCAGACCCGCGTCGGGAAGCGGACCGGCCGTGCGGCCCTGAAGATGGCCGTCGACATGACCAAGGAGCCGAAGATCCGTCTGAGCCACGCCGAAGCGGTGTCGAGGATCACCGAGGACCACCTGGCCGCGGTGCTCCACCCGCAGTTCGCCGGCAAGGGCCACGACGTCATCGCCAAGGGTCTCGCCGCTTCACCCGGCGCAGCGGTCGGGCGGGCGTACTTCAGCGCGGACGACGCGGAGGCGGCGGCGCAGCGCGGCGAGGCCGTCGTGCTCGTGCGCAACGAGACCTCTCCCGAGGACGTGCACGGGATGCTCGCCGCCCAAGGCGTGCTGACGGCGCGCGGGGGCCTCGTGAGCCATGCGGCTGTCGTGGCGCGCGGCTGGGGGAAGCCGGCGGTCGTCGGGGCGGAGGCGCTGCGCATCGGCCGGCACAGCTTCACCGTCGGCGACGTCACCGTCGGCGAGGGCGATTGGATCTCGATCGACGGGTCGACCGGCCAGGTGGTGGTGGGCAAGGTCGAGCTGAGCTCGGTGGCGCCTCCCCCCGAGTTCGACGTCGTGCTGGGGTGGGCGGACGAGATCAGGGAGGGGGAGCTCGGCGTGAGGGCGAACGCGGACAACGGCGAGGACGCTGCCAACGCGCGGCGCCTGGGCGCCGAGGGGATCGGTCTGTGCCGGACCGAGCACATGTTCTTCGGAGAGGACCGCCTGCCGGTGGTGCGCAGGATGATCCTTTCGGAGGGCGAGGAGGAGGAGCGTGAGGCGCTCGAGCAGCTGCGCGAAGTCCAGCGCGAGGACTTCCTCGAGATCCTCGACGCCATGGACGGGTTGCCCGTCACCGTGCGCCTGCTCGACCCGCCCCTCCACGAGTTCCTCCCGTCGACCGAGGAGCTCGCCATCAAGGAAGCGACCACGGGCCTGACCGACGAAGAGCACAAGCTCTACCAGGCGGCGAAGTCCTGGCAGGAGGCGAACCCGATGCTGGGGACCCGTGGGGTCCGCCTCGGGGTGATGAAGCCGGGGCTGTACGCCATGCAGGTGCGGGCGCTGATGGAGGCAGCGCGTGAGCGAGCAGCCGCAGGCGGGCACCCCGTCGTCGAGATCATGATCCCGCTGACGGTCTCCCGCGAGGAGCTCGCGGTCGCCCGAAGCTGGGTGGAGGACGCGATCGCCCAGGTCGCTCGCGGGGACGAGTCGACGACGACCGGTCCCCGGAAGGCCTCGAGGCGGGCGCGGGCGCCGGAGAGCGGCGCGCACGTGGAGGTGAAGATCGGCACGATGATCGAGACCCCCCGGGCCGCCCTGCGCGCAGGGGAGATCTCGGAGGTGGCCGAGTTCTTCTCGTTCGGCACGAACGATCTCACCCAGATGACCTTCGGGTTCAGCCGCGACGACGTCGAGGGGCGGATGATGTCTGCGTACCTCGACCAGGGGTTGCTCTCGCGCAACCCGTTCGAGACCGTGGACACCGACGGCGTGGGCGAGCTCGTACGGCTCGGGACCTCGAGGGGCCGTGAGACGAGGCCGGACCTGAAGGTCGGGGTGTGCGGCGAGCACGGTGGCGACCCGGCGTCGATCCGCTTCTTCTACGACGCCGGCCTCGACTACGTGAGCTGCTCACCGTACCGGGTGCCGGTCGCCCGCCTCGCGGCGGCGCAGGCGGTCATCGCGACGGGGGGTCGCGAGGTCGCCGCGCGTGCGTCGGCTGGGAGAAAGGGCGCTCCGCGAGCCCAGGGTGGCGAAGGACGGGCTGCGTCGAAGGCCGCGCCGTCGACGAAGCGAGCCTCGAAGGCCGCCAAGCGCCGGGAGGAGCCGGCCGACAAGCCCCGTTCCCGACGGGCGCTGGGCTCCTCGAGCCCGGTGAAGGCGGTCCGGCGCCACGACGCGCACAACGGCAAGCAGGATGGGCGTCGCTGAGCTCTGGGCCTTTGGCCCCGAGCGGGGGCGCGGGCAGCTCGTCTGACCTAAATTCGCGAAGTCATTTCAGTATATCTCATGCTTGTAGTTACATTCCTGGTATTGTCATTGTCTCCCATCCGGACCTGGCTGCTCCTCCGCATCGCACCGCAGCGACGCGTTCGGGCACAG
>JAKAQM010000071.1 GCA_021822565.1 Actinomycetes bacterium | reverse complement strand
GGCTCGCTCCAAGATGGCCTCGGCAACCGAGCGAGCCTGCGGCGTCAGCTCGAAGAGGCGCCGGTTGCGGTGGCGGAAATCGTGCTCGATCCCCTGGTCGACACGGTGGGAAAGCACCACGCTTCGCCGTTTCCTTCCTGTGCCTGTGCAGTTGCTCCCAGAGCTCGAGCAGTGCACGGGCACAGTCGGAGCACCTGTCCGAGCACTGGCGGTTCACCAGTTCGTGCGTCTGTGCAGAGGGCAATGTGCGCGCACGGCCGAGCTGGCGGCCGTCGCTCGTGGGCGGCGTCGAAGCTCCCTTTCCAACAGCTGCTGCGTTCGATTTTAGATATCCACATGTGTAACGTCAACTCACAGTTGTTTTAGAGTGAACGCTGTGGAGCATGTGCCGGATCCGCTGTCGACGTTGGGAGCGCTCGTCGAGCCGCTGCGCCGACTCGTCTACGAGCACGTCGCGCTGACGGGTGGCGAGGTGAGCCGCGACGGCGTGGCATCCGCCCTCGGAGTGGCGCGCTCGGTCGCTGCGTTCCATCTCGACAAGCTGGCGCGGGCGGGCCTGCTCGACGTCGAGTACCGCCGGCCGCCCGAGCGGCGTGGCCCCGGCGCGGGTCGGCCCGCGAAGTGGTACCGCCGTGCACCAGGAGAGGTCAGCGTGAGCCTGCCCGAGCGCCGCTACGCCCTCGCCGCCGAGCTCCTCGCTCGGGCGGTCGAGCGGGTCGTCACGGGCGGCAGCGCTGCCGAAAGCGTGCTCACGGACGTCGCGCGCGCGCATGGGCGCAGCGTCGCTCAGGAGCTGTGCCCAGCGGCGTCCGGGGCGGCAGAAGGGGTGGCAGAAGGGGTGGCAGAAGGGGCGGCAGACGGTGCCGGCGTCACGTCGGTCGAGCGCGTCGTCGATTTCCTCGTCCGGCAGGGATACGAGCCGCGCGTGTCGGGGGGTGCCGTCGTCATGGCCAACTGTCCGTTCCACGCCCTGGTGGAGGAGCACCGCGATCTCGTGTGCCGCATGAACCATGCGTGGCTCTCCGGCGTCACGGAGGAGGCGGGGCTTCCTCCGGGCAGCGCGAGGCTCGATCCCGCGCCCGGGCGCTGTTGTGTGACCATCGCCGCCTGAGGACCACGAAGCCGCCGTGATCGAGGCACGATGCACGTGCGCGTCCGATCTGCGGCCCGGCTCTCAGCGCAATGGGTTCTCCCGTCCCCGCTCCTCGGGTGGACGCGGCCCGAAGATCCGCCGCTCCGATTCGTCGATGCGGACGTCGTTGATGCTCGCCTCGCGCCTGCGCATGAGCCCGTGCTCGTCGAACTCCCACAGCTCGTTGCCATAGCTGCGCCACCACTGCCCGGCCGTGTCGCGGCTCTCGTACTGGTACCGCACGGCGATCCGGTTGCCCTCGAAAGCCCACAGGTCCTTGCGAAGTGCGTAGTCGAGCTCGCGCTCCCACTTCTGGCGGAGGAACTCGACGATCTCTGCCCTGCCGGTGACGAAGGTGTCGCGGTTGCGCCAGACCGAGTCCTCGCTGTAGGCAAGGGCGACTCGCTCGGGGTCGCGGCTGTTCCAGGCGTCCTCGGCGCCCTGGACCTTCTGGAGCGCCGTCTCCCTCGCGAACGGGGGCACTGGCGGGCGTTCCTCTGCCATCTTCGGTCTCCTCTCCGTCTGTGGTCGTCGCCGCACCTCGACACGCGGCCCGGCATCTCAGCTCCTCTGCACCTCTTCTTCTCTTCTTCACATCCGATCAGGGTGCGCCGTCGGGGGTGCCGGCCACGTCGCTCAGTGCGAGGAGCCCGGCGAGCTCTGCGACGGTGCCGATCACGATCAGGACCTCGCCTTCGGTGATCACGCTGTCGGGCCCCGGGTTCGTCTTGAACTCGCCGGCCGCATCGCGAATGGCGAGCACGAGCGTGCCGGTGCGCTCACGCAGGCGCAGCTCGCGAAGCGTCCGACCCGACAGCGCGGAGCCCGGCTGCACCCTGATCTCCGACAGCCGGAACTCGACGTCGGCACCGTGGGTGATGACGTCGAGGAATTCGGAGACATGAGGCTGTATGAGCATCGCCGCGATACGTGCTCCGCCGATGGCCTGTGGGTTGATCACGCGGTCGGCACCGGCGCGCAGCAGCTTGGCCTCGGAGTCGACCACCCGGGCGCGCGCGACGATGAACAGGTCCGGACGGAGCGACCGACCGCTCAAGGTGAGATAGACGTTCGTCGTGTCGGTGCTGGTCGTCGCCACGAGCGCGCGGGCCCGGTCGATGCCCGCTACTCGCAGGACCTGGTCGTCGGTGGCGTCGCCCGCCAGCGTCAGGTACGGCACACCGGCGAGCCGTTCGGCGTCCTGGTCGACCACGACGAAGTCGTCGCCGCCTGCCGAGAGGTACCCGGCGAGCGCGCGGCCGACCCGACCATGGCCGCACACGATCACGTGGTCGTGCAGATGCTCGATCTTGCGTTCCATGCGTCGTCTCCCCCATAGGTCGAACAGGTCACCCTCGATGACCGCCTCGAGCACTGCGCCGAACGCGTAGAGACCGGTGCCGACGCCGACGAGGATGAGCACGATGGTGAAGACCCTCATGGCGACGGTCGGGACGAAGACCTCGCGGAAGCCGACAGTGCTCACCGTGATGACCGTTTGGTACAACGCGTCCAGAGGGCTCAGGCCGAGCGACCAGTACCCGAACGTGCCGCCGCCGAGGACGACGGCAAGGGCGCCGAGGGCGATCACGATGCGCCGGCGCGGCGGCGAACGGTTCATCCTCGCGTCCACTCCGGTGCGACGATACTGCTGACGTGACGACGGTGCCGGTGTCGTCGGAACCTGCGAGCAGCCGGGTGAGGCCTCCCTGGAGCGCAGCATTGCCCGGTCCCCGACGTGTGCTCCGAGCGTTCACCACCTTGGGAGCGCGCACGACCGCCCGCTCACCGGGTGTCCGACCGCTGGCGGTGCAGGGTGCACACCAGGGCGCTCCCCATCAGGCACAGGACGCCCACCCAGGCCGCGACGCCGACCCAGACCCATACCCGGGCGACGGCCACCATGAAGCCGAGGCCAGGGGTCTGCCCCAGGCTGAAGGACGCCACCGTGTACATGCCGAGGGGGAACACCATGTTCCAGAGCCTCGGCTCGTAACTGCGCGGGTAGCGGCGGAGCACGTAGCGCCAGACGCCGAAGAGCACGAGCAGGGGGATCCACCAGGTGCCGAAGGCCCACAGCACGACCGACAGGCCGACGACGAACGGCCGTAACGCCGTCACGAGCAACTGGGCGTCGGGATCGTGGAGGGCGAGGATGCCGGCGGCCGCGCGCACGCTGATCGCGGTCGCTCCCATCGCGATCCAGTAGGCCGGCCCCATCTCGGCGGGGGTGACCTCGACCACCAGGAGCCGCAGGAAGATGATCACGATGAGGACGAGGTAGAGCATCACCCCGAGGCCCCAGAGGCTGACGGCGACGCTCGGCAGAGCGCGCTGCAGCCACGACGCCGGAGCGTGCGGGGCGACCGCGGTCGCGATGATGGAGAGCGACTGGGTCGAGACGACCCAGACCAGCCAGGTGCCGTTGATCTCGCGCAGGACCGGCCGGTGCGCCGCCGCGACGATCGAGCCAGGGAGCCCGTAGGTGAGCAGGACCCACACGACGGCAGCTCCGCAGCCGAGCCCGAACGCGACCAGCGGGTGGCCGGCGAGCGCGACGCGGGTGGCGAGGACGTCGGTGCCGGCGACCACGGTGAAATAGGCCATCGCGACGGTGGGGTCGGCAGCGCTCTGGCGCACGAAGGGCTGGAAGAAGACGAAACGTGCCAGGTACGCCGCGAGAAGGACGAGGAACCCCGCTGCGGCGAAGCCGAGGATGACCTCGGAGAGGAGGTCGTAGCCGAGGAGGTGGGTCCCGATCGAGACGATCCCGGTGGCCATCACGAATGCGAAGTAGCCCGGGTCGAGCGTGGCGATCGCACGGGGCAGGAGCCGCCCGGGCTCACGGAGCGGCGATCCCGCGGATGCGCTGCGGACCGAGTCCGGGCTCAGGGCGTCGAGAGACGTAGAGGCCGCGCCCGGGGCGTCGAAGGACGTCGAGGCGGAGCCGAGGTTCTCGGGGATCGTCCCTCGGGGGTCCGGCGAGGCAGGTTCCATCGCGCAACTCCTTGGTGTGGCTGAAAGAAGCCCGACGTGCAGTCGCAGGCTCGGTACGGGCTCAGTAACGGACCCCGATCCGGCGCCACCGCCGCCCGCTCGTCCCCGGCTCGTTCGGCCGGCTCGCGCGACGGCTGCGGTAGACGACGAAGGGCCGCCACATGTACCAGACCGGGGCGCTCCAGGCGTGCACGAGCCGGGTGAAGGGCCACGCGGCGATGATGAGCCACGCCAGGCTCACATGGACCTGGTAGAGCACCGGGGCGGACACGATCGCGTGCACGTTCGGGTTGCCGGCGAAGAGGCTCCTGAACCACACCGACACGGTCGGGCGGTAGTTGTAGCCGGCCCCCAGGAGGTTGACGACCGTGGTCATCGCGAAGCCGAGGACGATCTCGATGAGCAGCAGGATCAAGATGAACCAGTCCACGGGGCTGGTGGTGGCCCGCACCCGGGCGACGAACAGGCGCCGTCCGGCGAGGATGGCGACGCCGACGAGCACTCCGACGACGGCGACGGTGCCCGCAGCGGCCGCGAACCACCGGTAGACGGGCTCGGAGATGCCGATCGCCTTGGTCCACGAGGCAGGGATGAGGATCCCGATGACGTGGCCGCCGATGGCGAGGAACGTCGCGTAGTGGAAGATGGGCCCTCCCCACCGGAGCCAGCGCTTCTCCTGGAGCTCGGTGGAGCGCGTCGTCCAGCCGAACTGGTCGTAGCGGTAGCGCCAGACGTGGCCGATCACGAAGATCGCGAGCGCGACGTAGGGAATGACCGCCCACCAGAAGATCTCGAGGCCTGAGACGCCGTTCATCGTCTCACCGGCCCCAGGGTCACGCCTGCGCCGAGGACCTCGGGCGGGGCGAAGGGCTCGAGGCCCACCTTCTCCGACGGCGGCCCCTCGGCCCGGTACCGGTGCAGCGCCTGGCGGTCCCTGCGGGTCGGTCCCGGCAGCACGCCGCTGACGGCGGCGACAACGCCCGCGTACGGGCTGGCAGCCTCCTCGAGCGCGAGGCGAAGGGCCTCGAGCGCCGCGCGGTGCTCGCCGAGCACGCTCGCTCCCACCGGGTGGGCCGCGGCCAGCTCCAAGAGCGCGGGGAGGTAGTCGGGCAGCTCGCCCGGGGCGACTCCGAACCCGGCCTCCCTGAAGGCGCCGGCGAGGGCGGCGAGCGCCAGACCCCGCTCCCGGGTGTCGCCGTGACGGTAGTAGGTGAGGTGGAGGCAGGCCCCCCGGGCGAGGTCGAACGTGGCGACGTACGTCGCGGCCGCCTCCAGTGGCGGCATCTGCGCGAGCCACTCGGTCGCTGCGCGCAGCCCCGAGCGCGCCGGGCCCTCGGAGATCGTCCCGAGCGCTTCCCGTAGCGCGGGCAGGTCGCGTGCGAAGCTCTCGTCTGGATAGCTGAGCAGCATCGACGCGCAGCCGAACACGATCGCCGCCCCGTGGCGCCTCATGCGATCCCTCCTGTCCCAGCGAGGCCGAGCGGCCCGGGCGCAGGGTGCTCGGCGACCCGCAGGTGGAGCCGGCCGCGGGTGTCGCGTCCGGCGACCGAGGCATCGGCCGCGTCCTCGCGGGCGAGCGCCTCCCTTCGGAGGAGGTGGAAGCCGGGGACTGCCTCGTGCGCGGGGCCGTCTCCTCCCATTCCTGGGCCGCCCTCGCTCTCGAGCGAGCAGCCCGAGAGGTCGTGCTGGGCGAGGAGGCGCCCGGCGTCCTCTGCGTGCGCGGGCGGGATGACGTAGCGGTCCTCGTAGCGGGCGATGGCGAGCAGCCGGAACAGGTCCTCGGCGGCCTCGTCGGTCATCCCGACGTCGGCGGCCCGGACAGCGGGATCTCGTCCGAGCTGGTGGGCTCGCATGACCGCTCGGACCATCGCCAGTCGACGCAGGGACGACCGCACAGGGCCGGTGTCGCCTGCGGCGAAGAGGTTGGCCAGGTACTCGACGGGGATCCGCAGCGCGTCGATGGCGGCGAACACGTTGTCGGCGTCGGCGTCGTCGTAGCCCGCTGCGGCGGTGACGTCGGCGACGGGCGAGAGCGGCGGGACGTACCAGACCATGGGCATGGTGCGGTACTCGGGATGCAGCGGCAGCGCCACCCTGTGGCGGACGATCAGGGCGTAGGTCGGCGAGCGTCGAGCTGCCGCGAGCCAGTCGTGGGGGATGCCCTGGCGCTCCGCCTCCGCCGCGACGGTGGGGTCCTCGGGGTCCAAGAAGACCCCCAGCTGCGCCTCGTAGAGGCGCGTCGGGTCGGTGCTCGCCGCGGCGGCGAGCACCTTGTCGGCGTCGTAGAGCATCAGCCCCAGGTACCGCAGCCGCCCGACGCACGTCTCCGAGCAGACCGTCGGGAGCCCCGCCTCGATGCGGGGGAAGCAGAAGGTGCACTTCTCGGCCTTGCCGGTGCGATGGTTGAAGTACACCTTCTTGTAGGGACAGCCCGACACGCAGAAGCGCCACCCGCGGCAGCGGTCCTGGTCGACGAGCACGATGCCGTCCTCTTCTCGCTTGTACATCGCCCCCGACGGGCACGACGCGACGCAGGAGGGGTTCAGGCAGTGCTCGCAGATGCGTGGCAGGTAGAACATGAACACCGACTCGAAGTCGAGCTTCACCTTCTCGGCCGCCCCTTCCGGCAGGGCCACGATGTTCGGGTCCCGAAGCGCTCTGGCGGGAGCGCCGGCCAGGTCGTCCTCCCAGTTGGCGCCCCAGGTCGGGTTCATCTCCCGCCCGGTCAGCGCGGAGCGCGTGGAGACAGACGGGGCCTTCGTGCCGGCGGGAGCGGTGATGAGCCGCGCGTAGTCGTAGCTGTACGGCTCGTGGTAGTCCTCGATCGTCGGGAGGTCAGGGTTGCAGAAGATCGAGATCAGCTTCTTCAGCCTGCTCCCGGCCTTGAGCGTGAGACGCCCCTTCCTGTCGAGGGTCCAGCCGCCGTGCCACTGCTCCTGGTCCTCGTAGCGGGCCGGGTAGCCGAGGCCGGGCTTGGTCTCGACGTTGTTGAAGTAGACGTACTCGGTGCCCGGCCGGTTCGTCCAGGTCTGCTTGCAGGTGACCGAGCAGGTGTGGCAGCCGATGCACTTGTCGAGGTTCATCACCATGCACACCTGGGCCATGATCCTCATCGGGTTCCTCCACGCGCTGGTCCCGCCGCGATCGACGTGGGTGGGTTCGGGCGCGGCTGCATCAGAACTCGACCTCCTGGGAGCGCCGACGGACCACCGCGAGCTCGTCGCGCTGGGAGCCCGTCGGCCCGTAGTAGTTGAACCCTGCCGACAGCTGGGCGTATCCGCCGATCATGTGGGATGGTTTCATCACGACCCGGGTGAGGGAGTTGTCGGTACCGCCGTGCAGCCCGGAGGTCTCCGACACCGGCATCTGCAGGTGCCGGTCGATCGCGTGGTACATGAGCACGGTCCCTGGAGGGATGCGATGGGTGACCGCCGCCCTGGCAACCGTCACCCCGTTCCGGTTGTAGGCCTCGACCCATTCGTTGTCCGCGACCCCGATGCGCGCTGCGTCGAGGTCGTTCACCCATAGCACCGGCCCGCCCCGGAACAGGTTCAACATGTGGAGGTTGTCCTGGTACTCGGAGTGGATCGACCACTTGGAGTGCGGGGTGAGGTAGCGCGCGACCAGCTGGGGCCTGCCCACGTCGCCGCGGCGCTGGTCGCCGAAGGTCGCGGCGATCCCGAGCGGCGGACGGTAGGTCGGCAGGCACTCGCCGAGCTCCGCCATCCAGTCGTGGTCCAAGAAGAAGTGCTGACGACCCGTCAGGGTGTGCCATGGCTTCCGCCGGTCGACGTTGACGGTGAAGGGCGAGTAGCGGCGTCGCTCGGACTCTGCGCCCGACCATTCCGGGGAGCAGATGACGGCGCGGGGCTGGGTGACGGTGTCGGCGAAGGTGATGCGGTCCCCTGCCCGTTCGTGGGCCAGGTCCGCGAGCTGGACGCCCGTGCGCTCCTCGAGCGCCTCGAAGCCGGCGACGGCCAAGCGGCCGTTGGTCGTCCCCGACAGCGCCAGGATGGCCTCGCAGAACAGGTCGTCGCGGTCGATCTTCGGACGGCCGTCGGCAACCCCGCCGTGGACCGCGCCGTTCCTCGACGCGAGCCAGCCGACCTCGGTGCCGACTGGGAGGGTGACGCCCTTCGTGGTGGCCCCGACGGTGTCGACGAGAGGCCCGAGTGCCCGCCACCGTTCGGCGAGGTGCGGGTAGTCGCGCTCGACGACCACGAGGCGCGCCATGGTGACCCCCGGTTTCGGCTCGCACTCCCCCGCCGCCCAGTCGAGCGCCCGGCCGCCCGGCTGGGCGCACTCGTCGGGGGTGTCGTGGAGGAGCGGTACCGCTATCACGTCGCGGCGCACCCCGAGGCGTCCCGCGGCGAGGCGGGAGACCGCGGCGGCGAGGTCCGAGAAGATGTCGAAGTCGCTCCGCGCCTCCCAGGGAGGGGCGATCGCCGGGTTGAACGAGTGCACGAAGGGGTGCATGTCGGTCGAGGACAGGTCGTGCTTCTCGTACCAGGTGGCGGTCGGCAGCACGACGTCGGCGTAGATGCCGGTCGACACCATGCGAAAGTCGATGTCGACCAGCAGGTCGAGCTTTCCTTCCGGCGCCTCCTCTCGCCAGACGACGTCGGCGGGGCGGGCCCCGGGCGGGCACTCGGTCGCCGCCACCGCGTTGTCGGCGCCGAGCAGGTGCTTCAAGAAGTACTCGTGCCCCTTGCCCGACGAGCCGAGCAGGTTCGAACGCCACACCGTGAGCACCCGGGGGAAGTTGGCCGGGTCGTCCGGGTCGCTGGCGGCGAAGCGCAGCCGCCCAGCGCGCAGCTCGCCCACCACGTAGTCCTCCACGCTCTTGCCCGCGGCCTCCGCCTCGTCGGCAAGGTCGAGCGGGTTGCGGTCGAACGCCGGGTGGGAGGCGATCCAGCCCTGGCGGGCCGCGTACGCGTAGAGGTCCGCCGGCGACTTGCCCGAGAAGCGTCCCTCGCCGAGCGGAGAGGACAGCGCGTCGGCACGGACACCCTCGTAGCGCCACTGGTCGGTCGCCAGGTACCAGTACGGCGTCGAGGGCATGTGCCGGGTCGGGCGCGCCCAGTCGTAGGCGAAGGCGAGGGTGAACCAGCCGGTGAAGGGACGGACCTTCTCCTGGCCGACGTAGTGCGCCCAGCCGCCGCCGTTCACCCCTTCGCACCCCCCCAGCATGAGCAGGGAGAGGAAGGTCCGGTAGATCTGGTCCGAGTGGAACCAGTGGTTGGTGCCCGCCCCCATGGCGATCATCGAGCGACCGCCCGAGAGCTCGGCGTTCCGGGCGAACTCGCGTGCCACCCGGGCGCACGCCGACGCAGGCACCGAGGTGATGGTCTCCTGCCACGCGGGCGTGTAGGGGGACGCGGCGTCGTCGTAGCCCGAGGGCCAGTCCCCGGGGAGCCCCGGGCGTGCGACGCCGTAGTGGGCCATGACCAGGTCGAACACCGTCGTGACGAGCCGGCCAGCGACCCGGACCGCCGGCACCCCGCGCCGCAGCACCCCGCCCTCCTGGTCGCCGACGTCGAACCGGGGCACGTCGAGCGCGACCGGCTCGACGCCGGGTCGCCCGTAGCAGGAGAGCGCAGGCCGGACGCCGGCGAGCTCGAGGTTCCACCGTCCCTTGCCCGACTCGCCCCAGCGGAAGCCGATCGAGCCGTTCGGGACGACCGGCTCGCCGCTCGCCTCGTCGAGGACCACGGTCTTCCACTCGGCGTTCTCCTGGCCCGCGGTCTCGCCGCCGAGGTCGGCGGCGGTGAGGAAGTGGTCGGGGACGTACCCGTCGCCGTGGGGCCGCAAGGACACGAGGAAGGGGAGATCGGTGTAGGTGCGCGCGTAGTCCTCGAACCGCGGCACCCGGCGGTCCCGGTAGAACTCGGCCAGCATCACGTGCCCCATCGCCATCGCCAGTGCGGCGTCGGTCCCAGGATTGGCTGCCAGCCAGTCGTCTGCGAACTTCGTGTGGTCCGAGTAGTCGGGGGAGACCACCACGACCTTCTGGCCGCGGTAGCGGGCCTCGGTCATGAAGTGGGCATCGGGGGTGCGGGTGATCGGCAGGTTCGTCCCCCAGATGATCAGGTACGAGGCGTTCCACCAGTCCGCGGACTCGGGCACGTCGGTCTGGTCGCCGAAGACCTGCGGGGAGGCCGGCGGGAGGTCGGCATACCAGTCGTAGAAGGAGAGGACCGTCCCGCCCAAAAGCGAGTAGAAGCGCGTCCCGGCCGCGTAGGACGCCATCGACATTGCCGGGATCACCGTGAACCCGGCCGTGCGATCCGGACCGTAGGCCGCGACGGTGTGCACGTGGGCGGCGGCGACCAGCTCGAGCACCTCGTCCCACGCGGCTCGCACGAAGCCTCCGCGGCCCCGAGCCGACTTGTAGGCCTTCGCGCGTTCGGGATCTCCGGTGATCTCCGCCCACGCGGCCACCGGGTCCCCGCCGTTGGCTGCCTTGGCCGCCCGGAACGCCTCGAGGAGGACGCCCCGGACGTACGGGTAGCGCACCCGCGCCGGGGAGTACGTGTACCAGGAGAACGACGCCCCTCGAGGGCAACCGCGCGGCTCGTACTCGGGTGAGTCCGGCCCGACCGAGGGGTAGTCGACGGCCTGGGTCTCCCAGGTGATGATCCCGTCCTTCACGTACACCTGCCACGAGCAGGATCCGGTGCAGTTGACCCCGTGGGTGGAGCGCACGATCTTGTCGTGGCGCCAGCGCTCCCGATAGAACTCCTCCGCCTGTCGCCCCCCGCTGCGGTGCAGCTCGCGGTTGTCGGCGGTCGGGACGCCTCGCTGGAGGTAGCGAGCGGCGCGTACGAGGCCCGTGTCCGCCAGGATCGCGTCGTCGCCGGGCAGCTCAGCTCTGGGTCGGCGAGATGCCATCACGCTCCTTCGTCTCGCCGGCTCGTGCATGCCGGCTGTCTCAGCCGGCATCCTTACGCCTCGCCACTTCCAGTCGCAACTTGAAAAACCAATCGAGCTCGACGGCGGACCGACGAGGGACCGACAGAGCTCGACGGCGGACCGACGGGGGGAGGAGATGCCCGAGCAGGGCGGCTCGAGGCGCCCGAGCAGATGTGCTCAGCGCGCGGCGCCCTCGGCGCGCAGCGCGCGCCATCGCCCGAACGCGTCGTCGAAGTCGCGGGCGCGCGCTCGGGCCGGTGGCTCGACCGCGATGTCCGGCTGGCCGTTCGGTGGCGGGCCGTCGGGGTACGAGATGCGGAACCGTCCGTAGGCACCGTCACCGTGGTCGACGAAGCAGTCCGCCTGCGGCGTCGCCGGGCTCTGGGCGTCGGCGACGCCGAGCTCTGCGAGCACCGCGTCGGCCGCGACGGTCCCCGACCACGCAGCAGGGCCGTCTGCCCTCGGGTAGGGGCTGGCGGCGGCGTCGCCGACGACGAAGACCCCGGACATCTCGGTGGCGAAGCGCTCGTCGACCGGGACGAGCGGGCTCTCGCCGCGGAGCAAGCCGGCGACGAGCGGGCTCGCGCGATGCGGTGGGATCACGATCGTCAGGGCGGCGCGACGATGATCGACGGGGTCCTCTGTCACCGCCCCGGCTGCCAGCGCCTCGGGGTCGACCACCGCGCCGAGGCGCACCTCGACCCCGGCGTCGGCGCAGGCGGCGAGGAGCACGTCGCCGAGGGTCCGCCCGAGCACCTCCAGCGGGTGGCGCTCTGGCGTCCGCAGACGCACCTCGACCGCCAGCTCGCGCCGGCGAGCCCATCGTGCGATCCTCATGGCCAGGCCGTAGGGGGCGGGCGGGCAACGGTAGGGGACGGACGAGATGACCACGTCGACGATCCCCTGCTCGACGGCAGCGAGCCTCGGCGCCGCCGCCTCTGCGCCGCTCGGGTCCCAGAACCCGAGAACGGGGCCGGCCATGGTGCTGCCGACGCGGTCGAGAGCGAGCCCCGGGGCAGCCACGACGGCCTCGACCCGTCGCCACGACCCGTCCACCCTGATCCTGCCGGGCTCGATCGCCTCGGCCCTACCGGGGACGATCTCGAGCCCCGCGAGGTCGACGCGGGTCCGGTAGCTGGCTGCGGAGGCATCGCCGGTCGCGACCGCGAGCGCCCCGGGGAGGTACTCGCTGGTGGCCTCGGGGGCGACCATGACGACGGAGGCCCCGCCATTTCGGAGCCGTCGGGCAGCGGTCAGCCCTGCCGGTCCGGCGCCGATCACGGCGACGTTCGGGGCGGTGCTCATCGGTGCGACGCGTCCGGAGCGGGCGCAAGCGCGCGGTCGACCAGTCCGGTGATGGCAGAGAGCCCGGCGACCTGCTCGCGGGAGAGCCGGTAGCGCCGCCCGACGGCCACGGGGTCCGCGAAGACCACAGCGCTGCCAGGAGTGCCAGGAGCTCCTTCGGGCGATGGCGCCTGTCGCACGAGCACTCGAGTCGGGAGATCGAGGGCAAGGTCGGGGGCGGCCTGCATCGCCGGGGTGCCGACCGCGGGGTTGCCGACGAGCAGCACCTGGGTATCGGGCATCTCGAGGCCGACGGATCGCGCACCGGCTGCGTGGTCGACCGTGGCGAAGACCGTGACCCCGGCCGCCTTGGCGGTCTCGATCAGGCGTGCGACCGTCTCGGCGACACCCAGCGGGCTCGAACGCTCGATGAGACCGTCGGCACGGGCCGCGCGCGGGGCGGTGTCTGCATCCTCGGACGCGCGCTCGGAGGGCTTGGACCACCACAGCTCGAGCTGGATGTGGTCGGGATCCCTGAACACGAGTGCCGAACCGGTCTCCGCATCGGTGACGGGCGAGTGCTCGACGCCGAGCGCCACGAGGTGCGCTCGCCAGGCGTCGAGGTCCTCGCGCCGCGCCACCGCGAAGCCGACGTGGTCGAGGCCGATGCGCCGCTCGTCGAAGGGATCTCGGGGAGCGCCCCGATGTTGGTTGAGCCCGATCACGAGACCCGAGGTCTCATGGCGCAGCACGATCATGGTGCGATCGGCGAACGCGACGCTCCGAAGCCGTGCGAGTCCCAGGACCTGCGCGTACCAGACCGCGCTCGCCTCGACGTCCGAGACCGACAGGTCGAGGTGGCCGATGCCGAAGAACCCGGGCAGCTCCATCGCGTCTTCCTCCTCCATCCCTCGCACTAGGCGGCGCCGCGGCGTGTCGGCGCCGCGGCGTCGTAGACCACCGTGGCGACGCCCCTTACGTCGCGGAGCCGGGCTCCTTCGGTCAGCTGGTGCGCTGACAACCGTCCGTCGTGCCCGAGGTGGCGCACCTCGGCGCCGAAGAGCAGGACGGCGGCGTCGGCGACGAGCCGGCGGTGGCAGCGCCACCACAGCGTCTCTGCGCACATGACCGCCGTCGGGCGCGTCCGCGCCTCGTCGAGCACGTGGCGCAGCCCTGCAGCGAAGGACGCGGTCGCCATGTAGTCGGCGTAGCCGCGGAACGAGGGGTGGTGCAGCGCCGTGTTCGGCGATCCCTCCACGGGTCGTCGGTACCCGCCCAGGTCCGGCTCCCAGCGGTAGGCGACCCCCGCGGCAGGCAGCCACTGCTCCATGGCACGGCGGCCGAAGTGCGGGTAGCGGCGGCTGCCCGGTGCGCTTCGGACGTCGACGACCGAATGGATCCCGGCCGAAGCGACGAGCGATACGAACTGGTCGCTCGAGAGCGTGCCGTGTCCCACCGTGAAGAGCGGGGGCGCCGGCGTCTCCTGGCGCTCAGCCTGTACGCCCGTCTTCCCTTCGCCGAGCCTTCCCACCACGAAATATTCTAGTTGCTAGGAGAAGAACGATGTCCGGGCAGCGGGCGAGGGCGTGATCGGCCCTGCTGGCAGCGGGCTCGTGCCCGGCGACTGCACGCTCGCAGGCGTCGACCCCCTTCCCGTCGACCCCCTCGACGCCCTCAGCCCCCTCGACGTCCTTACCCTCCTCGACGCCCTCAGCTCCCTCCTCGCTGCCCGTGGCGCTGCCTCTGCGAGCGGCGCGTGCCGCCCACGGGCCGATCGTCGCAGCCTGGACCTGCTCGTCGGCGATGCGGCGGCGGAGCTCGGCGTCGATCTGGGCCCTGGAGAGGCTGCCGACGACCTGACCGCGCTCGGTGACCGCGAGGGCCGGGGTATCCCGCTGGAGGAGCAGGGGCAAGGCGTCGGACAGGTACGCCCAGCCGTCGATCTGCGGGAGAGTGCCGCTGCCGGTCGTGCCATCACGGCCGGTGACCTCGACGCCGCCGGCCGTGCCATCACCGGCGGTGACCTCGACGCCGTCCATGCCGCCGTCGTGTGCCGCCTCGCCGACAGGTTCCATGACCTGGGCGGCGACGCGCATGCGCAGCGGGTCGATCTGGGTGTCGAAGTCGACGCGGTAGCCGCGCCGTCGCAGCTTGTCGGTCATGACGCGGTCGTCCAGGCCCAGCTCGGCGACCAGTTCGGCCACGACGGTGGCCAGCAGCAGGGGAACGAGCATGGTGTAGGCGCCGGTGACCTCGGCCGCGAACACCGCGCCGGTGAGCAGAGCCCGGGCGCCCACACCGAACGTCGCTCCCATGGCGACCAGGGCGAAGGCGCCGGGTTGGATGTGGGCCGCGGGGAAGGCGTGGGCGAAGCCGATGCCCACCATCTCGCCCATGGTCGCTCCGACCAGGAACATCGGGGCCAGGGTGCCGCCGGAGGTGTTGGACCCGAGCCCGATCCACCACGAGACCATCTTGCCGAGGAAGAGCACGGCCGCCGCGCCCAGCAGGAAGCGCCCGTTGACGGCGTCGGTGATCGCCCAGTACCCGACGGAGAGCGAGCCGGGCACGGCCAGGCCGACGGCGCCGAAGCCCAGGGCCCCGATCAGGGGGTGGGTCCACTCGGGGACCGG
>JAKAQM010000070.1 GCA_021822565.1 Actinomycetes bacterium | reverse complement strand
GCCTGCGCATCGAGATCGACTCCATGCCGACCGAGCTCGACGTCGTGACCCGGCGGATCCGCCAGCTCGAGATCGAGAAGGTGGCGCTCGAGAAGGAGACCGACGAGGCGTCGGTCGAGCGGCTCGCTCGGCTCGACCAGGAGCTCGCCGGGCTGCGCGAGCAGGCGAACGCGATGACCGCGCACTGGCAGGCGGAGAAGCAGGCCATCAGCACCATCCGCTCCCTGAAGGGCGAGCTGGAGGAGCGCCGCGCCGCAGCGGAGCGCATGGAGCGCGACGGCGACCTCGCCGGCGCGTCGGCCGTCCGCTACGGCGAGCTGCCGTCCCTCGAGCGACGTATCGACGAGGCCACCTCGGAGCTGGCCAGGCTCCAGGAGCACCAGCGCTTCTTGAAGGAGGAGGTCGACGCCGAGGACGTGGCCGAGGTGGTGAGCCGGTGGACGGGCGTCCCCGTCACGCGCCTGCTCCAAGGCGAGGTGGACAAGCTGATCCGTCTGGAGGACACCCTGCACGCGCGGGTCGTCGGCCAGGACGAGGCGGTGACCGCGGTCGCCAACGCCATCCGCCGGAGCAGGGCCGGGCTGTCGGACCCGAACCGGCCGATCGGCTCCTTCCTGTTCCTCGGCCCCACGGGCGTCGGCAAGACCGAGCTCGCCCGGGCGCTCGCGGAGTTCCTCTTCGACGACGAGCGGGCCATGGTCCGCATCGACATGAGCGAGTACATGGAGAAGCACACGGTCTCCCGGCTCGTCGGCGCGCCCCCGGGGTACGTGGGGTACGAGGAGGGCGGCCAGCTGACCGAGGCCGTGCGGCGCCGCCCCTACGCGGTCGTGCTGCTCGACGAGATCGAGAAGGCCCACCCGGACGTCTTCAACATCCTGCTCCAGGTGCTCGAGGACGGGCGCCTGACCGACGGGCAGGGGCGCACGGTCGACTTCACGAACACCGTGCTGATCATGACCTCGAACCTCCCCGGGGACCCGTACACGTTCTTCAAGCCCGAGTTCATGAACCGCGTGGACGAGGTCGTGCGGTTCCGCAGGCTGACCGAGGCCGACCTCGCCGTGATCGTCGGCATCCAGCTCGGCAGGCTCAGGACGCGGCTCGCAGAGCGCCGGCTCTCGCTCGTGGTCACCCCCGAGGCGGAGAAGGTGCTGGCGGCCAAGGGGTACGACCCCGACTTCGGGGCACGTCCCCTCCGGCGCGTGATCCAGCGGGAGGTGGAGGACCCCTTGGCGCTCGCCGTCCTCGACGGGCGCTACCCCGAGGGGGCGACCGTGACGGTCGACGCCGAGGGGGACGTGATCGCGCTTCGGTGAGCTGTCGGGCCGGGCACGCAGACCCAGGACCGCAAGGCGACCGCGGTCGGGTACACTGCGGCGTACACCGAGTCAGGGGAGCAGTGTGCCGGCAACGGTAGTCGTCGGAACCCAGTGGGGCGACGAAGGCAAGGGCAAGCTGACCGATCTGCTGGCCAGGGAGATGGACGTGGTCGTCCGCTACCAGGGCGGCCACAACGCCGGCCACACCGTCGTGGTGGACGGGGAGCGCTTCGCCCTCCAGCTGTGCCCGAGCGGCATCCTCTACCCGCACATCACGCCGCTCATCGGCAACGGCGTCGTGGTGGAGCCCGAGGCGCTGCTCGCAGAGCTCGACGGGCTCGAGCGCCGCGGCGTCGACACGTCCCGGCTGGTCGTGAGCGGCAACGCGCACCTGATCATGCCCTACCACCTCGAGCTCGACCGGGTGACCGAGCGCTACTTGGGGAAGAACTCCCTCGGGACCACCAAGCGCGGCATCGGCCCCGCGTACGCCGACAAGGCGTCGCGTGTCGGGCTGCGGGTGCAGGACCTCCTCGACCAGAAGATCTTCCGCGAGAAGCTCGACGTGGCCTTGAAGGAGAAGAACGCGGTGCTCGCCAAGGTCTACAACCGCCTGCCGCTCTCGGCGAGCGACATCGCCGAGCGGTACCTCGGTGAGTTCGCCCCCCGGCTCGCGCCGATGGTCGGGGACACCGTGGGCATCCTGCACGACACGCTCGGCGCCGGTCGCAGCGTCCTCCTCGAAGGCGCGCAGGCGACCTTCTTGGACCTCGACCACGGCACGTACCCGTTCGTCACCTCGTCGAACCCGGTCGCAGGCGGGGCCTGCACCGGCAGCGGGCTGGGCCCTCGCGACATCGACCGCGTGATCGGCATCGCCAAGGCCTACGTCACGCGTGTGGGCGCGGGCCCCTTCCCGACGGAGCTCCACGGCGACCTCGCCGAGCTGCTGGTCGAGCGCGGCCAGGAGTTCGGCACCGTGACCGGGCGGCGCCGGCGTGTCGGCTGGTTCGACGCCGTGATGGTGCGCCAGGCCGTGCGGCTGAACTCGCTGAGCGAGATCGCGCTGACCAAGCTCGACGTGCTCGACACGGTCGAGACGTTGCGGGTCTGCGTCGCCTACGAGCACGGCGGCGAGCGCTTCGGGCTCCCGCCGTACCACCAGTCCACCCTGCACCAGGTGACCCCGCTCTACGAGGAGCTCCCGGGGTGGCGCACCGACCTGACCGGCGCGACGTCCGCGCAGGACCTGCCCGCCGCGGCGAGGGACTACGTCGAGCTGCTCGCCGACCAGATCGGCGTGCCGGTGCGGCTGGTGGGCGTGGGCCCCGGGAGGGAGCAGATCGTGTCCTTCGCCGCAGCGTGAGCCGGCCGCGCGTCTGCGTCGTCGGCTCCGGGGGGAGGGAGCACGCGCTCGGCCTCGCGCTCGCCCGTACGACCGACGTGGTGGTCACGCCGGGCAATCCCGGGATGGCCGCGTGCCTCGGGGGCGGCGCCATCACGACCACGGCAGCCCCGCCGGAGGAGGTGGAGGCGGACCTCTACGTGATCGGGCCCGAGGGGCCGCTCGTGGCGGGGCTCGCCGATCGGCTCCGCGCGCTCGGGCGCCGGGTCGTCGGGCCCGGCGCCGACGGGGCGCGGCTCGAGGGGTCCAAGGCGTTCATGAAGGAGGTCCTGGTCGCAGCGGGCGTGCCGACGGCCCGCTACCGCGTGTGCGAGACGCTCACCGAGGCGCAGGCCTTCCTGCGCGACCTGCGGGGCCCGTGGGTCGTGAAGGCCGACGGGCTCGCTTCGGGCAAGGGGGTGCTCGTCGCGTCGACCCTCGAGGAGGCGGAGCAGGATGCCGCGTCGAAGCTCTCGGGCGAGCTCGGCGAGGCGGGCCGCCAGGTGGTGGTCGAAGAGGGGCTGGCGGGGCCCGAGTGCTCGCTGCTCGTGCTCTGCGACGGCACCGAGGTCGTCCCGATGGTCCCTGCCCAGGACGCGAAGCGCATCTTCGACGGGGATCGCGGCCCGAACACCGGCGGCATGGGGGCGTACGCGCCCCTCGCGCAGCTCGACGGCGCGGCGGTCGACGATCTGGTGGAGCGGATGGTGCGCCCGGTCGTCCACGAATTGCGCCGCAGGGGGATCGAGTACCGGGGCGTGCTGTACGCCGGGCTCATGCTGACCGACCAGGGCCCGCGGGTTCTCGAGTTCAACGTGCGCTTCGGCGATCCCGAGACCCAGGTGGTCCTGCCGCTGCTCGGTGAGGACCCCTTCGAGGTGCTGGCTGCCGTCGCGGAGGGAAGCCTCGGCTCCGCGGTCCCCTCCGGGCGCCTCCAGCCGGCCCGCGGCGGGGCGGTGTGCGTCGTCATGGCGGCCGAGGGCTACCCGGCGGCGCCGAGGAGCGGGGCCCCGATCGAGGGACTGGGTCCCGACGGCCAGCTGGCCGACCCGGTGCCCGGGGTCACCGTCGTGCACGCCGGCACCGCTCGAGCGCCCGGGGGCGGCCCGTTCCTCGTCGCGGGCGGTCGCGTGCTCGGCGTCACCGCCGTCGCGCCGTCGGTCGCCGAGGCCCGGCAGCGTGCCTACGTCGCGGTCGATCGGATCACCTGGCCCGGCGCCCAGTGGCGCCGCGACATCGCCGCAGCCCCGGTGCGGGCTCTCACGTGATCCGGCGCTACAGCCCCTCCGACATGGCCGCGCTCTTCAGCGACGAGGCACGCCTGGCCACGTGGCTCGAGGTGGAGCTGCTCGCCGTCGACGCGCTGGCCGCGGTCGGCAGGATCCCGCACGCCGACGCCGCGGCGATCCGCGCGCGCGCGCCGGAGGTCGACGCGGCGTTCGTGGCGGACGTCGAGGCCCGCGAGCGGGTGACCGACCACGACGTGGCCGCCTTCGTCGACGTCGTCCAGGCCCGCATCGGGGGCCCAGAGGCGTCGTGGGTCCACTACGGGCTCACCTCGTCCGACGTGGTGGACACCGCGCTGTGCGCGACCCTCGTGCGCGCGGCCGACCTGCTCGTCGAGGCCGCCGGTGAGCTCGTGGCGGCACTGCGCCGGCGCGCGGAGGAGCTGATCGACGTGCCCGTGGCGGGGCGGACGCACGGCATGCAGGCGGAGCCGACCACCTTCGGGGCCAAGTTCGCGCTCTGGGCGCTCCAGGCCGACCGGGATCGCCGCCGGCTCCGCCGGGCGCGCCGGGCGGTGGCCGTCGGGAAGCTCTCCGGCGCCGTGGGGACCTACTCGAACGTGGACCCCTTGGTCGAGTCCCACGTGTGCCGCGCGCTCGGCCTCGAGCCCGTCCCTGCCACCCAGGTGATCGCGCGCGACCGGCACGCCGAGTACCTGTTCGCGTGCGCGTCGGCCGGCGCGACGGTGGAGCTGATCGCGACCGAGGTGCGCCTTCTCGCGCGCTCGGAGGTCGGGGAGGTGGAGGAGCCGTTCGCGCCCGGGCAGAAGGGGAGCTCGGCGATGCCCCACAAGCGCAACCCCGTGCTCTCCGAGCGGCTCTGCGGGCTCGCCCGGCTCCTTCGCGGCTATCTCGGCGCGGGGCTCGAGGACGTCGCGCTGTGGCACGAGCGCGACATCTCGCACAGCTCGGTGGAGCGTGTCGCCCTCCCCGACGCCTCGCTGCTCACCTGCTACGTGCTGCGCAAGGCCACCGGCCTCGTGTCCGGGCTGGTCGTCCACGCCGAGCGCGCACGCGCCGGCATCTCCGAGCTCGTCTTCAGCCAGTCCGTCCTCCTGGCCCTCGTCGACTCGGGGCTCCCGCGCGACGATGCGTACCGCATCGTGCAGCGCGACGCGCGGATCGCCTCGGCGACAGGCAGGGGGTTCCGGGAGGTGCTGTCGGAGGATCCCGAGGTGGTCCTGGACCGCGCCGCGCTCGACGCCGCCTTCGACCTCGACCGCGTCCTGCGGCACCGCCACCGTTTCCTCGACGCACTGGAGGCGCTGGACGGGCCCGACGGCCCCGACGAGGACGGCCCCGGCGGGTCCGACGGCCCCGGCGAGGACGGGCCCGAAGGGGCGCACCGATGAGCGCGACGCTCGTGCACTCGGGCAAGGTCCGCCAGCTCTACGACGTCGGCGACGGGCTGCTCTTGATGGTGGCCTCCGACCGCGTGAGCGCCTACGACGTGGTCTTCGCGGAGCCGATCCCGCAGAAGGGCGGGGTCCTCACCGCGATGACCGCGTTCTGGAGCGAGGAGCTCGCGGACGCAGCCCCCGGGACCGTGCTCACCGCCGACCCCGAGGAGATCGTGGACCGGGTCCCCGAGGCGGCGTCGCTGACCGGTGAGGGCTGGTCCTCGATCGCCGGACGCGCGCTGCTGGTCCGGCGCGCGGAGATGCTCGGCATCGAGTGCATCGTGCGCGGCTACCTCGCGGGGCAGGCCTACGACGAGTACGCGGCCACCGGGACGGTGCACGGCACGCCCATGCCCGAAGGCCTGCAGCTCGCCGAGCGCCTTCCCGAGCCCATGTTCACGCCGTCCACGAAGGCGAAGGAGGGCCACGACCTGAACATCGGCTTCGACGCGGCGGCACGGATCGTGGGCCGGAGGGCGGCGGACGAGGCGCGCCGCATCTCTTTGGCCCTCTACGAGCGGGCCGCGGCGCGGGTGGCGGCAGCCGGGCTCGTGCTCGCGGACACCAAGTTCGAGCTGGGCTTCGTCGGCGGCGAGCTCTGCCTGTGCGACGAGGTGGTGACGCCCGACTCCTCGCGCCTGTGGCCCGCCGACCAGGTGGTGCCAGGTCGGGCGCCGCCGGCGTTCGACAAGCAGCCGCTGCGGGACTGGGCGGCGTCGAGCGGCTGGGACAAGCGCCCACCGGCTCCCGCGCTCCCCCCCGAGATCGTGCGGGCGACCTCGGAGCGCTACGTGGCCGCCTACGAGCGCGTGACCGGTCGTCGCCTGGTCGACTGGTACGGTGCGCGGCCATGAGGTACGCCGCGCGCGTGGAGGTCCGCCTGCGGCCGGGCATCGCCGACCCGGAGGGCGCGACGATCGAGCGCGCGCTCCCGGCGCTCGGGTTCGACGACGTCCGAGAGGTGAGGGCCGGGCGCTCGTTCCGCTTCGAGGTCGACGCGGAGGACGAGGACGGTGCCCGCCGGCGCGCCGAGGAGCTCGCGCACCGGCTGCTCGCGAACCCGGTGATCGAGGACAGCGACGTGGAGGTGCGCGAGGCCGCGCCCGCGGGCGGGTCGCGATGAGCGCCCGCATCGGGGTCGTGGTCTTCCCGGGGACCAACTGCGAGCACGACACGGTCCTCGCCTTCGAGCGCGTCGGAGCGGCGGCGTCCCTCGTGTGGCACACCGACGAGCGGCTCGACGGCTTCGACGCCCTCGTGCTGCCCGGTGGGTTCGCGCACGGCGACTACCTCCGGCCCGGGGCGATCGCCCGCTTCTCCCCGGTCATGGGCGCGGTGGCGCGCTTCGCGGCCGGCGGAGGGCCCGTGCTCGGGATCTGCAACGGCTTCCAGGTGCTCACCGAAGCAGGGCTCCTTCCCGGGGCGCTGGTGAAGAACCGCGGCCTTCGCTTCGTGTGCGCACCCGCTCGGGTGCGGGTGGACTCCGACCGCTCGGTGCTCACCGCCCGCATCGAGCCCGGCACGGAGCTGCAGATCCCGGTGAACCACTACTCGGGCAGCTACGTGTGCGACGCCCGCACCCTGGCGGAGCTGCGTGACGCCGGCCGCGTCGTCTTGCGCTACGTCGAGAACCCGAACGGCTCGGTCGACGACATCGCGGGGATCACGAGCCCCGAGGGCAACGTGGTCGGGCTCATGCCGCACCCCGAGCGGGCGAGCGACGCCCTGGTGGGCTCGGCCGACGGCCTGCCGCTGCTCCGCGCGATGGTCGCCGCAGCGGCCGCCGTGCGCGCGGCGTGAGCACGGTCCCGCCGAGCCCGGAGGAGCGCCCGGCGCTGCACCGGGCGCTCGGCCTCACCGACGACGAGCTGGCCCGCATCGTCGAGGTCCTCGGGCGCCAGCCCAACGAGCTCGAGCTGGCGCTCTACGGGGTCATGTGGAGCGAGCACTGCTCCTACAAGTCCTCGCGGCGCCACCTCCGGCGCCTTCCGACCGCCGGCGATCGCGTGCTGGTCGGGCCGGGGGAGAACGCCGGGGTGATCGACGCGGGGGACGGCATCGCCGTGGCCATCCGCATCGAGAGCCACAATCACCCCTCTGCGATCGAACCGCACCAGGGCGCCGCCACCGGGGTCGGCGGGATCCTCCGGGACGTCTTCACGATGGGCGCCCGGCCCCTCGCCGTGATGGACGCCCTCTTCTTCGGGCCGCCCGACGACGCGCGGCAGCGATGGCTCGTCGAAGGGGTGGTGTCGGGCATCTCCTCCTACGGCAATTCGGTGGGCGTGCCGACGGTGGGCGGCGAGCTCACCTTCGACCCCTGCTACGCCGGCAACCCCCTCGTGAACGTCCTGTGCCTCGGCGCGCTCCCGGTGGAGCGCCTGGTCCTCGGGCGCGCATCGGGCAGGGGGAACCTCGCCGTGCTCCTCGGGTCGGCGACCGGGCGCGACGGCATCGGCGGGGTGAGCGTGCTCGCGTCCGCCGGCTTCAGCGGCGATGCCGGCGACGCCAAGCGCCCCAGCGTCCAGGTCGGCGATCCCTTCGAGGAGAAGCGCCTCATCGAGGCGTGCCTCGCGCTGCTCGACGCCGGCCTCGTCGTCGGGATCCAGGACCTCGGCGGCGCGGGGCTCGCCTGCGCCACGAGCGAGACTGCGGCGCGCGGCGGGGTGGGCATGGACGTCGACGTGTCGAGCGTGCCGCGTCGTGAGCCGGGCATGGTGCCGTGGGAGGTCATGACCTCGGAGAGCCAGGAGCGGATGCTCGCCATCGTGACCCCCGAGGCGTGGCCGGCCGTCGAGGCGGTCTGCCGTCGCTGGGAGGTGCGGGCCTCGGTGGTCGGGACCGTGTCCGACGGCGGCGAGGGGGAGGGGCGCTTGCGCGTCCGCGACGCGGGCGCGGTGGTGGGCGAGGTCCCCGCGGCCTCCCTCGCGCTCGACGCCCCCGTCTACGACCGGCCCATGCGCGCCCCGGCCGACCTGGAAAGCCTCCGCGCCGACGATCCCACGACCACCGAGGCGCCCGGCGACTGCGGCTCGGAGCTGTGCTCGCTCCTGCTCGACCCGAGCTGGGTCTACCGCCAGTACGACCACCAGCTCTTCTTGAACACCGTCGTCGGCCCGGGCGGTGACGCGGCGCTGCTCAGGCTCGCCGGTCCCGGCCTGCCGCCGAGCGAGCGCGGGGTGGCGGTGACCACCGACTCCGCCCCCCGCTGGTGCGCGGTCGACCCGCGCCTCGGCGTGGCGCTCGTGCTCGCAGAGGCGATCTCGAACCTCGCGTGCGTCGGGGCTTCGCCCGCCGCGGTGGTCAACTGCCTGAACTTCGGGAACCCGGAGCATCCCGAGGTCATGTGGCAGCTCTCGGAGACCGTCGACGGGCTCGCCGACGCGTGCAGGGCGTTCGATCTCCCCGTGATCGGGGGGAACGTCAGCCTCTACAACGAGACCACAGGCGCCGACATCTCGCCCACGCCGGTGCTCGGGGTGCTCGGCCTGGTCGAGCGCCTCCGCCACCGCCCACCGCCC
Organism: Actinomycetes bacterium; assembly: GCA_021822565.1. Lineage (GTDB taxonomy): Bacteria > Actinomycetota > Acidimicrobiia > Acidimicrobiales > RAAP-2 > JAJYVT01. The sequence continues at coordinate 6,087 of JAKAQM010000070.1, read as the reverse complement.
CCGGCGACGAGCGCGGGCTCGACCGTGGTGCTCCTCGGGGCGCGCCGGGCCGCCGGAGCCCTCGGCTCCGTGCCGGGGCATCCGCTGGCGGGGAGCCGCTGGGCGGTCGAGTGCCGCGGCCGGCGCCACGGCACCCTCCCTTCGCTCGACCTCGAGGCGCACGCCCGCCTCACCCGGCTCGTGGCGTCGCTCGTCGCCGAGGCGGTCGGCGAGACAGTCGGCGGGACAGTCGCCGGGGCGGTCGGCGAGGCAGTCGGCGGGGGGCACGGGCTCCTCGACGGCGTCCACGACGTCTCGGGCGGCGGGCTCGCGGTCGCCCTCGCCGAGATGGCCGTCGCCGGGGGCGTGGGGGTGGAGGTGCGAGGGATCGAGGGCCACGCCGAGCTGTTCACCGAGCTGCCCTCTCGCGTGCTCGTGACGACCGGTCGCCCTGGCGAGCTGCTCGCCCGTGCCCATGCCGCCGGGGTGCCCGCCGAGGTGCTCGGCACGGCGGGCGGGGACCGGCTCGTCGTCTCGGGGCCGGCGTCGACGCTGGTCGACCTCTCGATGGCCGAGCTCTCCGAGGCCATGGCGGGGTCGCTCGCCAAGCGCCTCGAGGCGGCCTGAGCCCCTCAGCCCGCCGCCGTACGCCGCTCGCGCAGCTCGGGGAGCACGCGGTCGGGCACCGACAGGTCGCCCTGGCCCGTGCAGACCCGAAGGCCGGGCTTCGAGGTGCCGTGGTAGTCGGAGCCGCCCGTGGGCACGAGGCCGTGGCGCCTCGCCACGCCGACCAGCTGGGATCGCTGCTCGGGGCGGTACGCGCCGTAGTAGGCCTCCATCCCGGCGAAGCCGGCCGCCTGCAGCTCCGCTGCCACCTCGTCGAGCGCGCCGGCGTCGAGCCCGAGGGAGAACGGGTGCGCGAGCACGGCCACACCGCCCGACGCGCGCGCTGCGGCGGCGATCTCGGCGGGCGTCACGCGCGCCTTGGGCACGTAGGCGGGCCGGTCCTCGGCCAGCCAGCGGTCGAACGCGTCGGGGATCGACTCGGCGAGGCCGCGGCGCACCAGCAGCGCGGCGACGTGGGGTCGCCCGGCGCTCTCCTCTGCGCCCGCCTCCTGCACGATGTCCTCGTAGCTGATGGGCACGTCGAGCGCGGCGAGGCGCTCGGCGAGCCTGCGGTTGCGCGCCACCCGGTCCTCGCGCAGGCGGGCGAGCTCCTCTTGGAGCGGCCCCTCTCCGTCCTCCACGAAGTACACGAGCACGTGGGCGCTCGTGCCCCGGTACCGGCAGGACACCTCGCAGCCCGCCACCAGCTCGATCCCGAGCTCGCTGGCCCGCACGCGGGCGCGGCCGATGCACGCGAGCGTGTCGTGGTCGGTCAGGGCCACCGCGCTGCAGCCGGCGGCCGCAGCCAGCTCGGGGATCCGCTCGGGCGGGTCGCTGCCGTCCGAGCAGGTCGAGTGGGTGTGCAGATCGATCATGCCCCTCGGACGCTACCAAGGACGGCTGCCGGTACACTGCGAGCGGATCGACGAGCGGTCGTGGCCCGGCTCTCTCAGGGGTGCGCCGCCGCGCCGACGTGCCGACGACAGGGGCGGAGCGCCAGATCGTGAAGGAAGCCTGCGGGGTCTTCGGGGTGTACGCACCGGGAAGACCCGTGTCGCACCTCACGTTCGACGGCCTCTACGCCCTCCAGCACCGCGGCCAGGAGTCCGCCGGCATGGCGGTGAGCGACGGCCGGACGATCACCGTCATCAAGGACATGGGCCTCGTCACCCGGGTGTTCGACGAGCGGACCCTCTCCGGCCTGCCGGGGCACCTCGCGATGGGCCACACGCGCTACTCGACGCACGGGTCCTCCGACTGGCACGCCGCCCAGCCCGTGTACCGTCCGGCGGGCGGTGCCGGGTTCGCCCTCGGGCACAACGGCAACCTGACCAACACCGCACAGCTCGCCGAGCGATCCGGCATGCTGCCCCGCATGGCGGCGACGGACAGCGAGGTGCTCGCGGAGCTCCTCTCCCGTGCGATCGCCGCCGGGGCGCCGCGTCCCGGCTCGTCGAGCTCCGAGGTGCCCAGCTCCCCTGCGCAGGTCTCCCCTCTGCCAGGCGCGCTGCGGCAGGTGCTCGTGGACGTCGAGGGCGCCTTCTCCCTCGTGCTCGTCGACGCCGAGCGCCTCTACGGCGTGAGGGACCCCCACGGCTTCCGGCCGCTGTGCCTGGGGCGCCTGGGGACGGCGGAGCACCCCGAGGGGTGGGTGCTCGCGTCCGAGTCGCCCGCGCTCGACGTCGTCGGCGCGACGTTCGTCCGGGAGCTGGAACCCGGCGAGCTCGTCACGATCGACGGCCCGGGCGACGACGGGATGCGCAGCGAGCAGCTCTTCGACGCCCAAGCGCGCGACCCGCGCCTGTGCATCTTCGAGCTCGTCTACTTCTCCCGTCCCGACAGCCGGCTCTACGGGCGGGAGGTGCACGGCGCCCGCAGGCGCATGGGCGAGCTCCTCGCCGAGCAGGCACCGGCCCACGCCGACCTGGTCATGGGCGTCCCGGACTCGGGGATCCCGGCGGCCGAGGGCTTCGCCCGGCGAAGCGGCATCCCCTACGGCCAGGGGCTCGTGAAGAACCGCTACATCGGGCGGACCTTCATCGACCCCGAGCCCGACGCGCGCCGCGACGCGGTGCGCCGCAAGCTCAACCCGCTGCGCGAGAACATCGCCGGCAAGCGGCTCGTCGTGGTCGACGACTCCATCGTGCGGGGCACCACCACGCGGGCGATCGTCCGGATGCTCCGGGATGCGGGGGCCTCCGAGGTGCACCTGCGCGTCTCCTCGCCCCCGTTCCGCTGGCCCTGCTACTACGGCATCGACACGCCCAGGCGCGAGGAGCTGATCGCGGCGGCGATGTCCCTCGAGGAGATCGTGCGCTACCTCGACGTGGACTCGCTCGCCTACCTCGGGATCGAGGAGCTCAAGACGGCGATCGGCGCGGGGGACGCGGGGTGGTGCGACGCCTGCCTCACCGGTCGCTACCCCACCTCCGTTCCGGTGGACCTCGCAGGTGCGCAGCCCGAGCCGCCCGAGCGGCCGTTGCTCCAGGGTGCGCAGCTCGGTGCGTGATCCCGGGCCCGTGACGCCGGCCGGCTCGGGCACACCCGGCGCGACGTACGCAGCCGCCGGCGTGGACCTCCGTGCCGGCGACGAGGCGGTCCGGCGCATCGAGGACGTGGTGGCGTCCACCGCGCGTGCCGGGGTGCTCGGAGGCATCGGCGCCTTCGCGGCGCTCTTCGCGCTGGACACCGCCAGGTACCCCCACCCCGTGCTCGTCTCTTCCACCGACGGCGTGGGGACCAAGATGCTCGTCGCGCAGGCGACGGGCCGGTTCGGCACGATCGGCGTGGACCTCGTGGCGATGTGCGTCGACGACGTGGTGTGCGCCGGAGCCGAGCCGCTCTTCCTGCTCGACTACGTCGCGGTGGGCAGGCTCGACCCCGGGCGCGTCGAGGCGCTCGTCGCAGGGATCGCCGAAGGGTGCCGTGCCGCGGGGTGCGCCCTCGTGGGCGGCGAGACCGCCGAGCATCCTGGCGCCATGGGCGCCGACGACGTCGACCTCGCGGGCTTCTCGGTCGGGGTGGTGGAGGCCGGTCACGAGCTGGGGCCCCGCCGCGTGGCGCTCGGCGACCTGTTGGTGGGGCTCCCTTCGCCCGGGCTCCGGTCCAACGGCTACACGCTCGCCCGGCACGTGCTGCTCGAGCGCGCCGGGCTCCCGCTCGACGGGCCCGCCTGGCAGGGTGCGTCGCATTCCCTTGCGGACGAGCTGCTGCGCCCGTCGGTCATCTACAGCCCGGCGGTGCTCGCGGCGCTGCGCGCCCGGCCCACAGCGGTCCATGCGTGCGCGCACGTCACCGGCGGCGGCATCCCGGGGAACCTCGCACGCGTGCTGCCCGCAGGCGCCGACGCGCGGCTCGACCGCAGCGCCTGGCGGACCCCGCGCATCTTCTCGGAGATCTCGCGCCTGGGCGGCGTCGCGGAGGAGGAGATGGCACGGGTCTTCAACCTCGGGCTCGGCATGGTCCTCGTGGTCGACCGTGCACAGGCGGACGCGGTGGTGGGCGCCTTGCGCGCCGTCCCCGACGTCCCTCCCGCCGCCGTCGTCGGCGAGGTCGTCGCCGGATCTGGCGTGGTGCAGCTGTGACCGAGCCCACGGAGCCGCCGCAGCGGTCCGGGCGGGGGGAGACACCGGCGGTCCACCGTCTGCCGGCACTGGGGACGCCGGGGCTCGAGCAGCTGCGTGAGCACCTGCTCGAGCACGCGGTGCGCCGGGGGAACTTCGTGCTCAAGTCGGGAAAGCCGAGCAGCTGGTTCATCGACGCCAAGCAGACCGTCTGCCGGCCGGAGGCCATGCTCCTCGTCGCAGACGCCGTCCTCGACCTCGTCCCGGGCGACGCCACCGCGATCGGAGGGTTGACGATGGGTGCGGACCCGGTGGCCTTCGTGACCGCCGCCGTGGGGACCGTGCGCGGCCGTCCCCTCAAGATGTTCAGCGTCCGCAAGGAGGAGAAGGACCACGGTGCGGGTGGCCGGATCGCCGGCGCGCTCGATGCGGGAGACCGGGTGGTGGTCACCGAGGACGCGGTCACTCGCGGCACGTCGCTGCTCGAAGCTGCTCGAGCGGTGCGGGCGGTGGGCGCCGAGCCCGTCCTCCTCGTCGCGCTCGTGGACCGGGGAGGGACCGTGACCGCGATGGCGGCCGAGGAGGGGCTGCCCTTCCGGGCCGTGCTGACCGCGCCTGACCTCGGCTTCCCCTTCGAAGGCGCCTGACCTCGGCTTCCCCTTCGAAGGCGCCTGAGCCGGCGCCCCAGGGGCTGCCGACGCGCCTCGCGTGCTCGGGGGGCTCTGCACGGAGCATGATGTGCCCATGGGACTCTTCCAGCGCGCGCACGACATCGTCGAGGCCAAGGCCAACAAGGCTCTCGACCAGGCCGAGAACCCGGCCGACATGCTCGACCTCTCCTACGAGAAGATGCTCGACCAGCTCACCCAGGTCCGCCGCGCCCTCGTCGACATCGCGGCGTCGCGCAAGCGCATCGAGCTGCAGGAGTCCCAGCTGCGCGCGTCCGCCGCCCATCTCCAGGACCAGGCGCAGGCCGCCGTCGCGCAGGGCCGCGACGACCTCGCGAAGGAGGCGCTCAGCCGCAAGGCCGCCGCGCAGCAGGAGATCGACCAGATGGAGCCCCAGCACGAGCAGCTCACCGAGCAGGAGCAGAAGCTCGAGCAGACGCTCGATCAGCTCCAGTCCCGGGTGAACGCGTTCCGCACCCAGAAGGAGACGCTCAAGGCCGAGTACACGGCGTCGAAGGCCGTCACGTCGGTCAACGAGAGCGTGACCGGCATCTCCAAGTCCATCAGCGACTCGGGCGCCGCGCTGCAGCGGGCGCAGGACAAGATCGCGACCATGCAGTCGCGCGCCCAGGCCACGGACGAGCTGCTCGAGTCCGGGGTGCTCGAAGACGTGGGCGGCGGCACCGACGACATCCAGAAGGAGCTCGACGAGCTCGGCTCCAAGTCGGACGTCGACGCCCAGCTCGCCGCGCTCAAGGCGCAGGTGGGCGCCGGCGGCGCCTCGGGCGCGGCCGGGGCGCTCGGGACCGGCTCGCCAGGAGCGGCGGGCTCGGCCACGCCCGCCGAGTCCAGCGCAGCCGGGGACGGCGCCTGAGCCCGCCGGCTCCGGCCCAGGCTCCAACCCGGGCCCTGGCCCGGGCCCTGGCCGTCGGGCTCAGGGCTCGTCGCGCTCCTCCGACCGGTGCGGCCGGTGAGGCCGGTGCCGCTGGTGCAGGCGCTTCTGGATGAGGCGGCGGCGTTCCTGGATCTCGCGGTGCGTCAAATGCTCGACCTCGTCGCTCAGCCCGAAGGCGCTGCGGATCCCGTCGAGCCCCACGTCCCCCAGGTCCGAGGGGGCCATGCCGAGATCCTGCGCGATGCGCGCCCCGTGGCGGGACTGCAGGTGCGTGAGGATGGTGACGATCTGGGCGAGCACGTCGACGTCGGGGGCCATGGTGGCCATGGAGTTGTCGATGAACAGCATGTCCTTCACGAAGAGCATGAGCGCCTTG
>JAKAQM010000069.1 GCA_021822565.1 Actinomycetes bacterium | reverse complement strand
CGCCGTGCCGGTGATGAACAGCCACTCGGCCGGTGCTCCGCTGTTGCCGTCGAGGGCGAGCACGACGGCGTACGCACCCGCGATCACCCCGAGGTGGACCCACGTGCGCACCGGCGAGAGGAAGAGGGCCGCCAGCAGCGCCAGCCAGATGTAGATGACCGCGGCGCTGATCGAGACGTAGTCGCCCTTTCCCGAGTAGACGCCGCCCGACACCGCGAGCGTGCCGATCACGAGCAGCACCGACGCCTCGCCCGGCCCGAGGGTGCCGCGCCGCCACGCCAATACCCCGAGGAGGAGCGCGATCGCAGAGATCACGATGTCCGCCAGGGCGTCGAAGTGCCCGCCGTGCGGCACCCCGAGGGCGATCAGGCCCACGGCGGCGCCGGCCACGTACATCACGCCGAGCGCCTTGCCGCTCGTGCCCAGCAGGGCAGAGGCCGGCGAGGGGCGGAGGCGCTGGAAGGGGCGCGAGAGCCGGCCGCTCACCGAGCTGGGCCCTCCAGCTGGACCTTTGCCCTCCGCCGCACCACCGCCATCCGTCCGAGCATCTCACGCGGACGGACGCCCTTGCACCCACGAGGCAGATCGGCGCTCAGAGGTCGAGAGTGAGCCGAGCCGCGGCGTGCCGCGGTTGCCGGTGTCGCTGTCGGTGTCGGTGTCGGTGTCGCGAATATCGTGCTCGGCGAGCGTGACCACACCCGGCACGTCGCGACGGAGAAGGAGGAGCCATGGCCGGATCGCCCACCGAAGGGATCAAGACCGTGCTCTACCCCGTCTCGGACTTGGACAAGACCAAGGCCCTCTACGCCGCCCTGCTCGGCGTGGACCCCCAGGTCGACTCGCCCCACTACGTGGGCTTCGACGCCAAAGGGCAGCACATCGGGCTCGTCCCACGTGGAGGTCCGCAGGGACCCACGACGCCTGTCGCCTACTGGCACGTGGCGGACATCGAAGCGAAGCTCGCCGAGGTGACCGCCGCGGGCGCGAGCGTCCAGGACCCACCACGTGGCGTGGGTCGGGGACGGCTGGTGGCCACGGTCGTCGATCCCGACGGCAACGCGCTCGGGTTGATCCAGGACCCCTGAGCACCGTGAGCTCGCGGCCGGGTGGGCGTCCGTGAGGTCGCGGCCACGATGAGCGTCCGTCGCCCCACCCCCCCAGCCACCGCCGCCCCGGCAGGTCCTTGGGCTCCGATCATGTCCAGGCTGGAAAGACCGCGCCGTCGTCCGACATGACGGGAAATGGGGAGCGCAGGACCAGCTCGACGTTCCGATCAGATGGCCGGCCTTCCAGCCGGGAGCCGAACCCGGCGCCTGGGACGTTGGCAGCGAGCTCCCGGTGCAGCGCCGCCATGTTGGCCATGGCGGTGGTGGCGTCTTCGGGCACGGGAGGTGCCCCGTGGTCCAGCATCTCGGTCAGCACCGAGAGCGTTCCGTCCCGATTGGCGACCAGCTCGACCAAGCGAGCCTGCGACGGCCAGTCGGCGATCGAGCAAGTGGCGATGTCCACGAAGGCCGATCCATCCTTCGCCGGTGAGGGGCGCAATGAGATCTCGTTGACATGGCGGTGCCCGTTCAGCCACAGGACGACGTTCGGGAACCTGTGGAGGAGGGCTTCGACGGCATCGCGCCCCACACGGGGCTGATCCGGCTCCATCCCCGCGTCGAGGTGGCGGAGGTTCGTGAGGGACGCGAGCCCGTGATGGGACGCCAGGATCACCAGACGGTCTTCGTGAGGGGTGCGCGCTTCTTTGCCGTTGGGCATCCGATAGCGCGAATGCACGGCCGCGAGCTGCTCCTCCAACCAGTGGAGCTGTCTCGTGCCGAGCGACCCCTGAAAGTCTCCGTCCATGTTCGTGGTGTCCAACAGGATCAGGCGAACCGAGGGCCCGAGATCCACCGTGCCATAGGCGGTTCCCTCGGCGAGGTTCTGCGAGGAGAACCCATGACCTGGTGGCCAGCCCGACGCGGCAAGGTGTGCGGCGACGAACTCGCTGCGCCCCACGATCCGTCGCCCACCGTCGGGACGGACCGAAAGAGCAGTGCCAGCCAGGAACTGCTCGGGCGCCGCATAGAGCGCGTCTTGTCGGCCGAGCACCTCGAGCCCCGAGGGCAGGGCGACGGCCTTGCGATCACCGGTCACGAGCGCTCGGTAGGCCGGCGTGGGCACCACCTCCCCGAAGGGCAGACCGTCGTGGTTGCCGTAACAGGAGATCCATCCGAGCGGTAGCCCCGCGGCTCCGAACGGCGCGATGGCTCGGTCCATGAGACCCCGGAGCGTCGGGAACCCGAGCTCGAGCTGGAACCGCCCCGCAACGTCGTCGGGCTTCCAGTAGTGGTCACCGGGCCAGTCAGAGCGCTGCACGCCCTCGTAGCTGCCTCCTGCCTCCGTGCCGACGGTACCCCCGCTCAGGAGAGCGAGATACCACTCGAGCTCGTTCCACTGCGCGTTGTCGAGGCTGTCTCCGGTGCACACCGCCAGCTCGAGCCGCGCCCCCGTCTCCCTGCTCTCGAGGTGGCGACCCAGCTCGTGGACCATGGAGCACATCGCGTGGGCGCAGAGGGCCTCCTGCGGACGCTGCGCCGGGATCAGCGCGTCCGCACCAGGGCGTCCTCGGTAGGCCTCCATGAACTCGAAGCGCCCGGGTGACTGCACATCCGCCAGTTGCAGGTCCGTCACGTGGGCGAGGAACGCCAGGCTCCGGCTGGAGGAAAGGCGTCGACCGCCAGTTCCGAGCTCGTCTCGTCGGACCCTCGGCGCGCCCGGTCCGACAGCGAGCCGACGGTAGGCCTGACGCTCCGCCGCCCTTGCAACCTCACCCGGACCGAGCACGCCGTCGAGCGTTGGTCCCGGCGTTCGACAGCTCATCGCCTGCAGCCTCGCGCGCTCGATTGCGGCGTCATGCGAATCGTGCGCCGAGGTCTGCGAACCGGTTCGCCTCCACGCACGCCTGCTACGGCCGGCGCGTCGAGGTTGGACCTCTCGACCACGGGGTGGCCGAGAGTCGAGAGGCAGTCACCACGCCACTGGTCCACCGTCGTGAACAAGACGTTGCCCTGCACGTGCACCAGCCTTCAGACGAGGAGCGCTGGCACTGTGACGATGGAGGAGACGACCGCCGTCGCGCCCGCAGTCGACAGGCGCTCCTCGTCATCGGCACCGCTGAGCACTCCGACCACCACCGATGCCCCCGACCGGACCCCGGCCGTGACGTCGGCGGCGGTGTCGCCCACGACCGCCACCGCTTGCACCGCATCCGTCCCGGTGCGGATGAGCGCCGTCAAGATCATGTCGGGGTAGGGACGGCCGCGGCCGGCATCGGATGGGCTCAAGACCACGTCGGCGACGTCATGCCACCCCAGCGCGTCGAGCAGCAGGTCCCGCGTTCGGGCGGAGAAGCCCGTCGTGAGCGCCACCCGGATGCCGCGTTCACGTAGTGCGCCGATCGTCTCTGCGGCACCGGGAACCGGCTCGGCCTCGTCGATCGCCTGAGCGTAGGCGTCCTCGAAGGCGCTGTTGGCGGCGTGCGACCGCTCCTCGTCGACGAACAGCGCGCGGAACACGTCGATCTTGGACATTCCCATGGTGTCCCGGACGTACGACACCATCGCCACGCGATCGGCGACCGGAACCGCCATGGCGTCCAGGGCGGCGTCGGACGCTCGCTCCACAGCCCCGCCGTCCGAGACGGTCGTTCCGGCCATGTCCAGGCACGCCAACTGGATCCGCGGTTCGGTCATCCGAACGTCTCAACGGCAATCGTCGGGGCGAGGGTCATGCCGCGCCCTCCCCGTCCCAACACCAGCTGCACGCCGGACGCGACATCGACCCGCAGGGACGCGACGAAGTGCTCGTAGGGCGCCTCGTCCACGTCGTGGTGACGGCCGGTCGCTACCGGGCGGTCTCCATCATCTGGAGGCGGACCCAGCGCAGCGGCCCGCTCGAGCACCGCCTCTTCCTCGGGCGTGCCCGCCACCGTCAGCGAGCCGTTGGCCCGGAACCCGATGCCATGGTGCCGCGAGGCGATCGACTCCCATCGTTCACGAGCGCCGAGGGAGACGGCAAGCTCGCGACCGGCACCCCGCCTGCTCACCACCGGACGGTTCACGCGGCATCTCCCTTCGGATCGGCAACCATGACTTCGGGCGCGCCGACGCGCAGCTCCACGGCGGAGCCCGGGAGGATCGACGCAGCGTCGGCGGTGTTCTCGTCCACTTGGACCATGATCTCTCCGTCGAGCAGGACCGTCAGCCGCGTGACGGCACCGAAGAAGGTCTTGCCCATGACCACGCCGGCGCCGGCGCCGACTGCACTGATGGTCAGCTCTTCAGGGCGAACGAGGACATCGACGCGGCTTCCGAGCGCGACACGCACGTTCCCGCGTACAGGCACCTCCCGCCCGAGCACCACCACCCCGGACGACGTCGATCGCGCCGGGATGCGGTTCATCGTCCCCACGAACTCCGCGACGAACGGAGTTGCAGGACGGGCGTACAGCAGCGACGGCACGTCGACCTGCTCGATGCGCCCGCTGCGCATCACGCACACCCGGTCCGAGATCGACAGCGCCTCTTCCTGATCGTGCGTCACGAACACGGTCGTCGTCTGCAGGCGCGTCTGGAGCGCTCGGACCTGTTCGCGCAACTGCACGCGCACCTTGGCGTCCAGCGCCGAGAGCGGCTCGTCGAGCAAGAGGACCCGCGGCTCGATCGCCAGCGCCCGGGCCAGGGCCACCCGCTGCTGCTGCCCGCCAGACAGCTGGTGGGGATACTTCCTCGCCTCCTTGGTCAGCCCGACCATGTCCAGCAGCTCCGCGGCGCGTTCGCGCCGTCCACATTTCCTCATGCCGCGCATCCGCAGACCGAAGGCCACGTTGTCACGGGCGTCCATGTTCGGAAAGAGGCTGTAGCTCTGGAAGACCATCCCCATGTCACGGCCCTGCGCCGGAACGTGGCCGATGTCCTTGCCATCGACCAGGACCTTGCCCGAGTCGGGCACGTCGAAGCCGGCGAGCACTCGCAGGGCGGTCGTCTTGCCGCACCCGGAGGGGCCGAGCAACGACACCAGCTCCCCGGGCTCGATGACGAGGCTCATGCCGTCGAGCGCCCTCGTGGCACCGAAGTTCCGGTGGAGATCCACCAGTTCCACGGAGGCGCCCTGCCGAGCGCTCCTGTCCGAGGTGCCTCGCGCCACGTCCACGTGTTGCGTGCTCATGCTCACCCTCAGCATCTCCGTCATGTTCCCTCGACGATGATCACGCGCCTTCGGAACCGGCGGCGGTCGACGGATGACAGCGCGAGCAAGAGGACCCAGGTCAGAGCGAGCGACAGGAAGGACACCGCCATCGAGACGTGAGCTGTGATCGAATCGGTGCTGACGACCCACACCGGCAGCGTCGTGTAGAGATCGATGCTGGCCATGGTGAACTCGCCGAAGACCAGCGCGAGCGTGAGGATCATCGCCGAGAGGAACGCCGACCGAAGGTTCGGCGCGATGACTCTCCACAACGTGCTGAGCCAGCCCCCGCCGAGGGAACGAGACGCCTCCACCAGGGTCTTCGGGTCGATCGCCCCCAGTCCCGCATCGAGCGAGCGGTAGGCGAACGGCATGGCGAGGATCACGTACTCGAGGGAGAGCAGGTACGGCGTGCTCTTCAGCACGAAGGGTGCGCTCTGGAGCACACCGATGACGAGCACGATGGGCGGGACTCCCACAGGAAGGAACGTGATGGCGTCGAAGGCGACGCGCAGCTTCGGGTGCTTCACGTGCACATAGATCGTGGTGGGCACCATGAGTGCCATGGTGATGGCCATGGTCACGGCAGCCAGTCGAACGGACAGGAGGAACGCCGGCATGAAGCCTGTCGTGTGGGGGATCGCGCTGAACGCGGCCAACGTCAGGTGGCCAAGGTTGTTCTCCAGGGCGAAGCGGAGCGCCGCATAGAGCGGCAAGAGGAAGAAGACGCCCGTGAGACCCAGCACGATCCCGCGCCATGCCCGGATGTCTCGCCACGACCGTCTCGCCGACCTGCCACCCGCAGATGGGTGGCCACCCCGTAGCAGCCCTGTGTCGGCTGCGGCTACTGGGACAACCATCGCGACGCCCTCCGTTGCAGCAGCGTGTACAACACGAGCACGATCGCCATGACGACGATGAGCCCCAGTCCGAGGGCCATCCCGACGTTCTGCTGACCGGCGATGACGTTGCCGTTCATGACGTCGCCGATCTGGATCGGGGTGAGCGGGATCGTACCTGCCGTGAGCGCTCTCGCGGTCGCGTACGCGGACAGGCCGAACCCGAACAGGAGCAGCGTGCAACCGAGCACGGTCGGCGCGAGCACTGGCGCGCCCACACATCGCCAGTACTGCCGGCTCCGTGCCCCGAGGTTCTCGGAGGCTTCTCGCCACGCAGGTCTCAGGCCGTTCAAGGCAGGGGTCACGATGAGCACCATGAGCGGGACCTGGAAGTACATGTAGACGAGTGCGACGCCCGGGAACGTGAACAACCACCTCGATGTCAGCGAGATGCTCAGGTCTTTCAGCCACACCGTTGCAACTCCGGTCGCGCTGAGCGTGGCAATGAACAGAAAGGCAAGGGGAACTCCTCCGAAGTTGGCGAACACCCCCGACGCGGTGAACACCACTCGGCGAAGGAGCCGCCGCCGCGACGTGTGCACCGCATAGGCGACGAACACCCCGAGGATGCCCGGAACGACCGAGGTGACCAGAGCCAGCTCGAGGCTCTCGACGAACCCGTTCGAGTACGGCGCATGCGCAGCGACCGCGATGTTGCTCAGGGTGAACCTTCCGGCAGGCGTCTGGAAGGCTCCGACGACCACGGCGATGGTCGGCACCACGAGGAACAGCGCAACGTAGATCGCAAACGGCGCCAGCGCGAGCATCCCGCGCAGGCGCGGGCGCAACTGCCCGAGCCGCGAGGTCCTGCTCGGCATGGCTCCGGCCCCAACCTCAACCTCCGAAAGAGGACTCCTCGGTGCGATCTCCCTCGTTGCCAACTAGCCCGTCACCTTCGTCGACCAAGTGTGGGTGAGCACCGTCTCGTCCCTGGTGAGCTGCGCAGGGGTCGCCAGCTTGACCGCGCCCCTTGGCGTCGGGGGAAGCGCCTTCTCAGCCTTCCGTGTGATCGTGTGGTTCTTGATCATTGCCTGCATCTCGATGGGCTGCGTGTAGCCCTTCAGCCAGTCGTTCTGCCCTTCCTTGGAGTAGAGGAACTCCTCCCACAGCCTCGCCGCTGCAGGATGGGGTGCTGTCCTGTTGATCGCCTGGGTGTAGAAGGCCGCATAGCTGCCGTCACTCGGGATCACCGTCTTCCAGTGAGGAAGCTTCGCCGCGATCTCCGACTCCATGAGGTAGTCCCACCAGATCACGATCGGCGTGGTGCCGTTCTCCACGGTTGCCGGGTCGGCCTTCGTCGGGACGAAGTTGCCCACCGCAGCGAGCTTCTTGAAGTAGTTCACTCCGGGGTTGATGTTCCCGAGTGATCCCCCGTTGGCGATGGAGGCGGCAAGGACGGCCGCGAACGCGGCGCCGGCCTCGGTCGGTGTTGTATTGATGCCGACCTCGTTCTTGTACTCGGGCCTCAAGAGGTCGGCAAAGGACTTCGGTGGGTTCTTCACCTTGGCGGCTGTGTAGCCGATCGCCACGTAGCCGCCGTAGTCGTCGTACCAATTGCCCTTGGGTGTCTTGGCCGCAGCTGGAATTGTCTTCCACGTCGCCACCTTGTACGGAGCCCACAGGTGCGTCTTGACGCCTGTCACCGCGAACGAGTTCGCCACGTCCACCACGTCGGGAGCACGCGACTGCCCCCTCAGCTGGTCGATCGCCTGGATCTCCTGAGCGCTCGATCCTGTGGGGTCCGCATCTGCGATCTTGATGTGGTACTTGTGCTCGAACTGCTTCATGATCGTTCCATAATTCGCCCATGTCGGCGGCAAGGCGATGACGTTCAGCTTGCCTTCTTTCTCGGCCGCCTGGATGAGCGCCTTCATCCCGCCACAGGCTCTCGCCGAACCACACGTGGAAAACGTTGTCCTCCTGGTCGATGCACCGGCGCCGGGGAGCGCGATCGACGTCATCGCGGCGAGGCAGCCGACCAACACCAAGGGAAGTCTTCGTCGCATTGCATCTCCTTCGCTTTTTTTGGCTCTTCTGCACGAGGTGCCCGTTCCGGCGTCGCCGGATGTGTCGAAAGGTAACGACCTCGGTTGAACGAAGAGTGATCGGAGAGTGCGCCGGTGGTTACAAGGAGATGAACAGTTCGTGACGGGTGACGTGGGTTCCATGCGGCTCGTGCGACACCACGCCACGCTGGAGTGTTTCAGCCACGTAGAGCAGGGAGAACCTACAAGGAGGTGGTCCCTCGCCGCGCGCCGCACTTGTTCGTCCGTGCGACGGTGCCGGTGAGCTGCTATCGCGATCTTGTGGCGGCGATGCCTTCGCCGTGGGATGTGACGATCGAACCCTCAGGTGCCTGGTTCGGCTGACCGGCTCCGGTGGTGATGAGCGCGTGGAGGCTCTCGCCGATGTAGCTGCTCCACGCGTGCGAGCACAGGTCGTAGCACTCGAGGCACGGAGTACTCCCCCTTGTCCTCGATGAAGGTGAGCCAGCTGTCGAGCACGAGCCAGGAGACCTTCCGCGGGGCGTCGACTTCGGTGACGCGGATCTTGCACCGGTGGACGTCGGGCACTTCGTAGCTGAACTCGTCGCCGACCTCGGACGTGCCCCCTTCGATCGTGCATCAGTGAAACTTGTGTGATGCAAGTAGTTCGGTAGACTCCGGGCGGTGCTCGGCAAGACCTACGACGACCAGATCTGCTCGATCGCGCGGGCCCTCGACGTGGTCGGTGAGCGGTGGAGCCTGCTCATCATCCGGGACTCGCTGTTCGCGGGCGTCACCCGCTTCGGCGACTTCCAGCACAACCTCGGCGTGGCGACCAACGTCCTCGCTGCCCGCCTCGAGGGCCTCTTGACGGCGGGGATCATGGAGCGTCGCCGCTGCCCTGAGCGTCCCGAGCACCACGAGTACGTGCTCACCGAGAAAGGCCGTGATCTCGCACCCGCGCTGATCGCGCTGACCGCCTGGGGCGACCGCTGGTCGAGCCCCGACGGCCCGCCGATCCTCTACGAGCACGCCGCGTGCGGGGGCGCGGTCCGCCAGCAGATCGCGTGCGCGAGCTGCGGGCCGATCGGCGCTGCCGAGGTCGCCGTCCGCCCCGGGCCGGGCATGCCCGCCGATCATCTCGCGAACCGTCGCCCGCGTCGCCCGGCTCGGGCTGGTCGTCCAGGTCGGGCTGGTCGTCCGGGTCGCCCGGGCCGGCACTGATCCCGGCGTGCCCGATCCCGCACTCGACGATCCCGATGAACGAGCGAGCCCGATGAACGAGAAGGAGACCGACATGCTCATCCACCCGTGGGACGCTGCGCTCGACGACACCGAATGGCAGGACTGGTTGGCGTCCCACGAGCACTGGGGAGTGCTCGCGGTCAACAACCTCGACTCCGCACGCGCCCCGTTCGTGCTGCCTCTGCACTTCGCGGTGGCCGGCGGCGACCTCCTCGTGCACCTGGCCCGCCCCAACCCGGTGTGGCCGCACCTCGAGGCGGCCAGCGAGGTGCGCCTCTCCGTCCACGGCGACTACGCCTACATCCCGACCTACTGGCGCGCCAAGGCCGGCGGACCGGACGAAGACGGGGTCCCGACCAGCTACTACACCGCCGTCCAGTTCGTCTGCCAGCCCACGATCGTCGACGATCCCCAGGGCAAGGCGGAGCTCCTCACCACCCAGCTCGCCGACCTCCAACCCGAAGGCCGCCACGCGGCCGTCTCGGCCGACGAGCCCCCGTACGCCCGCATGCTCCCGGGCATCCGCGGCGTCCGGCTCCACGTGCTGCGCGTGGAGGCCAAGTTCAAGTACGACGACGCCAACCCGGTCGAGCACCGCGAGCGCGTCGTCGGCTACCTCGAACGGCGCGGCCGTGGGCTCGACGCCGGGGCCGCTGCCCAGCAACGGCGGCGTCTCACCGCGATCGGCGAATGGGGGAGCCGACCCCGGGGCGGAACTGCCGAAGACGAGGGCGTCACATCCCGAGCGGCAGCGACGCCTGGGCGGCGGCCGCCCGCTTCCTCGTGATCTCGCAGTAGTCGGGGTCGACGTCGTAGCCGACCCACTTGCGCCCGGTGAGGGCCGCCGCCACGGCGGTGGACCCACTGCCCATGAACGGGTCGAGCACCCACTCGCCCACGTAGGTGTAGAGCTGGATGAAGCGTCTGGGCAGCTCGACGGGGAAGGGGGCCGGGTGCTGCACGCGCCTCGCCGACTCCGGGGGGATCTCCCACACCGAGAGGGTCGAGGCGATGAACTCGTCGGCAGAGACGTCGCTCACGCCCTTCACGACCCGGTCGAAACGACCCTTCGAGAAGCACAGGCAGTACTCGTGGACGTCCCGGATGACGGGGTTGGCCGGGGAGCGCCAGCTCCCCCAGGCGCAGTTCCCCCCGGCGCCCTTGGCCTTGCGCCAGATCACCTCGCCGCGCATGAAGAAGCCGATCCGGAGCATCCGGGCGGTCACCTCGTGGGAGAGCGGCACGTACGGCCGGCGTCCGAGGTTGGCGACGTTCACCACGGCGCGCCCCCCGGGCTGGAGGACCCGGTAGGTCTCTTGGAACACGCGCTCCAAGAGCGCCAGGTAGTCCGCGAACGACGCGTCCGAGTCGTAGTCCTTGCCCACGTGGTAGGGGGGCGAGGTCACCATGAGGGCGACGCTGTCGTCGGGGAGCTCGGACATGTCCTCGGCGGTGTGCTCGAAGACCTCGTCGGCGACCGCCGGCTCAGACGTCTGGCGGTCCGTGGTCTCTGCGACCGAGACCAGCCCACGCCCGTAGTACGGGGAGGAGTCGTGGCCTTCCCGGCGGCCCACCCCGAAGCTCTTCGTCCTGGTCGTCACGGCGCGTGCTCCTCCCTCGCCGCCACCATAGCGGCGCACCTCCGTCGAACCGGGGACCCGTCGTCGCACCTCCGTCGAACCGGGGACCCGTCGTCGCACCTCCGTCGAACCGGGGACCCGTCGTCGCACCGGCCACGCGGCATGCCCCTCCCAGCCGGCTGGCGGTCCGGTCGTCGCCTGCCGCCCGCGTCCTTCACGAGGGACAGCGATCGCTGGCGGGCCGATCCCGGGCTCGCGAGGGAGCTGGCAGAGCTGCTCCCCGAGACGACCGACGACCTGGCGGTCCCGTGACGGCACCCAGCGAGCGTGTCGACCAGGAGGTGGCGCTCGCCGACGCGCCGGTGTTCATCGCCATCGAGCAAGACCGACCTCTCTCCACCCGACCACCTGATCGCGTTGCCGTGTCGGTGGTCACCGTCGCCGGTCGACGAAGGCGTGGCTCGTACCTGGGCAGCCCTGCGCCTCGCACTCCGAGACGCCGGGAAGAAGATGCCGGTCAACGACTCTTGGATCGCGGCGACGGCGATCGCCAACGACCTGGCGGTGGCATCCCAGGACGGCGACTACGACGGCGTTCCAGGGCTTCGGGTCCTACGGGTCTGATCGGCGGCAGCCATTTCCGCCTCGATGAACGGCCCGAGCCGCTCGATCACGCCTTCCCGGACGGAAGGCGCAGTACCGGGCGAGGCAGTCAGCCGTCTCTCGGCCCCGTCCCGATCGGCCCCGTCCCGATCGGCCCCGACCCGATCGGCGACGAGGCGGTGAGGACGTACACGCCGGCAACGAGGATCGCCAGCCCGAACACCTCGAAGAGGGGTGCCAGACCGCGGGTGGCGACGTGCTCGCCGAACACCCCGAGGCCGATGGCGATGGCCACGATCGGCTGGCCGACGGTCATGGTCGGCAGCGACAGGTGCAAAGCCCCGGCGTGGAAGGCGCTCTGCGTGATGAGCAGCGCCGCTACGGCGCTGACCACCAGCGCGTACGGCACCCACGTGGTGAACAGATGGCCGACCCCGAGGTCGAGGAGATGGCCGGCGCGCTCGGTCACCGCGGCGACGTACCCGAATCCCGCTCCCGATCCCACGGCGAGGAGCACCGCCGCTCGACGACGTGGTGCGTGGTGGGCGACGAGCACCACTGCGATGCAGACTGCGAGGACCGCCGCGGACAAGACGGCCCACACGAGGCCCGATGCGCGCGGGCGACCCTCACCGGGCCGGGCCACGACAAGGAACACGACGAGCCCCGCCATGATCACGGCAGCGGACACGAGCCCCCGACGGGAGATCGACCGCCGCTCGAGCCGCGCCGTCGTTGCCAAGGAGACCACGAGACTGAGGACGAGGAACGGTTCGACGAGGGCGAGCGAGCCGCGCCGCAGCGCCAGGAACTGGAACACGTAGCCCAGGGCGTCGATCGCGTTGCCCAGGAGCCACCATGGACGCCGCACGAGCCGTACGAGGAGCCCCGCCTGCATCGACAGGTGCCTGGGCTCTTGGATCGCCGCTCGGTGCTGGAGGACCGCGCCGAACCCGTAGCAGGCCGCGGCGGCGAGCGAAAGGACGACGACCGGTGCGAGATCGACGAACCGGTCCGCCGCCACGTCGTCGAGGCCGAGCACGCACACGACGACAGCTTCTCGCGTCCGCGATCATGTCTTCGAAAAAGGTGCGAGGTCGGCGGCGGGGGAGACCCGATGGCGGCCTCGAGACGGACTGGGGCCCGAAACGGACTGGGGCTCGAGAAGGACTGGGCGGAGGTGGGCTCGGGTGGAGCGTGTTGCACTGGTCACGGGGGCGAGCAGCGGCATCGGCCGCGCCACGGTCGAGCATCTGCGTCGACAGGGGGTCCTGGTCATGGCGGTCGCCCGCAGAGAGGAGCTGCTCGCCCAGCTCGCCGCCGAGAGCGGCGCGGCGTACCACGCGGCCTCTCTCGACACCCGTGAGGCCTGCGAGGTGGCCGTCGAGGAGACCACGCGCCGGCTCGGGCCCGTCGGCATCCTGGTCAACAATGCGGCCATCGGGTCGGCGTCGGACGCCTCGCTGCTGGAGCTCGACCCCTCCACCTGGCGGTCCATGGCCGCCGTCAACCTGGAAGCGCCGATGTGGCTCGCCCAGCTGGCGGCGCGAGGCATGGTGGCCGCCGGGTGGGGCCGGATCGTCAACGTCTCGTCGACCTCGGCCCTCGTGGGGGAGTCCGACAGTGCGGCCTACTGCGTCACCAAGGCCGGACTTCTCGGGATGACCCGGTCGATCGCGCTCGACCTGGCTCGCCACGGCGTCACCTGCAACGCGGTCCTTCCGGGCTGGGTCCTCACCGAGATGTCGGAGCGCTCGGCGCTCCGGGAGGCGGCCGCGACCGGGGTCACGCCGGAGGAGGTCTGGCGACGGCGGGCGGCGGCATACCCCGCCGGCAAGGTGGTGACCAGCGCCGAGGTCGCCGCGACGATCGCCTTCCTGGCGTCCGAGGAGGCCAGCGGGGTAAACGGCGAATCGATCGTCGTCGCCGGCGGGGGCACGTCGTAGGTTCCGCAACAGAAACCATTGCGCTACGATCGAGGCGTGCCCATCCCGACTGCCGAGAAGGTCCGCTCGCTCGCCTCGTGGATGGGCTCGGCCAGGCGTCTGGCCGACCTGCTGGGCGTCGACCCGGCCCAGGTGAGCCGCTGGAGCCGGGGGGAGGGGCCCGGCTTGCGCAACGCCGAGCGGGTCGAAGTCCTCGAGCTGGTGCTCTCCGAGCTCTCTCGGCTCTACGAGCCCGAGGCGGCGAGGCGATGGCTGGTCGGGGCGAACCCCCACCTCGGGGACCGCCGACCGGTCGACGTGATCCGCTCGGGACGGCCCGAGGAGCTGCTGGCCGCCCTGCGGGCCGAGCGGGCCGGCTCGCCCGCTTGAGGATCTGGCGGACCTTCCCGCGTTCGGGAGACGATCCGCTCGCCGAGGGCGGGTCCTTGTGGGCGCCCCGCGCGTACCAGGGGGACGGACGCCACGACAACCCCGATCTCTACGGCGTGCTGTACGCGACGGAGGCGCCTGTCGCGGCCGTGGTCGAGGCGATGGCGCCGTTCAGGGGGAGCGGACCACTGTCGCCCGCCCTGCTGCGACGCGCCGGGCTGCCGCTCGCGCTCGCCGGGGTCGACCTCGACGACGGGGCAACGGTCGTCGACCTGGACGACCCGGCGGTCCTTCTCCGAGAGCAGCTCCGGCCTTCCGCGGTGGCCACCCGGAGGCGGGCGACCACCCAGCGCCAGGCGGCGGCACTCTTCGCCGGTCACACCCAAGCAGTGGGCCTGCGGTGGTGGTCGACCCACGAGGCGTCGTGGGCAGAGCTCAGCTTGTTCTCGGAGCGCTGCACGGGGCTGCTCCGCGAGGCGACGGTCGTCGATCTCCACCCAGGCCACCCGGTCGTCGCGGAGGCGGCGGCGTGGCTCGGGCTGTGAGGCAATCCGCCGGGGTGGTCGAACTGGTGGACGGTGATGGGGATCTGCTGTCTGCCCGCCGGGAATTCCCGTGTCCGTCAGCGTGGATTTCCGTGTCCGCCTACAGGGAGTATGAGCTGTCCGCTCTCACGACCCAGGAGTGGGCTCGTGCCTTCTATGCCGGAGGTTTCGACGGGATCTGGTGCTCATCTCGCCACGACCCGTCCGGCGAGAGTCGGTTCGTGGCCGTCTTTGGCCACGCACCCCTCGACGAGCTACGCCTCGCATGGAGCGCACCCGCGCCGATTGGCCCGCGCCTGCTCGACGAGGTGGCCGCTCGCTTCGGTATCGCGGTTCTCCCCACCCCTTGAGGTCGACGAGGCGAGTCCGGGCGAGTCCTGCGTTGATCTCGCCGATGTGCTTCCTGAGCGTCGCGGGTGTGTGGCGAGAAAGCCCAACCCGATGTCACCATGCCGGCGATCGGGGGCACCGTTCCTAAACACTCAGCGGAACTGAGTCCCGCCTTGCGGGTGACCCCGAACGGTCTTGAGCCACCTGGTCCACCGGGGTAGTCCGTTCAGCCGGTCGGGTCTTGCGCCGCAGGTGCGGCTGCCC
>JAKAQM010000068.1 GCA_021822565.1 Actinomycetes bacterium | reverse complement strand
CGCTTGGAGGTGGTCATGGCGCCATCAGCCTACCGGCGCCGTTTTGGAGGCCGCCGCGCCGTCGTGCGCGGCGCGGCGCGCGGCCTCGCTCGCCGAGCGTCACGCGCAGAGCGTCAGGCCCCGAGCGTCAGGCGCCGACGGCGTGCGCGCCGCCGTCGACGTGGAGCATCTCCCCGGTCGTCATGGAGAGCCAGTCCGAGAGCAGCGCGACGCAGGCCCTGGCGACCGGCGTGGCGTCGTGCACGTCCCAGCCGAGCGGGGCGCGCCCTGCCCACGAGCTCTCGAACGCCGAGAAGCCCGGGATCGACTTGGCCGCCATCGTCCGGACGGGACCCGCGGCGACGAGGTTGACGCGGATGCCCTTCGGACCGAGCTCCTTTGCGAGGTAGCGCGTGAGCGACTCGAGCGCGGCCTTGGCCACGCCCATCCAGTCGTAGGCGGGCCAGGCGACCGTCGCGTCGAAGTCCAAGGCGACGACCGAGGCGCCGCCGCCGGCGCCGGAGGCCTCGAGGAGAGGGAGGAACGCGCCGACGAGCGCCTTGAGGGAGTACGCGGACACCTCGAGCGCCACCGAGACGTCCTCCCATCCGGCCGTGAGCATCCCCGAGCCGAGGCAGCTCGGCGGGGCGAAGCCGATCGCGTGCAGCAGGCCGTCGAGGCGGCCCCAGCGCGCGGAGAGGTCCGTCGCTGCGTCGGCGAGCTGCTCCTGGCTGGTCACGTCGAGCTCGAGGACGTCGGGCACGACGGGGAGCTTCCTCGCCGTGCGCCGGGTCAGCGAGAGCCCGCGGCCGAAGCCCGACAGCACGATCTCCGCGCCTTGCTCCAACGCAGACCGCGCGGCGGCGAACGCCAGGGAGTCGTCGGTCAGCACGCCGGTGACGAGGATCCGTTTACCCTCCAAGAGGCCCACGGCGCGGCAGGCTATCGCCCGAGGGCGCCGGTCCCGGCCGTCGGGCACGTCGGAGGCTCCGGGAGACAAGAGGCAGCAGGCATTTCGGGCACACGGACGCATGTGAGAAGGTGGTCGAGTGGACATCGGGATCATCGGAGGAACGGGGCCCGCCGGGCGAGGGCTGGGCCTGCGCCTGGCCGCGGCGGGCATGTCGGTCGCGATCGGCTCGCGGGACCCCGCCCGCGCGGCGGGGGTCGTCGACGAGATGGCGGCGCGGTGGGCCGGGCGTCTCGGGGGCTCCCTGAGCGGGGTGGGGAACGTCGAGGCGGCCGGCGGGAGGTTGGTCGTGCTGGCGACCCCCTGGGACGCGGCGGTGCGGACCGTGGCCGAGCTGGGCGACCGCCTCGGGGGCAAGGTCCTCGTGTCCATGGCCAACGCGCTCGTGCGCGAGGGTCAGGAGATGGTGCCGCTCTTCCATCCGCGAGGATCGGTGGCTGCCGCGGTGCAGGCTGCTGCCCCAGGCGCGAAGGTCGCCGGCGCCTTCCACCACCTTCCTGCACGCGAGATGGCCGACCTCGACTCGGGGCTGGTGGCCGACGTGCTGGTGTGCGCCGACGATCCGGAGGCCACGGCGGAGACCATGTCGCTCGTGGAGCGCATCGAGGGCCTGCGTCCGCTCGACGCCGGCAGCCTGAGCCAGGCGGCGGCGATCGAGGCGTTCACGGCAGTCTGCATCACGCTGAACATCCGCCACCGCGCGCACAGCACGTTGAAGCTCGCCGGGATCTGAGGTGCGGCTCTACGACACCGCGCGCCGCCAGGTGATCCCGTTCCAGGTCGGACCGCTCGTGACCGTGTACACGTGCGGCATCACCCCCTACGACTCGGCGCACCTCGGCCACGCGGCCGTGTACCTGACCTTCGACGTGCTGCGCCGTCGGCTCGAGGACATGGGTCGCCGGGTGCGCTGCGTGCGCAACGTCACCGACGTCGACGACGACATCCTGCGCAAGGCGCGTGAGCTCGGCGTGCACTACCTCGATCTCGCCGCCGAGGAGATGGCTCGCTTCGACTCGGACATGAAGGCGCTCGGGCTGCTCTCCCCCGAGGCGGAGCCCCGCGCGACGTCGGCGATCCCCGACATCCTGGCCCTCGTGGGCGCTGCGCTCGACACCGGCCACGCGTACCGCTCGGGCGGCGCGGTGTACTTCGACGTCACCAGGTTCCCCGGGTTCGGCAAGGTGAGCCACCTCTCGGAAGCCGAGATGCTCGCCCTCGCAGCCGAGCACGGCGGCAACCCCGACGATCCCGCGAAACGGCACCCGCTCGATTTCGTCCTGTGGCAGCCCTCGCTCCCCGACGAGCCGTCGTGGGAGTCGCGCTGGGGACCCGGACGCCCGGGGTGGCACATCGAGTGCTCGGCCCTGGCCATGCGGGAGCTCGGCCCCACGATCGACCTCCACGGAGGCGGGCGGGACCTGGTCTTCCCCCATCACGAGTGCGAGACGGCGCAGTCCGAGGCGGTGACCGGGCGCCAGTTCGTGCGTCACTGGCTGCACGTCGGGCTCGTCGGCCTGGGGGGCCAGAAGATGTCGAAGTCGCTGGGCAACCTGGTGTTCGTCGGTGACCTGCTCGAGAGCTGGGAGCCGGCGGTGGTCCGGCTCGCGCTCCTCGCGCACCACTACCGGGCCGACTGGCAATGGGACGACGCGGCGCTCGACGCGGCCGCGGCACGCCTCGAGCGCTGGCGCGCCGCGGGCGTGGGGTCCCGAGCCGGGTCGGATGGCGCATCGCACGCGCTCGACGCCGTGCGTGACCGGCTGGACGACGACCTGGACGCGCCGGGGGCGCTGGCCGCGCTCGACGAGCTCGCCGACGCCGGCGAACCGCTTGCCCCAGGCGCAGCCCTGCTCGGCATCGACCTGCTCGGGGCCGCTCGGCTCGGGGCCGCTCGGCTCGGGGCCGCTCGGCTCGGGGCCGCTCGGCTCGGCATCGATCGGTGAGCGTGCGAGAGACCAGGGTGCGCCGGCCCGGGACGGGCCGCGCCAGGACGGAAGGACGAAGGGGCCGATGGCGGACACGGTGACGATCGAGCTGCCCGACGGCACGAAGTGGGAGCTGGCGACGGGCGCGACGGGCGCAGACCTCGTCGCGAAGATGGGACCGGGAGTCGCTGAGCCTGCGGTGGCCGTCGAAATGGACGGTCGCCTCGTCGACCTGGCGAGCCCGCTCCTCGATGGCGCGTCCGTGTCCATCGTGCCTGCCGGGTCTGAGGCGGGGCGCGACGTGATCCGTCACTCGACCGCGCACGTGATGGCGCAGGCGGTCCTCCGCCTGTGGCCCGGCGCGCGGCTCGCGATCGGCCCGGTGATCGCCGACGGCTTCTACTACGACTTCGAGCTCCCAGGTGGAGCGCACTTCTCCGAGGACGACCTCGTCCGTGTCGACGCCGCCATGCGCGACATCGTCGCGGAGGACCAGCCCTTCGTCCGTGAGGAGCTCTCGATCGCCCAGGGGCTCGCGCTCTTCGAGGGGCAGCCCTACAAGCAGGAGATCATCGAGGCCGTGGCCGCGGGCGGAGAGGAGGTCGATGCCGCGGGCAGCGCCGCTGCGGGCCGAGCGGTGGTCTCGGCGTACCGCAACTCCGAGACGTTCGTGGACCTCTGCCGGGGGCCGCACGTCCCTTCGACCGGTCGGCTCGGCCACTTCCGGCTCACGCGGGTCGCCGGCGCGTACTGGCGGGGCGACGAGCACCGCCAGCAGCTCCAGCGGATCTACGGGACGGCGTGGGAGTCCGAGGGGGCGCTCCTCGGCTACCTCCACCGCCTCGAAGAGGCGGAGCAGCGGGACCACCGTCGGATCGGCCACGAGCTCGACCTCTTCTCCTTCCCCGACGAGATCGGGTCCGGCCTCCCGGTGTTCCATCCGAAGGGTGGCATCGTCCGACGGGAGATGGAGGACTACTCGCGCCAGCGCCACGCGGACGCCGGCTACGAGTTCGTCTACTCCCCTCACATCACGAAGGCGTCGCTCTTCGAGGTGTCGGGTCACGTCGACTGGTACGCGGACTCGATGTACCCGCCGATGGAGCTCGACGACGGCTCGACCTACTACGTCAAGCCGATGAACTGCCCGTTCCACATCCTCGTCTACCGGAGCCGGCAGAGGTCCTACCGCGACCTCCCGATGCGGCTCTTCGAGTTCGGCTCGGTCTACCGCTACGAGAAGTCCGGCGTGGTGCACGGTCTCACTCGCGTGCGGGGGATGACCCAGGACGACGCGCACATCTTCTGCACGCGCGAGCAGCTCGGCGACGAGCTGACCAGGGCGCTCACATTCGTGCTCGACCTGCTGAGCGACTTCGGGCTCGACGACTTCTGGCTGGAGCTCTCCACGAAGCCCGCGGACAAGGCGGTCGGATCCGACCAGGATTGGGAAGAGGCGACCGCGACGCTGCGTGAGGTGGCAGAGGGCCGGGGCCTCGAGCTCGTGCTGGACGAGGGCGGCGGCGCCTTCTACGGTCCGAAGATCTCCGTGCAGGCGCGTGACGCGATCGGGCGGAACTGGCAGATCTCCACGGTGCAGCTGGATTTCCAGCTGCCGCAGCGCTTCGGCCTGGAGTACACGGGTGCCGACAACGCCAAGCACCGCCCGGTCATGATCCACCGGGCGTTGTTCGGGTCCGTGGAGCGGTTCTTCGGCATGTTGCTCGAGCACTATGCGGGGAACCTCCCCACGTGGCTCTCGCCGGAGCAGGTGCGTGTCCTCCCCGTGCGCGACGACCACGTGGAGTACGCGATGGCGACCACGCAGCGGTTCCGCTCCGCGGGGCTGCGGGCGCGCATGGAGGACGCGAGCGAGCCCCTGGGCGCGCGGATCCGGGGCGCGAAGCTCGAGAAGATCCCCTACGTGCTCGTCGTCGGCGGCGACGACGTCTCGGCAGGCACGGTCGGCGTGAACCGGAGAGGCGGGGATCGCCCGCAGCGAGGGGTCCCGGTCGACGAGGCGGTCGCGGCGGTGCGCGACGACGTGGCGCAGCGGCGCACCTCGCCGATCGCATAACGGTGCCCCTGGACCAGCTGTGGGCCGGGTGGCGCGACGCCTACGTGCGCGACGCGACCCGGGCGGAGCGCGAGGGTTCCGGCGCGGACTGCGTCTTCTGCGCGATCGCCGCGAGCGGACCCCCTGGCGCCGACAACGGGATGGTCTGGCGCGGGAAGCTCACCTTCGCCGTGCTCAACGCGTACCCCTACGCCAGCGGTCACCTGCTCGTGCTCCCGCTGCGTCACCTCTCGGAGCTCGACCAGCTCGGCGCCGAGGAGTCCGCGGAGCTGTGGACGACGGTGCGCGCGGCGGTGAGCGCCGTCACCGCGGCGTACCGGCCCGACGGCATCAACCTCGGGGCGAACCTGGGCCGAGCGGCCGGAGCAGGTATCCCGCGCCATCTGCACCTCCACGTGGTGCCTCGCTGGTCTGGGGACACGAACTTCATGACGTCGATCGCCGGCGTCCGGGTGATCCCCGAGACGCTCGAGGGTGCGTGGGAGAAGCTGCACGCGGCCTGGCCCCGGGACGCGGGCTGAGCCCTGGCGCGCCGTGCCATCGGAGTCTCGCGAGGGACTCGATGTGCTGAGCAGCGCTGTGGCCTACTCGGCCGGGACGCTCCGCGCGAGGCCGGCGACCAGGTTCTCGGGGACGGGGTCGTAGTGGTCGTGCTCCGCGCGGAAGCGGCCACGGCCACCGGTGAGGGCCCGAAGATCGATCGCGTAGCGGGCCAGCTCGGCGGTCGGGACCATCGCCGTGACCTGTTGCATGGAGTCGGCAGTGGCCTCGGTGCCGATGATCCTTCCACGCCGGGAGTTGAGGTCGCCGAGGACGTCGCCTTGGAGATCGGCCGGGATCGTCACCACGACCTTGGATACCGGCTCGAGCAGGATCGGCCCCGCGTGGGCGACGGCTTCGCGGAAGCCGAGCATCGCCGCGGTCTTGAAGCTGAGCTCGGACGAGTCGACCGGGTGGAACTTGCCGTCGTCGACCGTGACCGACACGTCGACCACCGGGTAGCCGTACGCACCGCCGCGGGCCATGGCTTCGACGACCCCCTTCTCGACGGCGGGGATGTACTGGCGGGGGATGGCGCCGCCCACGACCTCGTCGTGGAACTGGAAGCCGCCGCCGCGCTCGAGCGGCTCCACGCGCAGGTGGCAGACCCCGAACTGGCCGTGGCCGCCCGACTGCTTCTTGTGCTTGCCCTCGGCGGCTGCCGGCTTCGAGATCGTCTCGCGGTAGGGGATCGCGACCTCCTGGCGTTCGACGGTCACCCCGAACTTGCGGGACAGGCGCTCGAGCGTGACCGCCAGGTGGACCTCCCCCGACACGCCGAGAACGGTCTGGTGCGCCTCGTCGTCGCGGCTCACCGTGAGGCTGCGGTCCTCTTCGCAAAGGCGCTGGAGGGCCGACATGAGCTTGTCCTCGTCCGATCGTGACGCCGGCGCGACGGCCACGGCGAGAGCGGGCGCCTCGGGCTCGGGGAACACGACGGCGACGGGCTTGTCCTTCGGCGCGAGGGTGTCGCCGGTGAGCGTGGCCGCGAGGCGGGGGATCGCGACGAAATCTCCTGCGCCGACCGCGTCGACAGGAGTCGTCTCGTGGCCGCGAAGCTGCGAGAGCACGTGCAGGCGCTCGTCGGCGCGGGTCCGGGGGTTCGTGAGCACCGTGTCCGGCTGGAGCGTCCCGGAGAGGACCTTGCACAACGACAGCCGGCCGGCGTGCTGGTCGGAGAGGGTCTTCACGACGACGAGGAGAGGAGGGGCGGACGGGTCGGCGGGGACCTCCGTCGTGACGCCGCCCGCGCTGACCAGGGCCGGCCGGCCCCGGTCCGGAGAGGGGCACAGCTCGACGAGGAGGCGTGCCAGACGGTCGACGCCGACGCCGGTCGTCCCCGAGCAGCACAGGACCGGGAACACCGCGCCTGCAGCCACGCCGGAGGCGAGGCTCGCCTGCAGCTCACCCCGGGTGATCTGCTCGCCGTCGAGGTAGCGGGCCATGAGATCGTCGTCGCCGACGACGATCCCTTCGACCAGCTGCTCGTGCACGGCGTGCTCGGTCACCGCCAGGTCGTCGGGGATGGGGCCCTCCTGGCCGCGCAGCGGGGTCCCGGCGCTCGTGTCGTAGAGGGTGGCCCGGTCGTCGAGCAGGTCGATGACGCCCCGGAACTGGCTCTCCGAGCCGATGGGGAGCTCCACTGGGGCGATGCCCGCGCCGAAGGCGGCTCGGATCTCGCCGAGCGTGCGGTCGAAGTCTGCGCGCTCCCGGTCGAGCTTGTCGATCACGACGATGCGCGGGATCCCGAGGGCGGCCGCCGCCCGCCAGGCGTCCTCGGTCTGGGCCTGCACGCCGTCGGTCGCGCTCACCACCACGATCGCGAGGTCGGCGACGCTGAGCGCGTCCCGCATGTCGGTGGCGAAATCGGCGTAGCCCGGGGTGTCCAGCAGGTTCACCTTCACGCCGTCGACGCTGCACGGCGCGATGGCCAGCGAGACCGACAGCTGGCGTGCGATCTCCTCGGGCTCGAAGTCGCAGACCGTCGTGCCCTTCTCGACGGATCCCTGGCGTCCGAGCGCGCCCGCGGTGAGCAGGAGCGCTTCGGCCAGGGTGGTCTTTCCTGCCGCGTGGTGGCCGACGAGGGCCACGTTGCGGATGTCCGACGGCGCGAGCGGTGCCACGACGACGACCTCCTTCCGGGATGGCCGGCAGCCCCCCGCCGGCGTTGTGCCCGTGCGTCAGTTAACCACCACTGGCGGACGGGTTCTGCGGACCGAGCATCGCGTGGCGGTGCACGTAGGTGAGGGAGTAGGGCGGCACCAGGTCGACCCCGTCTGGCTTGTCGAGGTACCCGGGCCCCGCGCCGGGGATGCCGGTGTGGCCGTACTGCCAGACGACCCTGCTCGTGCGCGGGTCGACCACGATGACCCGGTGGTTCCAGTCGTCGTTCAAGATGACGTCGCCGTTGGGCAGCGGGAGCGCGAGGGAGGGTCTGTCGAGCGCCTGCGCTCCCGTGGGCGCGTACCGCCAGACGAGCTGCCCGCCCGAGGTGAACTCGACCACCTGGCCGGGGTCCGAGTAGTCGGCGGTGATGAAGACGTCGCCGTGGACCTGGTTCGTGTCCGAGGGGTAGGTGACCCCTGGCGGGTTCGTCGACCACAGGACCTTTCCCGTCCTCAGGTCGAAGCCGTCCACCCAGTCGCCGTCGATCTCGGTCACGACCCAATTGCCGTTCGACAGCGGGAAGACGCCGTTTGGGCTCCCCCAGCGTGTCGGGGGCTGGTGAGCGCACGAGCTGGTCGTCTGGCCGATCACCTCGAGGGGCGAGTGGCTGGGGGGGTGCAGGACGAGGATCCGGCAGTTCTTGATGTCCGCCAGCACGACGTCCCCGTTGGGCATCATCATCGCGTCGTCGGGGTTGTCGAG
Source organism: Actinomycetes bacterium (assembly GCA_021822565.1). Lineage (GTDB taxonomy): Bacteria > Actinomycetota > Acidimicrobiia > Acidimicrobiales > RAAP-2 > JAJYVT01. Next base: position 6,846 of record JAKAQM010000068.1, on the reverse strand, counting down.
GTAGTCGGGCGACGAGCCCGGCGAACCGGGATGGCCGTAGCGCCACACGATGTGGCCCGTCGCGATCGAGATCTCCGTGACGACGTAGTCGTCCTCCTGGGTGACGATGATGTCCTTGCCGTTCGGGGTGAAGAAGGCGTCGTCGGGTGTCACGAACGTCTGTCCTGGCAGGAGGTCGCCGGGCTTCGGGAACCTCCACACGATGTCGCCCTGGGGGTCGACGATGATGAGGCGGTTGTTGTTGCGGTCCGCGATGAGCACGTCGGTGGGCAGCACCGACGGCTGGGACCCCGGAGCGAGGTTCGGGCCCGGCTTCAGGTGCGCGGTCGCCCGGTAGCCGGCGGGGGCAGGGAAGGGGAGCGAGCCGCGGACGCGGGTTCGCGCACGCCCGTGTGCGCTCGACGCCGTGCCGTGTGCCGCGCCGGTGCCCGTGCCGTGTGCGCTCGCTGCCGTGCCGTGTGCCGCGCCGGTGCCCGTGCCGTGTGCGCTCGCTGCCGTGCCGCCCGATGCCAAGAGCGCGGCGGCGCAGGCGACGGCCGCCAACGCGGTGACAGCCGGACGCCGGTGCCGGTGCCGGTGCCGGTGCCATGGAGTTGGAGCTCGCTCGGGAAGTCTCGTGCGGTCACCCTAGGAGGTCGATCCTGAAGGATGTCGAACGACCGGCACGGCTTCTCGAACAAGCGGCGTGCCGGGCAACGGTCGAGGTAGGATCCAACGAGTGTTCGACGGCCGATGGCGACGGGGGGTCGACCGGGTCACGGGGCCCGTGGGCCGCAGGCTGGTGCGGCTGGGCGTCACCGCCGACGTCCTGACCGCTTCGGGCCTCGTGTTCGCGGTCGGGACCGCGGTGGCCGTGGCCACCGGGCACCTGCTGCTCGGGATCCCGCTGCTCGTCGTCACGGGCTTCCACGACCTGTTCGACGGCCCCGTGGCGAAGGCGGCTGGGACGGCGTCGGTGCGTGGCGCGCTGTTCGACTCGGTGATGGACCGGGTGGCGGACGCCGTCCTCATGGTGGGGGTCTCGTGGTACCTGGTCTCGGTGCGCGAGGGAGACCTCGCGCTCCTGCCCCTGGGAGTGCTCGGCGCGGCTTCGCTGGTGTCCTACGTCCGCGCGAAGGCCGAGTCCCTCGGTCTGCCGATGACGAACAAAGGGCTCCTGGGTGGTCTCATGGAGCGCGCCGAGCGCATGATCCTGCTGGGTGTGGGCTTGCTCGAGCCGTGGCTCCTCGTGCCGGTCCTCTGGGCGTTGCTCGGCCTCACGATGCTCACCGCCATCGCGCGTTTCGCCACCGCGTGGCGCGCGGCGGAAGGTCCCGCGCCGCACCCGGAGGCCGTTCGAGCCTCGCCCGAGGTGTCGCGGGAGGCGCCGTGGAGATCTGGCCGGGAGACGGCGGCGTCGCTCTGGCGCACTCGGCGCGAGGGGTCCTTCGTTCCGGGGCAGAGCGGAGAGATCGCCGCACGGTGGCGCGCTCGCCGGCAGGAGGCGCTCGAGAGCCGAACGGCTCGTGCTCGGGCGCGTCGCGAGCGCATCGACGCGGCGCGAGCCGCCCGGGCGGCGCGGGCGGAGCACGGCACCGGAGATCGGCGCGCGCAGCACGGCAGCCGTGGCTCCGACCCTGTCGACCGTGGCACTTGATCGGCTCCGAGCCGGCGCCACCTACATCGCCTACAGGGTCTCGGGAGCCGGGTTGGCGCTGCTCCCCGAGCCGGTTGCCTCCGCCGCGGCGGCGTTGGTCGGAACCGCGCTCGCGCGGCGCCCGCACGGCGACTTCGCGTTGCGAGAGCGCCACGTCACCCGGGTGCTCGCATCCACCTCACCCGCCGTGACGCCTGACCCGGCGGTGGTGCGCCGATGGGCCCGCCGCTCGTACCGAAGCTATGCGAGGTACTGGGTCGAGGGCGCCCGGCTGCCGTCCACCCCGGCAGACGTCGTGCGGGCGCGGCTGGTCCTCGACTGGGGGTACGAGCACCTCGAGGAGGCCGTCGGGTCCGGGCGCGGCGTGGTCCTCGCCCTGCCCCACATCGGCAGCTGGGAGTGGGGCGGAACCTTCCTGGCCCTCGAGGGCCACCCGATGACGAGCGTGGCCGAGCGCCTGGAGCCGCCCGCGCTGTTCCGATGGTTCCTCAGCGAGCGCGAAGCGATGGGGATCCGGATCGTGCCACTCGGCAAGGGGTCGGGACAGGCGCTGCTCGAGGAACTGCGCGGCGGCGGGCTCGTGGGGCTCGTCTGCGACCGCGACATCGGGGGCAATGGGGTGACGGTCGAGTTCTTCGGCGAGGAGACGACCCTCCCGGCCGGCCCGGCGACCCTTGCGCTGCGAACCGACGCGGTGCTGATCCCCGCGGCGGTCTACAGCGGACCTGCCGACGCGCACTTCGCCGTGGTCACAGCGCCGCTCGACACGCGCCGCACCGGGACCTTCCGGACCGACGTCGTGCGGCTGACCCAGGAGCTCGCGCGCCGCTTCGAGTGGATGGTGCGTCGCGCGCCCGAACAGTGGCATCTCTACCAGCCCAACTGGCCCAGCGACCGTGACGACTGACGTGGAGCCGGCGCTCCGCGTCGCCATGGTCTGCCCCTACGACCTCGCGAGGCCTGGCGGTGTGCAAGGCCAGGCGCTCGGCCTCTCCCGAGCGCTGCGGCGCATGGGCCACGAGGTAGTGGTGATCGCGCCGCACGACGGCGTGCGCGGGTGGGTCACAGGGCAGGCATACGCCGTGGGGCGATCGGTGGCTCTCCGTGCGAACGGATCGGTCGCGCCCGTCTCGGTGTCGCCGCTCGCGGCGAGGCGCGCCGTGGACGCGGCGCGCGACTGGCGCGCCGACGTGGTGCACCTTCACGAGCCGCTCGCGCCGGCCCTCGGCTACGGCTTCCTCCTCAGCGCCCGCTGGCCGGTCGTCGCGACCTTCCACCGCGCCGGGGTCCCTCGGGCCGCGTCGCTCGCCGCTCCGGCGACCCGGTGGATGTGCGGTCGCATCCAGGTGCGCGTCGCCGTGTCCGAGGCGGCGCGCCGCACCGCCGCAGCCTGGTGCGGCGGGAGGTTCGAGGTCCTCTTCAACGGGATCGACGCGGACCGGTTCGTGGGTGCCCGTCCCGTGGCGTCCAAGCTGCCCGCAGTCGTCTTCCTCGGACGCCACGAGCACCGAAAGGGACTCGGCGTGCTCCTCGAGGCGTTCTCGACCGGGGCGCTCGTCGCGGAGCTGTGGGTGATCGGGTCGGGTCCCGAGACCGCGTCGCTGCGAGCCCGGTACCCCGAGTCGGACCGGATCCGCTGGCTCGGGGCGGTGAGCGACGAGGTGGCGGCGACCAGGCTCAGAGGCGCCTCCGTGCTGTGCGCGCCGTCCCTCGGCGGGGAGTCGTTCGGCATGGTGCTCTTGGAGGGGATGGCTGCACGTTGCCGTGTCGTGGCGTCGGACATCCCCGGGTACCGTGACGCCGCAGGCGGCCATGCCACGCTGGTCCCGCCGGGGGACGCGGGAGCGCTGCAGGGCGCGCTCGCGAGCGTGCTCTCCTCGCTCTCCTCGCCGAGCGACGCGGCCGCCATCGAGGCCGCGGCGTCCTACGCCCGGGAGTGGTCGATGGACCGCCTCGCCCAGTGCTACGTGGAGGCGTACCGACGCGCGGCCCGGATCTGGGACCGCCACGGTGTGGCAGGCGGGGCCCGCTCGTCGGGCGCACCCGCGCGGACGGGTGCGAGGGCGGTGCGGCAAGGCCCCGGCGGTAACGTGGGGCCCCGATGAGCGAGCCGGGTGGGGAGCGACAGAGCGCACGGAACGCGGGGTCCCGGCGGCGTCAACAGCGGGCCGGGAGCGGTCCGCGCGCGGTGCGCACCGCTGCGGCGCAGGCAGGCGCGTCCTCGAAGGGCACGGCTTCTTCGAAAGGCACGTCGGCTCCGAAGGGCACGGGCAAGCGCAACGCAGCATCGCCGGTTGGCGGGCAGGGGGGCGGGAAGGCGAGCCGTCACCCTGGCCGCCGTGTCGAGGGGCCACGCGCCGGGGGGCCCTCGCCCGTGCCGCGCGAAGACGCGAGCCTCAGCGCACACCACCTCGTCGACGCCCAGAACGAGGATCGGCGGCGCGCCAATGCCGTGCGGTTGCGGCTGCTCGCGGCAGCCGCTGCCGTGCCGCCGGCGGTCGTGGTGGGGGTCGCCATCGGGATCGTCGTCGGGGTCGTCTTCGGGGCGGTCGTGGCGCTTGCGGTCTTCGTCGGCGTGGCCGCCGGCGTCCTCTCGGCGTCGCCGGACGTCGCCTTGAGACTGGTCGGCGGTGCTCCGGCACCGAGCGGTGCGCTGCCCGCTCTCGAGAACCAAGTCGAGGGGCTGTGCTCGACGCTCGGGGTCGCACGGCCCCGGCTGTGGCTCGTCGACGATCCTGTCGCCAACGCCTGCGCGCTCACCGGCCGCCGTGGACGGTCGGTGCTCGTGATCACCTCGGGCCTCCTGTCGCGCGTGGGGCTCATCGAGATGGAGGGCGTCCTCGCCCACGAGCTCGTGCACGTGAAGCGCAGGGACGCGGCCGTCTCGGCAGTGGGTGTCGCCACCGCCGGGCTGGTCGCATGGGCGAGCGGGCGAGACGGGCTCGTCCATCTCGCCGTGGGTCGGGGGCGTGAGTACGAGACGGACCAGGCTGCCGCGCTCGCCGTCCGGTACCCGCCGGGGCTGCACGACGCCCTCGAGTCGATGGGCAGCCAGGTCCCCGAAGAGGCGTCGCCGTTCCGCGGACGTCGATGGGCGGCGACCCGGTGGATCTGGATCGACCCGATGGTGGGCGCGCGCGAGCGCGCCCCGGCCGGGGAGCTCGACGCGACGAAGACCCGTGTCGACGCGCTTGCGCAGTGGTGACGCTGGCGAACCTCGGGCAGCCCCGCCCTGGCCACCAGCCGGCGGGCAGCATGGCGCGAGCCCGCCGCAGCACCGTGCGACGCCCGGTAGCATGGGTTCTATGACGACGGCCGACGCAGGACGCGAGACGGGCACGTTCAAGGTGAAGCGCGGCCTGGCCGACATGCTGCGCGGAGGCGTGATCATGGACGTGGTCGACGCGCAGCAGGCCAAGATCGCCGAGGACGCCGGCGCGGTCTCGGTGATGGCGCTCGAGCGGGTCCCTGCGGACATCCGGCGCGAGGGCGGCGTGGCGAGGATGAGCGACCCTGCGCTGATCGAGGGGATCCAGCAGGCGGTCACGATCCCGGTGATGGCGAAGGCGCGCATCGGCCATTTCGCGGAGGCGCAGGTCCTGCAGGCGTTGGGCGTCGACTACGTCGACGAGAGCGAAGTCCTCACCCCGGCCGACGAGGCGTACCACATCGACAAGTGGGCGTTCACGGTGCCCTTCGTGTGCGGCGCGACCAACCTGGGCGAGGCGTTGCGCCGGCTGTCGGAGGGTGCCGCGATGATCCGCTCGAAGGGCGAGGCCGGCACCGGCAACATCGTCGAAGCCGTCCGCCACCTCCGCTCCATCGTGGGCGACATCCGCAGGCTCACCCAGGCGGACAGCGCGGAGCTCTACGGATGGGCCAAGGAGCTGCGTGCGCCCATCGGCCTCGTCCAGGAGATCGCAGAGACGGGCAGCCTGCCGGTGCCGCTGTTCTGCGCAGGCGGGATCGCGACCCCTGCTGACGCGTCGCTCGTGATGCAGCTCGGCGCCGAGGCGGTGTTCGTCGGCTCGGGGATCTTCAAGAGCGAGGACCCGGCACGTCGGGCGCGGGCGATCGTGGAGGCGACCACCCACTTCGCCGATGCCGAGTACGTCGCCAAGGTGAGCCGAGGGCTCGGCGAGGCCATGCGGGGCGAGGAGCTCTCCGAGCTCGGCGAGCGTCTGGCCGACCGCGGCTGGTAGCGGTGGTGGAGGAGCCGGCGGCGACCGTCGGCGTTCTCGCCCTCCAAGGTGACGTCCTGGAGCACGAGGCCGCGCTGCGCGAGGTGGGAGCCGCGGTTCGCCGGGTGCGGCGTCCCTCGGACCTCGCCGGGATCGAGGGGCTTGTTCTGCCTGGCGGTGAGTCCACCACCTTGTCGAAGCTGCTCGATTCCTCCGGCCTCTTCGCGCCGATTGCCGAGGCGGTGGCCGAGGGGCTGCCGACGTTCGGCACGTGCGCGGGCCTCATCCTGCTCGCCGCCAAGGTCGAGGATGGCCGGCCCGACCAGCGATCGTTCGCGGCACTCGACTGCACCGTGCGCCGAAACGGCTACGGCCCGCAGCGCTTCTCCTTCGAAGGCGTGGCCGAGCCTGTCGACGCGCTGCTCGGCGCAGAGACAGGGCCCCTTCCCGCGGTCTTCATCCGGGCGCCGCTCGTGACCGAGGTGTGGGGGGACGCAGAGGTGCTCGCGAGGGAAGGCCAGGACGGGGGTGGGGCGCCTGTGGTCCTCCGGCAGAGGCAGGTGCTGGGAGCGACCTTCCACCCCGAGCTCACGTCGGATCGCAGGGTGCATCGGCTCTTCATGGACATGGTCCGGGCTGCGGCGGGGAGGTCGCCAGGGGCCCGGTGACGGCGCGGCGCTAGCATCGCCGTGCTCGAGCGCGGGGGCTCGAGCACCGAGCGGGGCCGCAGGGGATCGACAGTTGCAGGAAGGACGCTCGCACGATGTCGGGTCACTCCAAGTGGGCAACCACCAAGTACCGCAAGGGCGCGCAGGATGCCGCGCGATCGAAGCGGTTCGTGAAGCACATCCGGTCGCTCGAGGTGGCCGCACGCGAGGGCGGCGGCGACCTGAACAACAACGCAGCGCTCCGCACCGCCTTCGAGCGCGCACGCGCCGACTCCATGCCGATGGACACGATCGAGCGTGCCATCAAGCGGGGCACCGGTGAGCTGGAGGGGGTGCGCTACGAGGCCGTGTCCTACGAGGG
>JAKAQM010000067.1 GCA_021822565.1 Actinomycetes bacterium | reverse complement strand
CCGGTGTAGGGGGCGTCGACCATGACCGCCTGGCCGCCTTCGGTGCCGACGTACAGCCCGACGTGGTCGACCGCGCTGTCGCTGGTGCCGAAGAAGACGAGATCGCCGGGCTGGAGCGGCTGGCCGGCGGGCACGGCCGGTCCCGCGTCGTACTGGTCCTGGGCGACCCGGGGGATGGCGACGCCTGCCGCCTTGTAGGCGGCCTGGGTGAGCCCCGAGCAGTCGAAGCCCACCCCTGGGGTCTCCCCGCCCCAGACATACGGCGTGCCGACTTGTGCAAGGGCCCAGTCGACGGCGACGACCCCGGCGGTGCCCGAGGTGACGGTCTGGGTGGTGGTCTCGCCGTAGGACTGGGCGAGGTCGAGGACCTCGGTGACATACCACGACGCGTGGTTGAAGGCGTAGATCGCCCCGGAGATGTCCGCGCCGTTCCTCGCCCCGTTCGCGCACAGCATGCGTGCTGCGGCGTAGACGGCGTCGACCGGGTCGTAGATGTCGGGCGGGTTGACCCCACCGGGTGGCACCGGGGTGTCGTACTCGGCGAACGTGGCGGGTTCGAACTGCATTGGCCCCTCGGCGAGACCTTCGGCATTGAGCCCGGACGTCACCCCGGGCAGGGTGGACTGGCCGTTGTTCGACTCGACGGTGCCGATGCCTGCGAGCACGGTCCACGGCAGTCCTGGGCAGACGGTGGCGGCCTGTTGGTAGAGGGCGAGCATGGACGGGGGGATCTGGGCCTTGGCGGTCGAAGACGGCGGGCTGCCGCCGCCGAGGAACGAGGCCAGCCCGGCTCCGGCGGCTGCGGCGCCAAGGACGGCCAGCGCGACGATGGTTGCGGCGCCGATGGCGAGGCTGCGGCCGAGGCCCTGGTCGCTGGCGAAGAGGTCGGCCGAGCTCACCGGCGGGGCGGGTCGGCTTCGAGGAGCCGGCTCGGGTGGCCGAGGTCGATCATCGGCCGTGGGGGGCCACCTCTCCCGACGGGGCGCCACAGCGGGCCGTCGGGGGCGGTGTCGGACCCGATGACGGCGGTGGCGACCGGGACGCCGGGGTGAGCGAGGACACGGCGTGCGGCGTGCTCGCGCCCGGGTGAGGGGAAGGCGAAGAGGACCCAGGTGGGGTGGCCGACGGCCTGGGCGAGGCGGGCGTAGCCCTCGAGCTTCTTGGCGAGGCGGGCGAGGGTCTCGCTTGCGGTGTCGTACTCGAAGCAGAACGGGAGGCGCAGCCCGGTGTCGACCCAGACGCCGTAGGCGTCGGGGCGGACGATCTCGCCCCACAGTGCGGCGCAGCGCCGGGCCGACCACCACTGGTCAAGCGCGCAGCCCGGCCGGCTGCGGGCGGCACGGATGAGGCGGGTGAACACCCCGTTGCAGCCGACGAGGTGGGCGAGCTGGCGGTTGGTGGCGAGCGCGGCGCCGGACTGGCGGCGCCAGGCGAGCTCGCCGACGCTGACGCCACGTTCGGCGGCGAGGACCGCGGCTCCTGCTGCACCGAGGGTGAAGTGGTAGGGGCTCGTACCCGACCAGGAGCGGAGACGGAACCGGTCGAGCACTTCGAGGCCGTAGAGGACGGCGAGGCGCTCTTGGGCTTTGCGCAGCGAGTCGAAGTCGACGTCGGCGATCTGCGCGGTGGTGAGCACCCGGTGCTCTGCGAGGAGACGGCAGATGCGCCGGTCGCGTTCGGTGAGCCGTCCCGCGAGGGCGAAGAGCCGGTCGTCACGACCGACCGGTCGTGCCGGGCCGATCCGGCCCTCGCCGTGGAATCGGTTCCTGCTCATCGCTGCGGATGCTCCCTCCTCCCCCCTTTGTCGGGTCTCGCCGACGACCCGGTGCCGGCGCCCTCGACGTGGGGGTTCGCGCCGTGGTGGGGGGTCGCATGAGAGAACGACCCCTGAGACGACCCCGCAGACGACCCCTGAGACGACCCGTCCCCGGCACAGGCGCTCCCGGCTGCCTCGCGTGTGTAGGTGGAGGTCACCACGGCTCGGGGTGCTCGTCGCTGGTTGGCTCGGCGCTGGCCGCCTCGGCGCTGCTCGAAGCGTCGCTGCTCGGATCGGTGGTGCTGGCGGGGTCGGCCATGGCCTCGGGGGCAGCCTTCAGGTGGGGGTGCTCGCCGGGTGGTTCGACCCGCCGGCCGAAGGCGGTGCGGGCCGCGGTGGCGACCGTCTCGGCCCGACCGGGGGTGGCCGGCGGGGTAGGTCGGGTGCGGATCGTGCAGGCGGGGGTCTCCTGGCCGTCGACGACGAGGCGGGCCGCGGCCTGGTAGGCGCCGAGGTGGGCGAGGTCGTGCTCGGAGACCTCGGGTGCCATGTGGCGGCCGAGGACGTGTGCGTCCTCGGGGCTCATGGAGAACCACACCTTGGTGCGCGCATTGGAGCTGACCGCGTCGCGCAGCTCCTTGGGCAGCTGGGCGAGGTGCTGGTGGGCCAAGACGAGCGAGAGCCGGTAGCCCCGGGCCTCGGCCAGCAGCTCTTCGAAGCTGCGGGGCAGGTTCAGGTAGTTCTGGCACTCGTCGACATAGAGCGCGGCGTCGACCCGGGCGGCCTGTCCGAGCCGGGCCCGGTGGGTGGCGGCCTGCCAGACGGCGGCCACGACGAAGGATCCGAGGAGGCGGGAGGTGTCGTCGCCGAGCAGGCCTTTGGGGAGCCGGGCTAAGAGGACCCCGCCGTCGAGGACCGCTCCCACGTCGATGCTCGAGTGAGGCCGGGCGACGACCTGGCGGGCGAAGTCCCGGAGCAGAAACGCCCGGAGCTTGTTCATGAGCGGGCCGGCGACCTGGCTCTGGGCGGCGGGGCCGAGCGCGTCGTAGAAGCGCCAGAACCCCCCGAGGCCGACGGTGTCGCCGGCGACTGCGGCGACCTTGGGGGCACGGAACGCCTCGTCGGAAAGGAGGCGGGGCACATCTGCGAGCGAGGCGGGATGTGTCGTGGTGGCGGTGCGGCACAAGGTGAGGCACGCGGCGCGCAGCACGTCGTCGGTGCGCGGCCCCCAAAAGCCCGAGAAGATGTTGCGGAAGATCCCGACCAGGTTGTCGACCACGAGGTCGACGTCGGGGCCTGCGAGCACGTTCAGCACCGGCGGGGCGTCGCGCTCGGCGGGGTCGACGAGCACGGTGCGGTGCTCCGCCCCGGCGGGGAGGCGGTCGCAGAGGTCGGCGACGAGGTCGCCTTTGGGATCGATCACCACCACACCCCGCCCGGCGTCGATGTCGCCCAGGATGAGGTTGGTGAGCAGCGTCGACTTGCCCGACCCGGTCGCCCCCATGACGTGGAGGTGGTGGCGGGCATCGGCGGGGGCGAGGGCGACGGGACGGCGACCGCCGGTCTCGGCGTCGCCGAGCACCTTGAGACGCTCGGACGTCGCTCCCTGATCTCTGGCTGGCGCAGCGTCGGACGGCACCGTGCGGGCGAGACGGGCAGCTCCGGGGAACGGCACGGTGTTCGTGGACAGCGCAGTGTCGGTGACTGGCGCGGGGTTGGCGGGCGGCGCGGGGTTGGCGGGCGGCGCGGTCAGAGCGGTGTGGGTGAGCTGGGCGGCGCGGGTGAGCTGGGCGACGGCGGGGGGTGGGGCGACGGCCTTGGCGCCAGCCCGGGCCAGGCCGGCGACGGTCTGGTCGGTGGGCAGGTGGGCGAGGGCGGCGAGCTCTGCGATCGAGACGAGGCTGCCCCGGCCGAGCCGGCGGGCGGCGAGGACGGTGGCGGGGTGGCGGAGGCGGCGGCGGTCGAGGTGGTTGCGCCCGGCGTAGACGGCGAACGCCGAGGCGACCGCGTGCGCCCTCCCCCGCAGCGCGGCTTTGGCGTTGCGGCCGGCCTGGTCGGTGGCGACGGAGTAGCGGATGGTGATCGCCCAGCACGGCTGGGCGGCCTTGTCCAAGATGGCGGCCACGTCCTGTGCTCGGGCGGGGTCGACCTCGCTCCGATGCGAGCCGGGTCGGCCGGCGCCGGGGGTGACGAGGTCCAACAGCCGGCCGAGGCGGTTGGCGGGATGTCCGTTGCGGCGGCGGACCGCGGCCTTGGTAAGGGCGCGGAGGCGTCGGCCGGTGACCGGCCGGGCGAGGATCTGCACGCAGGCCTCTTCGTGCTCGGAGAGCCCCGAAATGGCGCCGAGCAGCGGTCGCAGGGGGTCAACCCGGTGGTCGGTCTTGAGCGGATAGTGCTCCGCGGCGCCAAGGCGCAGCTCGCCGCCGGTCGCCACCTGCCCCGCCGCAAGCGGCGGGACGGCGGGTCCGGTGGTGGTCTGGGCGCCGGGCCAGGCCGCCTCGGCGGCCCCTTCGACGAGGCCGGGCGGCACACAGGCGGGGACCCAGAAGCGAACGGCGAGCCCGCCCGCCCCGGCGGTGAGCTCGAAGCCGAGGTGCGGCTGGGCACCGGCGGCACGCCGCCACGCCGGTCGCAACAGGGCGACGAGGTTCGACCACAGCACCGCCGCGCCGTCGGGGTCGACCTCGGGTGGGGCGAGCACCTCCACCTGGCGGGCCCCTGAGCCCATCGCCACTGCGGCCCGGTGCCGGATGACGATCACCGCAGCGCCGGCGAGGAGCATGCCCGCGGCGATCGGCGGGCCGAGGTGGGTGCCGGCGGCGGCGAGCACGTGGGCAAGATGGTGGACGAGGTGGGCGGTCTCGGCGCCGGGGTGGGTGAGGTAGCGGCCGAGGATCCCCGACGACCCAGAGGTGGACGGGACGACCGGGGTGGCCGGGACAGGTGCGGTGGGACTGGTCAGTGGCATGAGGCTCCTCAATGGGCTCGGGTCCGGTGGGGTCGTGGTGCCCGGCCCTGAGGACGGGACGCCGGTCATGGGGGGTGTCACAGAGCGGGTGTCACAGAGCGGGTGTCACAGAGCGGGTGTCAGAGCGCAGGTGTCACAGGACAGGTGTCACAGGTCGGGCAGCTCGTCGATCTCGGCGAGGTCGGTCGGATCGGTGGTGACGAGGCGGTGCTCGGCCGGGCTCGCGAGCGCGTGGAAGGCGACCCGGTCGCTGCCGTGGACGAGGATCCCGTCGCCCTGCGCGGCGCCGAGGAGGTAGGCGCGCTCTCCTTGGGAGAGGCCGAACGCCTCGGTCAGGGCGTCGATGGCCTGGGGGGCCTGGCGGAGGAGGATCTGGGTGGCGGCGTTGGCGACGACGGCCGTCCCGAGCGGGCTGGCGAGCAGGTCGGCGGCGTCTTGGGTGACCACCGCCAGTCCGCACCAGTGCTTTCGGGCCGATTTGGCCGCCCGGTACAAGAACTTGGCGCCTTCGGGGTCGCGCATGAGCAGCCACGCCTCGTCGACGATCACGAGACGCCGGCGACGTCGGGCCGGGTCGGCAACCCGGCGCCAGATGGCGTCCAAGGTGACAAGGGTGCCCGCGGGGCGCAGCTCTTCGGGGAGGTCCCGGAGGCTGAAGACGACCAGGTGACCCTCGGGCCGCGTGGTGGTCGACCCGTCGAAGAGCCCCCGGTGGCTGCCGGTGACGAACGGCGCGAGGCGCGACGACAGCGCCTGGGCGGCGGGGTCTGCGTCGCTGTCGAGCGCCCGGGCCAAGTCGGCGAGGACCGGGGCGGGCCGGGCGTGGGTGCGCGGGTCGGTGGTGATCCCGACCGAGGCGTAGGCGGCGAGGATCGCCCGGTCGAGCGCGGGTTTTGCCGCCGCGGTGACCGGCTCGCCGAGAAGTAGCGCCACGAGGGTGTGGAGGAACAGCGCCTGGCGGGTGAGCGGGTCGGGCCCGGGTCCGAGGTCGAAGGGGTTCACCCGCACCCCGGGGGCACCCAGGTGCACATAGGCGCCGCCGACCGCATCCGCGAGGCGGCGGTACTCGTCTTCGGGGTCGACGACGGCCACCTCCACGCCCGAGTAGAGACTGCGCAGCGCTTCGAGCTTGGCGAGATAGGACTTGCCCGCCCCGCTTCGGGCCAGGATCACCGAGTTGTAGTTGTCGGCTGCGAAGCGGTCCCAGCACACGAGCCCACCGCCCCGGGCGGCGGTGCCGTAGAGCACCCCGGTGGTGGCGCCGAGCTCGCCGAGGGCGAAGGGGTAGGCGGCGGACAGCGCGGCGGTGTCGAAGCTGCGCGTGGCACCGAGGTCGTCGACGCCGAGGGGCAAGGTGGTGACCCAGCCCTGGAGGTGGCGCCAGGTGGCCGGCTGGGCGTCGAGGAGCAGCGAGGCGCACGAGGCTCGCACCCGGGTGCACTCGGCGTCGAGGGCCTGCTCGCTTGGGGCATGGACGGTGAGGGTGAGCGCGACCTGGAACAGCTTCTGCTCGCCCCGGGCGATCCCCTGGGCGAGGTCTCGGGCGTCGGTGGCGGCGACGTCCACGTCGGGGTCGGCGAGCCGTCCCTTCGCCGCGTCGGCCCGGCGTCCCGATTCGAGTCGGGCCAGCTGGCGGCGGAGCCGGTCGGCGGCGATCGCCGGGGGCACCGGGACGATCCCGAGCGCGACGTCGAGCCGGCCGGGGTGGGTAGACAGCGGCTCCAGCCAGCCCCGGCCGACCTCTCGGGGGTAGCCGGTGACGGCGAAGGTCCTGCACCACTCCCCCCCGACGACCACCGCCCGAGGGAGCACCTCGAGCGCGTCGGGGCCGAACACGGCCGGCGGACGGAGCGGCGGGACGCCGACCAGCTGGCCGAGGAGCCGGCGCACCAGGCGGCTCACCGGTCCGCCTCCGCCGCCTGCCGGTCGTCACACCTGTCGTCGCGCCTGTCGTCCTTGCCGGGGGTGACGATGCTGGCTCGGGCGGTGATCGTCTCGCCGGGCGCCGCCATGGCAACCGGTCGGAAGCCCCCGGCAGGGTCGAGGGCGGCCCACAGGCAGCTGGTGGCAGCCGGGCCGTCGAGGACGCGGAGCGTCACCCCGGCGGCGCCGAGCGCGCTGACAGCCTCCTCGGCCCGACGAAGGAGCCGCTCCCGCCCGCCGCCGTCGCCGGTGGTGGCTCGGGGTTGGCGGAGCACGACGAGCACCTCTCGGTGCAACAGGCGGCGGCGCTCGGCGAGCTCGGCGAGGAACCCGGCGTGCTCCCTGGCGGCGGCTTCGAGACCGGGGTGGGCGAGCCCTGGGGCGGCGTCGAGGATCGCGTCGATCATCGAGGTGAGGTCGACCGGTTCGGCGCGCACGACCACCTGGGCCGGTTCGCTGAGCGAGTTGCACCAGCGGGCGAACCCGGCGACGAGCGCCTCCTGCTCGGTCGGGGTGCGCAGCGCGAAGGTGACCGAGCTGGCCCGGCAGATCACGACCAGGCCGTCGGCGCCGAGGTCGACCACCCCGTCACCGTCGATGCTCGACAACGGCAGCCGGAGAGGGGCGGGCAGCGGGCCGGGCAGCGCCTGCACCCACGCCGGGGTGCCGGGGACACCGTCGGGGGCGGGGACCAGCCGGCGTGGGGCGCGCAGGTGGCGCCAGGCGGCGACCACCAGCCGGTCGGCGGGCTGGCCTTCGAGGTGTCCGAGGGCGAGCACGCTCGCCACGCCGGCGATCGGCGCGCCGGCCGCGGCGAACCCGGCGAGGGGGACGAGATGGCGGGTGGCGAGATAGGCACCCCACACCAGCACGCCGGCTGCGGCCAGAATGGCGAGCTGGCGGGCGGTGAGCCCGGCGAGCAGCTTGTCGGGGCGTCCGACATCGGCGGGGATCCGCACCCGACCCGATCCCTCCTCGCCGGCGGCGGTCACAGCCCGACCCCCGCGGCGAGCGCCTTGATGCCCTTGTAGACCACCAGGTCTCGCACGACGCTGCGGGCACCGCCCCGGCGTCGGGACCCCGAGAACACCATGCGGCCGACCCAGGTCGGGATCTTGACCAGCACCCAGCACAGACAGGCCGAGACCAACAAGTCGACCAGCCCGCCCGACGACGCGATCCCCAGGTTCGCCGCCCCACCCGAGGCGAAGAAGATCCGCAGCGCGCAGATGAGCACGAGCGACTGGGCGACTTGGACCAGAAGCGCCCCGGCGAACCCCCGCCACCACAGCCGGGCGAGGCTTTCGGTCTGGGGGAGGGCGTGGCAGACGAGCGCCAGGGGGGCGGCCACCACCAAGACGACGACGAGCGCCAGGCGGATCACGTAGGTGGCGAGCAGCACCACCGCCAAGACGGCCACCACCGCGCCGAGCAGCACCAAGAAGATGCCGCCCGAGGCGAGCGAGCCGAGGACCAGCTGGCGCAGCACGACGGCCGCCTGGGTGGGGTCGACGCCGGTGCCGAGCAGCGCCTTGGAGAACGCGTCGGCAGTCGAGATGAGAAGGCCTGCGAGCGACAGGCTGGCGTTCACCGCGACGGCGGCGAGCACGATGCGCGGCAGGACGTCTTTGATGGCGGTGCGGGTCTGGACGGTCTCATGGCCCATCACGATCGCCCCGCCGACGAGGACGAACAGCACCAGGCAGGCATCGGCGATCCCGGCCGCCATCTCCCACAGCTGGCCGACCCGGCTCTGGGCGGTGACGTTCGGGGTGGCGAGAAGCGTGTGGCCCATGACGTCCAACACCGGGTTCAAGGCGTCGGTCACGACGCTTCGGAACCAGTCGTCGAGTGCGGCCTCGATCTGGCCGGGGATGTCGAACAGCCCCGGCGAGGGTTGGGTGCCACCCGACACGCTCCCCCCGCCCCCCGAGGCCGGCACGGTCGGCGTCCCGGTCGGGGACGGGCCGACTTCGATCGGCGCCGGCGTGCCGCCGCTGCCCGTGGTGGCCGAGCTGTCGCCCGTCGACGAGACGAGCACCGCGCTGACCGTGCGGCAAGGCGCGTTGCTGGCCGAGGCGGGATGGGCGAGCAGGCCGAGCACCACGAGCGCGACCGGCGCGGCGAGCACCGCCACGGCGAGGCGGTGGCGGCGGGCGACGCCTGCGAGACCTGCGCGGTTGAGCGGCGTCGGGCGGGTCATCAGAACAGCTGGGCCAGGATCGAGACGAGCAGCGGTGCGAGCGCGGCAAGCGCGTAGCCGATGGCCGCCGACTTGAGGGCGATCTTCGCCTTCTCCACCTGGCTCGGGTCGCCCCCTGCGGTCAGGTAGCGCAGCCCGCCGACGGTGAGGAACAGCGTGGCGACCGCGGCGAGGATGCCGACCAGCCAGTTGCGCAGGTTGTCGATGACCGAGGTGAGGCTCGTCGCCGTGCTCCCCGCGGCGAACGCCGGCGGGGCGATGACGACCAGCGCCACCACGGCCGCGGCGACAGCGGGCAGCGCCACCTCGCCGAGACGGCGAGCCATGCGGCAAAGCCGCGATCGCTGGCTCGACCTCGACGGCCGGTGTGAGGTGGGACACGGAGACGGGGTGGAGCAGGGGGTGGGATGGGTCGTGGTGACCTCCTTCGAAGAGCAGCTGGCAGGACGGGGATGGGCGGGTCGGGGTCGGCCCGGCGTGGGCGGGGGAACCGGGAAGGGCACTGCTCACCTCCTGGGTTGAGTTGGCGGTTGGCACGCCGCCGGCCGCCGGTTGGTGGCCCGCCCGGAGCGGGGCCGACCCTCACCACCCAAATAGGGGGTCGAGGCCGAAAACCGGACACCAGAACTTGAAGAACCTTGCGTGCCGTCGTCGCGGCCGGGATCGTCGCGGCCGGGATCGTCGCGGCCGGGATCGTCGCGGCCGGGATCGTCGCGGCCGGGATCGTCGCGGCCGGGGTCCTCGGACCGGGCGGCGCGCCTTGGCAGTGGCGGTCCGCCGAGCCACTCGACGAGGCGGGCCTCCGCGCGCCGGCGCCGGTGGCGGACCGAGTCGACCGCCATCCCCATCGCAGCTGCCGCCTCGGCCAGGCTCATCCCACCCAGGCGGGTGTCGCCGATCAGCGCCGCGTCGCCGGCCTCGATCACCTGCTCGGCGACCGCCTCGGCCAGCACCAGGTCTGGATGGCCGTAGGGGCGGGCGGGGACCTCCGAGCAGCGGTGGCGTCCGGGGCGTCCCACCTCGGAGAGCTCCTTGGCGACGAGGGTCTTCGCCCGGTCTCTTGCCAGCCAGATGAGCCGAGCCGCCAGACGCTGCCGTCCGGGGTCGGTCTTGGCGATCCCCTCGATGAGGCCGGCCAGGGTCTCGGCCTCGATGTCGGCCGCCTTGTGCGGGCACACCTCGCACAGCCCCGAGGTCGCCCGGCGCAACCCGAACAGCAGCACCCCGGCCAACCCCACCGTCCAGCGCCCACCCTCGCTGCGGGCCCGGCCCACCAGGATCGAGATGGCCGCGTTGCGGACCCGGTACGACGTCGAGGGGTGCAACAGGATCGCTCGCAGCTCGGTCAGCGGAAGCTCCCGGGCGGGCAGGCCGGGCACCGCCGCCGCCTCCAGGGCGAGCGGGCGGGGCCCTGCGCACAGCAGGACGAAGGCGTCCTCCAAGGTGTCGAACGGGCCCTCCGGCACACGGCGTGACAGGGTGGTCATGGCAGCTCCCTTCTCGGTGGAGCCGCCATCGCGCCCTGGGTACTACTGCACGATTGCTACACATCTGCCCCGGTGAGCAGACCCTCGTGCTCCTACAGCCGTGCAGTAGAGGAGCCGAGATGCCCAGGCGGGCTCGCGTCAACCCAGGTCAGCCGCTACTACACACCTGACGCAGCGCCCAGACCGGTGCCCGAACCGGACCCGGCAGCCCGCCCGAGAAAAATCTGGGCGGGCGGGCCATCCGCGCCGTCCGCGGGTCTTCTGCGGCGGCTACTCCAGCAGTGCAGTAGGGCTACGACAGCCGTGCAGTAGCCGCCCGCCGGACGCCCCCAGCCGGGTCAGGCGACAATGACGTAGCGACGTGGGCGCTCGGCGACGAGGCGGACCGCCCCGTCTGCTTCGAGCCGGGAGAGGGCGTTTCCCACCGCGCCCGACGACTTGCCCCCGAGGCCTTTTGCCACCGCGGCAGGGCCGAGGCCGTCGGCGCCGCCGCGGGCACCCAGGTAGTCGAGCACAAGCGAGCGGAGCGCACCCCGCCCCAACCGACCGGTCTCCGCCGCACCGACCACGGCGACCACTGCGTCGCCGACATCGCCGCGCCCTGGATCGTCGCCGACGACAGCGGCCGGATCCGATGCGGCGACCATGTCCTGCTCACCTCCGGCGATGTCGTTCTCGCCCCCGGCGGTGTCGGCTTCGACGAGATGCCAGCGGTCCGCCAGCTGCCGGCCACCGTCACGGCCGCCTGGGTCACGGCGGGCGACGCCGCGGTCCTCCATCGCGGCCAGAACCTTCGCCGCCGTCGACCGGCCGATGCCTGCCACCTCGGCCACCTGGGCTGCGGTGGCGCCGGGGTGGCCGGCGAGCACGGCGGCAACGGCGTCATTCGGATCTTGCTTGGTGGTGGACATGACCTACCCCTTTCGTGTGGTGGTGCTCGGGTCCTGACGAGCTACCTCCGCCGCGCACAGCAGCTCAAGACGACCGGAGAGAAAAAGTGGTGTCCGGAATTGCTCCGTCGACCCCTATTTGGCGGGTGGCACGCCTTCTCCGGCCGTGGGCCGCCCATGGCCACGACCACCACCCCCCGAACCCCCACCCGGCAGGACCCCGACCGCCAGCCCGCTGACGCCAATCACTCCGGCTCTCAGCACGGGCCACGCCCGGTGCCGCTCGCCGTCTGGCCGGTCGGCCAGCGAAGTGCCCAGTACCAGCGGGCCGGCCGCTACCACCCCGGCTGCACCACCCATCCCGGAAAGATGCTCCCCGACCTCGCCCGACGCATCGTCGTCGAGTACAGCCAACCCGGCGCGCTGGTCGTCGACCCGATGGCCGGCACCGGCACCACCTTGGTCGAAGCCGCCCTTGTCGGTCGGCGGGCGGTGGGTGTTGAGCTCGAAGCCCGCTGGGCCGAACTCGCCCGGGCCAACGCGGAGCATGTCCTCGACCCCGGCGCCCGAGCACTGGTCCGGGTGCTCCAAGGGGACGCCACCGACCTCGCCACCCTCCTCGGCGAGGACGCCGGAGAAGTCGACCTCATCTGCACCTCCCCGCCCTATGCGTGTGACGTCGGCAACCTCGACACCACCAACTGGGGGGCCGGGCACAACCTGTGCGCGACCGCCGAGCGCAACTACTCGGCGGATCGGGCGAACCTCGGCCACGCGCGGGGCCCGATGTATGCGCAGGCGATGGCCGCCGTCTACGGCGCGTGTCGGGCGGTGCTCCGACCGGGCGGGATCCTGGCGGTGGTCACGAAGAACACCCGACGAAAAGGCCACCTGTTCGACCTCGCCGGGCTGACCGTCGCCCTCGCCGAGGCAGCCGGGTTCACCTACCTCCAGCACGTGATCGCCCTGCACGCCGCGGTCAGAGACGGCGACCTCGTCGCCCGCCCCTCGTTCTGGCAGCGCACCCAGACCAGCAAGGCCGCCGCCCGAGGAGAAGCCGTCCACCTCGTCGTCCACGAGGACCTCTGCGTCTTCTCCGCCGGCCCCGCCCAGCTCACCTCATCCTCGAAGGAGACCGCCCGTGCCCACTGACCTTGCGCTGTCGGTCTGGCCGACCGCCCAGCACCCCGCCCGCGCCCAACGCAAGGGGCGCTACGTCGAGCTGTCGGGAACCCACCCCGCCCGGATGCTCCCCGCCATCGCCCAGCGAGCGATCGCCACCTACAGCCGTCCCGGCGACCTCGTCCTCGACCCGATGTGCGGGATCGGCACCACCTTGGTCGAAGCCGTCCACCTCGGCCGTGACGCGATCGGCGTCGAGTACGAAGAGCCCTGGGCCGAGCTCGCCCGAGGCAACCTCGCCCACGCCCGCTCCCAGGGGGCCACCGGGCACGGCGAGGTGATCTGCGGGGACGGCCGCCACGTCGCCTCGCTCGTCGACCCCGCCGCACGCGGCCTCGTCGCCCTCGTGCTCACCAGCCCGCCCTACGGCTCGTCGCTGCACGGCCAGGTGAAAGCGATCCCCGGAGCGGGCGTGCAAAAGAGCCACGACCGCTACTCGAACGACCCGGCCAACCTCGCCCACGTCGGCCTCGCCGGCCTGCTCGACGCGATGCGGGTCATGCTCGGCGGCGCGGCCGTGCTGGCTCGCCCCGGGGGGTTCGTCGCCATGACCCTTCGGCCCTGGTGGCGAGGCGGTCGGCTCATCGACCTCCCCGGCGCGCTCGCCCGCGTCGGCGAAGACGCCGGGCTTGTCCTCCACGAGCGAAACGTCGCCCTCCTCTGCGGGCTGCGCGACGACCAGCTCGTCCCACGAGCCTCGTTCTTCGCCCTCGAACAAGTCCGCCGGGCCCGGGCCCGCGACGTCCCCCGCCTCGTTACCGCCCACGAAGACCTTGTCGTCTGGAAGGCGCCATGAACCTCCACGGGTTCAGCAAAACCGAAGGCTCTTCACCGGGAACCCGTAGGTCCGAACCGCTCGGGGAGGGCGGTGAGCCCGCTGCCCCGAGCGGCCGGCGCCACACGGCCAGCACCGTGTGCCTCCTCCCGCCCACCTATCTGCCGATGACCGCCGACCAACAAGCCCGTGCCGTCGAGGCCCTCGCCGGGCTCCTCGCCGACGCCGACCGGCACAGCACCGGCCGAGCGGACCGGGTCCCGCCGGGCCACAGCCGGCCGGCTCCCGCACAACGCCGGGCTCCTTGACACCGCCAGGGGTTCGAGGTCTCCTCTCGGCTCCCGGCACGCCCACAAGGACAGCACGGCCACAAGGACAGAGAGGACCCCATGACCACCACCCGCACTACCGCCAAGCGACGAGCAGCCCCTGTGGCCCCGGTGACCCTCGGTGCCGGGGGCGCAGCCGTGCGGGTCGCCTGCTACCTGCGTATCTCGACCGACGAGGAGCACCAGCCGTTCTCCCTCGGCGCGCAGGAGACCCGCCTCGGCGCCTTTGTCGCCAGCCAGCCCGGCTGGGAGCAGGTCAAGACCTACACCGACCAGTACTCCGGCGCCTACGCCGAACGGCCCGCCCTCACCCAGGCGCTGCGAGACGCCCGGCTCGGGCGCTACGACATCCTCCTCGTCTACCGCGTCGACCGCTTCGCCCGGTCCTTGAAGGTCCTCGTCGGGCTATTGGAAGAGCTGGAGTCGGCCGGGGTCGCCTTCCGCTCGGCCACCGAGCCGATCGACACCTCGACGCCCACCGGGCGGATGCTCGTCCAGCTCCTCGGGGTGTTCGCCGAGTTCGAGCGGGCCACCATCATCGACCGGGTCGTCGCCGGCATGGAACGAAAGGCTGCTCGGGGGGGCTGGCCCGGAGGTGCCGTGCCCTACGGGCTGCGCCTCGACGACGACAAGCACCTCGCCATCGAAGCTTCCGAGTTCCCCCTCGTCGAGCGGATCTTCACCCGCTACGGCATCGACCACGCCGGCGCCGCCACCATCGCCGCAGAGCTCAACACCGACGCCTGCCGCACGAGAAGCGGCCGGCGCTGGTCCGCCCAGGCCGTGCTGTTCATCCTGCGCAACCGCAGCTACCTCGGCGAGGTCACCTTCCGCGACGTCTGCCACCAGCCAGAGGTGCCGCTCATCGACCCCGCGCTGTTCGAGCGGGCCCAGACCCTCCTTGCAGAGCGTGGCGAGAGCTACGACCGTCGCATGACCCACGCCCATCCCGACTACCTCTTGACCGGGCTCATCACCTGCGGAACTTGTGGGCGCAACTACGTCGGTGTCGCAGCCGCCGGGCGCGGGCACCGCTACCGCTACTACGCGTGTTTCACCCGCCAGCGCTACGGCAAGGACGCCTGTGACGGCGAACGCATCCGCGCCGATGTCCTCGAAGCCGCGGTGCTCGACGCGCTTCTCGCCTTCTACGCCGACCCCGACCTCATCGCCCGCGCCGTCGCCATCAAGTCCGACCAGGTCGCCGAGACCGCCCGCCACCAACGCGACGAGCTCGACGCCGCTACGGCAGAGCTACGAAAGACCGAGGCTGCCATCGAGCGCTACATCTTGGCCTTCGAGGCCGGGACCATCAGCGACGCCATGTTCGGCCCACGAGTCCGCGACCTCGGCGAGCAAGCCCGCACCCTCAAAGCACGGCGCGACCAGCTCGAAGAAGCAGCTGACCTCGCCGCCATGGACCCGCCCGCCCAGGCCGACATCGACGCCCTACGCACCGAGCTCGCACAGATCGTCGCCAACGGCACCGACGCCCATCGCAAGGCTGCCGCCCAGGCCTTCGTCGACCGTCTCGTCGTCGTCGAACCCGGCGTCGTACAACCCACCTACCTCATACGAGGCGGCCTCCCCACCGACCCGACCGACAACCCCGACCAAACCGCACCCACGTCGGCGTCTCGCGCCGTGACAAAAATGGTGGAGGTGAGCGGACTCGAACCGCCGACTTCTACGTTGCGAACGTAGAAAATGCGCCCCCGTGACCAGCCCCTTTGGGTAACGTCGCAGATCAGAGCCTCTGTGGAAGGGCACGG